>JALDYL010000173.1:0-9868 GCA_032153965.1 Achromobacter sp. | reverse complement strand
GCGCCCATCATGCGGGCGGTCAGCGCCAGGTCCATGGCCTTGGCCTTGCCCACCGCGCGCGGCAGGCGCTGGGTGCCGCCCGCGCCCGGGATGACGCCCAGCTTGATCTCGGGCTGGCCGAACTTGGCGGTGTCGGCGGCGATGATGATGTCGCACATCATGGCCAGTTCGCAGCCGCCGCCCAGGGCGTAGCCGGCCACGGCGGCGATCACGGGTTTGCGGATGCGCTTGAGCGTTTCCCAGTTGCGCGTGATGTACTCGCTGCCATACACGTCCATGTAGGACCAGTCTTTCATGGCGCCGATGTCGGCGCCGGCGGCAAAAGCCTTTTCGCTGCCGGTGATGACCACGGCGCCGATATCGGCATCCGCCTCGAACGCAAGCAGCGCCGCGCCGAGTTCATCCATCAGTTGATCGTTCAAGGCGTTCAGGGCCTTGGGACGGTTCAACGTCAGCAGGCCGACGCGGCCCCGGGTTTCGACCAGCACAAACGAATCGCTCATTGATGTCTCCGAGTAGGTATGAAAGTAAGATATGGCCATGGAAAAAGACAACGCTCTGCCGCTACTTTACCGCCTCGCGCCCCACGATCCGGCCGGACACCGCTACCGGATAACCCTAAGCATCGCAGCGCCCTCCCCCGATGGCCAGCGCCTGTCGCTGCCGGCCTGGATTCCGGGCAGCTATCTGATCCGCGATTTCTCGCGCCAGATCGAATCGCTGGCGGCCTATGCGGGCACGCGGCGCGTGCCTGTCGAGAAGATCGACAACCATACCTGGCAGGCCGCGCCCTGCGACGGTCCGCTGCGGGTGGAGTACGAGGTCTATGCCTGGGACCTGTCGGTGCGCGGCGCGCATCTGGACGAGACCCACGGTTTTTTCAACGGCACCAGCGTGTTCCTGCGGGTGCATGGCCAGGACCACCTGCCCTGCCTGGTGGACCTGGCGCCGCCGCGCTCGATTGCGGACTGGAAGGTCTACACCAGCCTGCCGGAAGCGCGCGGCCACAAGGGCGCGGCGCGCCGTCACGGTTTCGGGCTGTATCGGGCGCCGGACTATGACGCGCTGATCGATCATCCGGTGGAAATGGGCACGCCGCTGGTGTCGAGCTTCGTGGCGCATGGCGCTGAACACGAGTTGGTGTTCACCGGCGTTGCGCCCAATCTGGACCTGGCGCGGATCACGGAAGACGTGCGCAAGATCTGCGAAACACAGATTGCGTTCTTCGAGCCGCGCAGCAAGCGCGCGCCTTTCCTGGATAGCTCGGACCGCTACGTGTTCATGACCATGGTCACGGGCGATGGCTATGGCGGCCTGGAGCATCGCGCCAGCACGGCGCTGATGACGGCGCGCAAGGATCTGCCGGTGATGGGCCAGCAAGGCCAGGGCGAGGGCTATCGCGGCTTTCTGGGCCTGGTGAGCCACGAGTATTTCCATACCTGGAACGTCAAGCGGATCAAGCCCGACGCCTTTGTTCCCTACGATCTTTCCCAGCCCGACCTGACGCGTCTGCTGTGGGTGTTCGAAGGCTTCACGTCCTATTACGACGATCTGCTGCTGCTGCGGTCGGGCGCGATCACGCAACTCGACTATCTGCGCCTGCTGGCCAAGACCATCACCAGCGTGGCGCGCACGCCGGGCCGGTTGAAGCAGTCGGTGGCGGAAAGCTCGTTCGACGCCTGGACGCGCTATTACAAGCAGGATGAAAATTCGCCGAACGCGTTGGTCAGCTATTACACCAAGGGCGCGCTGGTGGCGCTGGGGCTGGATCTGCTGATCCGCCGGGAAACGGGTGGCGCGCACTCGCTGGACGATGTGATGCGCTTGCTGTGGAGCCGCTATGGGCGCGATTTCTATCAGGGCAAGCCGCAAGGGTTGCCGGAGGATGGACTGCCGGCGCTGATTCGTGAAGCCACGGGGGTGGATACGCGGCGCTTCATCGCGCGCCATGCCTATGGGACGGCGGATGTGCCGCTGGCGGAGCTACTGGAGCCGCAGGGCATCACGCTGCAATGGAAGACGGCGGCCAATATTCCTACGCTGGATGTGCGTACGCGCAAGCAAGGGGAGTCGCTGGTGCTGGCGACGGTGCTGGAAGGCGGCGCGGGGCATAAGGGTGGATTATCGGCCGGGGATGTGCTGGTGGCGGTGGATGGCTTGCGGGTGGATGCGCCGGCGGGGCTGGAATTGCTATTGGCGCAGTACCGGGCGGGGGATCGCGTGACCGTGCATGTGTTTCGGCGGGATGAGTTGAGGGAGTTCCGGGTGCGTTTGGGCGCGCCGGAGGCTTTGGATTGCGTGTTGACGGGCTGAGTTGTTTTGCTTTGCTTGGTTTTCTTGGGGCCGTCTTTTGTGGGACGGCCTCTTGTTTTTTGGGGGCCGGTCTTTGTGTTCTTAAGACGCCTGGCGCGGCGGCCCGGCCGGTGGCGCGGGGCAACGATTGCGGTCCGGAGCGTTCGCTCCGGACTGCCCCTGCGTCATCCTCGTCACCGCCTGCGGCGGTTCCTTCGGATTCCCTTGGGCTTATCGACGCCCCGCGCCACCGGCCGGGCCGCCGCGCCAGGCTCTGCTGTTTGAATCTTCGCGGACGCTGGGGCGAGTCGTTTGCTTGGGGTTCTCGCCTCGGTCTGGGTGGATGGCGAAGATCTTGCGGGGTTCGCCCCAGGGCGGCCGCGCGGGCGGCCTTCTGGGGCTTGTGCAGTGTCTTGCGATTGGTGATGGCGCTGCGCGCTGGTTGATGCTGCTTCTGAAGTTTGGCGGGTCTTTCGGCGCGTCGAATGAACGTGTGGTGCGCGTCATTCCCCCTTCATTTGTGCTGCGGTCTGCAGGAACGTGTCCAGTGCGCGCCTGCGTCCTTGCCGGCGGGTGACGGCGTAGACCATGGCGCGGGAGATGTCGGCGGGCAACGTGCAGACGGCAATGCGGTCGGTTGCGTGGCGGCAGGTGGAACGCGGCACCAGGGCCACGCCCAGACCTGCGGCGACCAGCGCCAGTTGGGCCGGGACTTCGGCGACGGTTTGGGCGGCGGACAGGGGCAGGCCGGCGCGGGCGCAGGTTTCGGCCAGGGTGCGGGCGAAGGCGGACGTGTCCTGGCGCAGCATGACGAAGGCTTCGCCGGCGAGGTCGCTGAGTTCCAGCCGCTTGCGGGTGGACAGGGGGTGGCCCTTGGGGAGCACGGCCACGACAGGATCGGGCCATAGCGGCATGGACTGCAGTTCCTCGTCGTCGACGGCGGTGCGGGAGATGCTGACGTCGATGCGGTGTCCGCGCAGCGCGTCCAGCTGCGCGGCGGGGTTCATTTCATTGAGCAGGACCGAGACCTGGGGATGGGAGGCTTTGTAGCGGGCGATCAGCGCCGGCACTGGGCCCATGAAGTGCGAGCCGGACAGGCCGACCTCGATGCGGCCGGCCAGGCCCTGGTCCACGGCGCGGACCCGCACGGTGGCGTCCTTCAGGCTGGCAAGCAGCGCGCGCACGTCGTTGAGGAAGGCTTCGCCGGCCTCGGTCAGGGTCACGCGGCGGTTGTTGCGGTCGAACAGCTTGACCTCGAGTTCGCGCTCCAGCTGGGCGATCTGCAGGCTGAGCGGCGGTTGCGAGATATGCAGGCGCGCCGCGGCCCGCGTGAAGTTCAGTTCTTCGGCCAGCACGGCGAAATAACGGAGTTGGCGGATTTCCATGGCGGGCAGTTATTTGGGAAAGATATCAAACCAGATAAAAACTATATTGGAAAATATCGTTCCCGGCGACCAGAATAAGTCCTGCCATAGAGCACACGACAACATCCGGGGACTCGCCAAGAGACCAGCGCCTGCCGCCGCAGGCACCGCCACCGGCTGATATCCGCATTTCGCATTGCCGGCTTCGCGCGCCCCGCTGCGCGGCTGGCCCTCTTACGCCTTTCGAGGAGCATCGCCATGACCACATCCCCCCGCGCCCTGCGCATCGGCCAGATCGTGCCCAGTTCCAACACCACCATGGAAACGGAGATTCCGGCCATGCTGCGCCTGCGCGAGACCATCGCCCCGGAGCGCTTCACGTTCCATTCCAGCCGCATGCGCATGAAGCAGGTGACGGCGGCGGAACTGGCTTCGATGGACCGGGAGTCGGACCGTTGCGCACAGGAGCTGTCGGACGCCCGCGTGGACGTGCTGGGCTATGCCTGCCTGGTGGCGATCATGAGCCAGGGCCTGGGCTATCACCGCGTCTCGCAGGAGCGTCTGCACCAGGCCACGGTGGACAACGGCGCGCCGGCGCCGGTGATCTCCAGCGCCGGCGCGCTGGTGGAGGGCCTGCACGCCATCGGCGCGCGCAAGGTCGCGATCCTGACGCCTTACATGAAGCCGCTGACCAAGCTGGTGGTGGACTACATCGAGAACGAAGGCATCGAGGTGCAGGACAGCCTGTCGCTGGAAATCCCCGACAACCTGAAGGTCGGCGCGCAGGATCCGATGGCGCCGGCCAGCCATGTGGAACGCCTGAACACGCGCGGCGTGGATGCGGTGGTGCTGTCCGCCTGCGTGCAGATGCCGTCCTTGGCGTCGATCCAGCCGGTGCAGGACCGTCTGGGGCTGCCGGTGGTGACGGCCGCCGCGGCGACGGTCTACCGGATGCTGAAAGTGCTGGACCTGGAAGCGCGCGTGCCCAACGCAGGCGAGCTGCTGACGGGCAAGTACTGAGCCTGCGCGGCGCGCCCTACTTGCCCAGCGACAGGATTTCGTTGGCGTTGACGATGGCGCCCGCAATCTCTTCGGTGGTGACGCGCTTGTTCATGGCCTGCTCGCGGATCAGGTCGTAGGCCTGGTCCTCGGTGACGTTGCGCGTGCGCATGAGGATGCTCTTGGCTTCCGCGATGCGGCGCACGCCCAGCAGCTTGCCCTCGAGCTTGCGCAGGCGCCGGGCATGCGACTTGATGTCGTCGTAGACCTGGCGCGCCACCACCAGCGATGACAAG
The DNA here is from genome assembly GCA_032153965.1 of Achromobacter sp. Classification (GTDB taxonomy): domain Bacteria; phylum Pseudomonadota; class Gammaproteobacteria; order Burkholderiales; family Burkholderiaceae_B; genus Achromobacter. Next base: position 4,917 of record JALDYL010000173.1, on the reverse strand, counting down.
AGGCCGAACGAGCGCACGGGCGAAGGCAGCACCGCTTTCGCGCCGATGCGCAGCACCGCCTCGACGATGGTCGGGTTCTCGTAGGTGACGATGGCGATGACCATGGGCGCGTCTTCGCTCTTGGCCCATTCGAAGCCCAGGTCTATCACGTCCGGCCGCACGGCGAGGAACACCGCGTCCAGCCCTTCGGGCAGGGTCGGCGCCGGCGGCCAGAAGGTCTGCACCTGGCAGCCGATCCGTTGCAGCTGCTGCGTCAGTTGGCGGCCGTCGGCGTCGTCGGGGTGATAGACGGCGATCCGCAGCGTGCGCAAGTCCTTGAGCAGGGATGGCGTCGCGCGCTCCGCGCGCTGGCGGCTGGCGGTATCGCCCATCAGATGTCCAGCGAGCTCAGGGTGGCCGTCCAGTCGCCCAGCGAATGGGTGACCAGGTACGGATCGGGATGCACGGACCGCGTGGCCTCGCGCACGATGGTGAATTGGCCTTTGGCGTTGACCCGGCCGACACGCGGATACAGGCAGGTGTGGTGGTTGGTGGGGTCGATGCGCACGCGTCCCTGCGGCGCCTGGAATTCGCTTTGCAGCACGCGCGGCAGGATCTGCGCGATCTCGTCGGTACCGGTGTCGCGAAAGGCGTTGGCGAAGATGTGCATCTGGAAGTACGCCGCTTCCCAGCAGAGATTGGGCACGCAGTCGTGGCCGAAGCGCCGCCGCAGGCGTTCCAGGCAGCGCCGGTTGATGTCGGAATCGATGGACTGGAAGTACGGCGCGGAGGTGAAGTGGCCGGCGGCGACCTCGGGCTCCATCTGGGAGATTTCCGCCTCGGATGTCGTCAGGCTGGCGATGGGCATGGTCTTCGGATCGAAGCCCGCGTCCGCGTAGGCCCGGTACAGGCAGGCCGTGGAGTTGCCCACCACGGTGGAGAAAATGAAGTCCGGGCGTTTGTTGCGGATGTCGTCCAGGATCTCCCGGTAGTCGCGTTCCGTCGCGGTCAAGGGGACGTAGCGCTCGCCGAGCTTGGCGCTATCCTGCCGCTGCAGCACCAGTTCGCCCATGATGCGGTTGGACTCGTAGGGATAGATGTAATCCGAGCCGATCAGGTAGACCCGGGCGCCGAAGTTGGCGGTCATGAACTCCGCCAGCTGCACGCTGTTCTGGTTGGGCGCGGCGCCGGTGTAGATGATGTTGTTCGAGAACTCGAACCCTTCGTACAGCGTCGGGTAGAACAGCAGGCGGTTCCACTTCTCGACCACCGGCAGCACCGCCTTGCGGCTGCTGGACATGTAGCAGCCGAATATGACGTTCACGCGGTCTTGCGTGATCAGCCTTTCTGCCAGCACGCTGTAGGTGGCGGGGTCGGATCTGGGGTCGTAGCGCACCGGCACGATCTCGCGGCCGTCGACCCCGCCCGCCTCGTTGATCTCGTCGATGGCCAGCAAGGTGCCATGCAGCTGGGACCGGCCTATGGTCGATGTGGCACCGGTTTCGGAAAACAGCACGCCTACGCGGATGGGATCTTTGTTTGCCATGATCGGGAGGCCCGCTGGCGCGGACATCCATCCTTTTTCGAGTTCATCAGTTTCAGCACAGCCGCAGCCGCCGTCAACACGTGGATTCCTGGGGTCGTCATGGCGCCCCTCTGGCATAGGCGTGGACCAGCGCCTGCGGCAATGCCGCCGGGTTCGTCACGATCCGGTAACCGCGGAAACCGAACATGGCGCGCAGTTGCGGTTCGGCCTTCGCGTCCAGCGCGACGCAATGCACCTTCACGCCCCGCCGGCGCAGGTCCAACACCGCCTCGCGCGCGTCGTCCACCAGGTAGCGCGGGTCGTGCGCGTCGACATCGGAAGGCTCGCCGTCGGTCACGACGATGATGGCGCGCCGCTCGCCCGGGGCACGTAGCGTCAGCGCGCCGGCATGCCGCAACGCGGCGCCCAGGCGCGTCGAATAGCGGGCCTGGGCCGCGCCTATGCGGCCCAAGCCCGCAGCCGCCTGCGCCCCGGCGTCCAGCAACCGGTAGTAGTGCACCGCCGCCCGCGTATCCGAGCAGAAGCCGTGCACGGCGATGCGATCGCCTGCGCCCGATGTGGCCTGCGCCAGCAACATGGCCGCGCGCTTTTCCAGGTCCAGCACCGTCGCCCCGGTGTCGGACGCCGGATCGTTGGCCGAGGCCGACAGGTCCAGCAGCACCAGTGTGCTGCTGTCGCAGGGTTGGCTGCCGGGCCGCATGAAGAAGCGGGCGTCGGGCGCCAGATCCAGGCGCCGGTCTATCAGGACTTCGATCGCCGCATTCAGGTCGATGTCATCGCCTTCCCATTGCCGCCTCAGGCGGCGCGCGCGGCTCAGGCGTCGCGACTGCGGCAAGGCCAGGCGTTGCGCGGAACCGGCAGGCGCGGGCGGCGAAACGGCGTCCCAGGCGGGCAGCTTCTCGATCACGGTGCACCAGTCCGGCCGGCTGCGGTCCAGCTTGTAATCCCACTCGGGATAGAGATAGCGCCCCAGTTCCGTTTCGCCGGCGGCTTGCTGTACGTCTTCCCGCCCTTGCGATCCCGCATCGCTGGGCTCGGGCGCCATCCCCTGCGAACCCAGGATCAGTTCCGGCGGCGGGTCGGCTGCGTCGCCGTAGTCCCACAGGTAGGCGTTGTCGTCGCGGTAGGGGACCGGCACGGCATATTGCTGCGGATTGAAGCGCACCCGCATCTGCCCCAGGTCGTTGGCCAGCACCGACGCCAGTCGGCGAAACGCCGCCGTGTCGCGCAGGTCGGCGGCCTGCGCTTCGAACAGCGTCCGCGCCTTGTTCACCCAATGGTTGTCGTCGCGCAGCGACGGATCCATCAAGAGCCGGCTCATGCGCTGGATCAGGGCCGCGAATCCCAGGTCCGCCGGATCGGGCGGCGGCGGCGCGAAGGGCAGGAACCAGCGGCGCACGCCGGGATAGTCGGCCGCCAGCAGCCGCTCCACCCGCGCATCCTCGATGGCCGATACTACCGCCAGGCCCATGGGCTTCAGGCTAAGTACCGGCTGCGCCGCTGGCGAGTAGCGCAGATGGGCTGCCGCATGGGCCACGGCCGCGCGATACAGCGCCCAGCGGTCGGCGCCATCCAGCACGGTATAGCTGTCCGGCAGCAGCAGGTGCGCAGGCGCGAGGACGGGACGCGACGGCGGGCCGTCCAGCGCCGCGCGCCGCAGGGCTTCGACCGCCATGCCTCTACCCGACAGGCCGCACAAAAGCCACGACAGCCTGGCCTGCGCGGCATCCAGTTCCGGCGCGCCAGCCTCGCCGTTCAAGGCCTCGCGGGCATAGGCATCGCGTAGCTGGAAGTAGGCGCGCAGCAAGGCGGGCTGGCGCTCGTAGCGCCGCAGGCCCGCCAGCATCCAGCGTCCCAGCCCGCCGGCCGTCAACTTCGCCATCAGCTGGTCGAACCGCTGCCCCACGGCAGCGGCGCATTCGGGGTCCTCGTCATGCAGCGATCCGATCCAGCGCCGCGCCTCGGCGGCCTGGTCGTCGCCGCTGCGCGCGGCCAACCGGCGCAGCTTGTCGTCCAGCGTCTCGGCCAGACGCGCGCTGACGCTGGCCCCTTCCTGCGCGGACAGGACGGCTCGCATGTTCATTCCAGGTTCGCATCAACCAGCGCCCGCAGCGCTGCCGCCATGTCGGGGTCGTCGGTCAGCGCGCGGGTCATGGTCATGTCGCAGCTCTCGGCGGGGCTGACGCCGTCGCGGATCAGGATGCCGGCATAGATCAGCATGCGGGTGGATACCCCCTCGTCCAGTCCATGCCGCTTGAGCTCGCGCGAGCTGTGCGCAATGCGCACCAGCCGGTCCGCCAGCGCGGCGTCTATGCCCGCCTCGTGCGCCACGATCTCGGCCTCGCGCGCGGGCTCTGGATAATCGAAATCCAGGGCCACGAAGCGTTGCCGCGTGGAGGGCTTGAGATCCTTGGCGCTGCTTTGGTAGCCGGGGTTGTAGGACACCACCAGCTGGAAGTCGGGATGGGCCCGCACCACCTCGCCCTTCTTGTCCAGCGGCAGGATGCGCCTGGCATCGGTCAACGGATGGATGACCACCGTGGTGTCCTGGCGCGCTTCGACGATCTCGTCCAGGTAGCAGATGCCGCCATGGCGCACCGCCATCGTCAGCGGACCATCGTGCCAGGCGGTGCCGTCGGCGTCCAGCAGGTAGCGGCCCACCAGGTCGGAAGCAGTCATGTCCTCGTTGCACGCCAGCGTCACCAGCGGGCGGCCCAGCTTCCAGGCCATGAACTCCACGAACCGCGTCTTGCCGCAGCCCGTGGGCCCCTTCAGGATCATGGGCAGCCGATGCGCGTACGCATGCTCGTACAACGCGGTTTCCCGCCCCGTGGGACGGTAGAAGGGTTCTTGCGCAATCCGGTAGGTATCGAGCGGAGACGGCACGGTTCATGTCCTCGGAAAGCGTCCGTCCGGCGCGGCAGGCCGGACGAACTGGATGGTCGGCAGGCGGGCCTAGCGATGCTTGGCGTCCTCGTTGGGGATGCCTTCCATGGGGCACTCCGGCGTGCCCACGGTGGACCGGGTGAAGGATTCGACCATCTTGCGCGTGCCCTCCGGATCGTTGATCCAGTTGGCATAGAAGTTGTACGGGCAGGCCGCGACACCGGTGGCCTCCTCGCCGGAATTGATCTTGCCGGTGTAGCCGCGGTGCACCAGCTTGAACAGGTGGTTCTGCGACTGCATGTTCTTGCGCGCGTCGCGGATCAGGCTGGTCGACAGTTCCGCGTACTGCACGCCCATGTCCTCCTCGCCGCATTCGCCCAGCGTGCGGCCGTCGAAGCCGATGATGGCCGAATGGCCGAAATACGAATAGACGCCGTCGAAGCCCGCGGCGTTGGCCACCGCCACATAGACGTTGTTCATCCACGCCATGGCCTTGGACACCATGA
>JALDYL010000172.1:0-9906 GCA_032153965.1 Achromobacter sp. | reverse complement strand
GCGGCACGGCGCCATCGACGGCCTGTTCAATTGCGCGGGCGGGCAATTCCCCGCGGCGCTGGACCGCATCAGCTACAACGGCTGGAACGCGGTGGTGCAGAACAATCTGCACGGCACCTTCCTGATGTCGCGCGAGGTCTATACCCAGCACATGCGCCAGCACGGCGGCGCCATCGTCAACATGCTGGCCGATATCTGGGGCGGCATGCCGGGCATGGGACACTCGGGCGCGGCCCGCGCCGGCGTCTGGAACCTGACCGAAACGGCGGCCTGCGAATGGGCCCACGCCGGCGTGCGCGTCAACGCGGTGGCGCCGGGCTGGATCGCTTCCAGCGGCATGGACAGCTACGACGAGGATTACCGCGCCGTGCTGCGCGAATTACGCACCAAGGTGCCGCTGCAGCGCTTCGGCACCGAGGCCGAACTGGCGGCGGCGGTGGTGTTCCTGCTGTCGCCGGCGGCGGCCTTCATCAACGGCAGCGTCATCCGGGTGGATGGCGGCGTGCCCAACGCCCGCCATTCCTGGAGCCTGGCGCCCGCCGAGCGGGGCGAGGCCTACAACGGCTTTCCTCAGTACGAGCCGCCGTCCTTGTTTTCCGACGATTGAAGCCGATGCAGGGCATCCCGCACTTCGCCGCGGAACTGCGCCAGCGCCAGGGCGTCCTGCCCGGGCGGCTGCAGCGCCTGCCACAGAAAGCCGACCAGCTGGTCGGCGGTGGCGGCCACGTTCACGCGCGCGCCGCGCAGGATGGCGTCCCACAGCACGTGCTCCATCGGCCCGTAGACCGCCGAGCGCAAGAGGCGCAGCGGCATGTCGCGGCGGATGTCGCCGTCGGCCTGGCCCTGGGCCAGGATGCCCATCAGCGGCGCGGTGTAGCGGCGCTGCAATTGCGCGTAGACCTCGCCGAAGTCGTCGTTGCGCGCGCGCCCCTCGGACAGGATGAAGGCGCACAGCCCGGTGCCTTCGGCCAGCAGGTGGCGCAGGTGCGCATGCACCAGGTAATGCAGCCGGGCCCGCGCGCCATGCACGTGGGGCAGGTTGTCCTCGACCTTGGCGATGATCTCGTCGTACCAGTCGCTGATCACCCGCACACACAGTTCGCGCTTGCCGCCGAAATAGGTGAACACCGTGGCTTCGGACACGCCCAGGCGCTGCGCGATCTCGGTGGTGGTGGCCGCCTGGAAGCCGGCTTCGGAAAAGACCTGGCGGGCGACGCGCAGGATGTCGCGGATACGCTGTTCGGATTTGGCGCTGGCCGGCGGGCGGCGCATCGGGACGGTGGCGGCTTTTTCCATGCGGCGGGCTGTGAGCTGCGGGTGGGCGGGGCTTATTATTGAGCCAGGGTCAAGTTTGAGGCAAGACGTTACATCACCGGCGCCCGGCGCCGGCGCGTTCGACAACAACATCAGAGACAAACCATGCTGTCCAGAGCCGATTCCTACACGCAGCTTGCGTCCCAGTTCCAATGGCAGGTGCCGGCGGCCTACAACATCGGCGTCGACGCCTGCGACAAGTGGGCCGACGGCAGCGGCCGGCTGGCGCTGATCTACGAGAAGAGCGACGGCGCGCAGTCGCGCTACACCTTCGATCAGATCAAGGCGCTGTCCAACCGGCTGGCGCACAGCCTGGAGCGCCACGGCGTCAAGCGCGGCGACCGCGTCGCCGTCTACCTGCCGCAGGCGCCCGAAACGGCGGTGACCCATATCGCGGTCTACAAGATGGGCGCGGTGGCGGTGCCGCTGTTCACGCTGTTCGGCGTGGACGCGATCCAGTACCGCTTGGTCAACAGCGGCGCGGCCGCATTGGTGACCGACGCCGAAGGCTGCCGCAAGCTGCGCGAGATCCGCGCCGGCCTGCCCGACCTGAAGGTGGTCTATTGCATCGACCCGGACTGCCCGGACGACGCCGTGCCGTTCCATGCCGCGCTGGCGGCCGAGTCCGAGGACTACACGCCGGTGGCGACGGCGGCCGACGATCCGGCCGTCATCATCTATACCTCGGGCACCACCGGCAAGCCCAAGGGCGCGCTGCACGCGCACCGGGTGCTGCTGGGCCACCTGCCGGGCGTGGAGATGTCGCACGAATTCTTCCCCGAAAACGCCGCGCTGATGTGGACGCCGGCCGACTGGGCCTGGATCGGCGGCCTGCTGGACGTGCTGCTGCCGTCCTGGCATCACGGCGTGCCGGTGCTGGCGCGCCGCTTCGAGAAATTCGACGGTGCCAGCGCCTTCGAACTGATGGCCCGCCACGGCGTGACCCACACCTTCCTGCCGCCCACCGCGTTGAAGATGATGCGCGGCACCGAGCTGCCGGCCGGGGCCGGCGCGCTGGCGCTGCGCTCGGTCGCCAGTGGCGGCGAGTCGCTGGGGGCGGAACTCATAGACTGGGGCCGGCGCGTGCTGGGCGTGACCATCAACGAGTTCTACGGCCAGACCGAATGCAACATGCTGGTGTCGTCCTGCTCGTCGCTGTTCGATCCCTGCATCGGCGCCATCGGCCGTGCGGCGCCGGGCCACCGCGTTGCTATTGTGGATGACGGTGGCGTCGAAGTGGCGGATGGACAGGAGGGCAACATCGGCGTATTGCGGCCGGACCCGGTCATGTTCCTGGGCTACTGGAACAACCCCGAGGCCACCGCCGAAAAGTTCGCGGGCGACTACCTGCTGACCGGCGACCAGGGCGTGCGCGACGCGCAGGGTTTCATCCGCTTCGTCGGCCGCAACGACGACGTCATCACCAGCGCCGGCTACCGCATCGGCCCCGGACCCATCGAGGATTGCCTGATCGGCCATCCCGCCGTGCGCATGGCGGCGGTGGTGGGCGTGCCCGACGCCCAGCGCACCGAGATCGTGATGGCCTATGTGGTGCTGAATGAAGGTTTCGAGGGCAGCGACGCGCTGGTGCAGGAGCTGCAGGCCCACGTGCGCAAGCGCCTGGCGGCCCACGAGTATCCGCGCGCGATCCGTTTTGTAACCAGTTTGCCGACCACCGCCACCGGCAAGATCATCCGCCGCGAGTTGCGCGACGGCCGCTACGCCTGACCCGTCTCAACCGGTGACAATGTCGTCCAAGAGGATGGGTTGACGGGCAGCCTGCCGCTGCAAGTATGATGGCGCAAATTGCTACGGCCCCATGTCAATTGGGGCCGTATCACCATTAGCCTTACTAGTATGGAGATGAACCCCGATGAATAAGCCTTTGGATGGGGGATTGGCCGCCTTGAACGTGCCTGCCTACGTGAAGCACCGCGGCCTGATCGACTGGGTCGCGAGCTTCGCCGCGCTGGCCAAGCCCGACCAGATCGTCTGGTGCGACGGCTCCCAGGAAGAATATGACCGCCTGTGCGAACAGATGGTCCAAGCGGGCACCATGCGCAGGCTGAACCCCGCCAAGCGGCCTAATTCCTTCCTGGCGTGCTCGGATCCTTCCGACGTCGCCCGCGTGGAGGACCGCACCTTTATTTGTTCCGACCGTGCCGAAGATGCCGGCCCGACCAACAACTGGGCCGAGCCCGCCGCCATGCGCGACACGCTCAACGGCCTGTTCGACGGCGCCATGCGCGGCCGCACGCTGTACGTGGTGCCGTTCTCGATGGGCCCGCTGGGTTCGGACATCGCCCACATCGGCGTGGAACTGTCCGACAGCCCCTACGTGGCCGTGAACATGCGCATCATGACGCGCATGGGCAAGCAGGTGTATGACGTGCTGGGCGCCGACGGCGACTTCGTCCCCTGTGTGCATTCGGTGGGCAAGCCGCTGGCCGCAGGCGAGGCCGACGTGGCCTGGCCGTGCAACCCGACCAAGTACATCGTCCATTTCCCCAAGACCCGCGAAATCTGGAGCTACGGCTCGGGCTACGGCGGCAACGCGCTGCTGGGCAAGAAGTGCTTCGCGCTGCGCATCGCGTCCACCATGGGCCGCGACCAGGGCTGGCTGGCCGAGCACATGCTGATCCTGGGCGTGACCTCGCCCAAGGGCCGCAAGTACCACGTGGCCGCGGCGTTCCCGTCGGCCTGCGGCAAGACCAACTTCGCCATGCTGATCCCGCCGCAAGGCATGGACGGCTGGAAGGTCACCACCATCGGCGACGACATCGCCTGGATCAAGCCGGGCAAGGACGGCCGCCTGCACGCCATCAACCCGGAAGCCGGCTATTTCGGCGTGGCCCCGGGCACCAGCGAGCAGACCAACTTCAACGCCATGGCCACGCTCAAGGCCAACGTCATCTTCACCAACGTGGCGCTCACCGATGACGGCGACGTCTGGTGGGAAGGCATGACCGACACGCCGCCGGCGCACCTGATCGACTGGCAGGGTCAGGACTGGACGCCCGCCATCGCGCGCGAAACCGGCCGCAAGGCCGCGCATCCGAACGCGCGCTTCACCGCGCCGGCCGCGCAATGCCCGTCCATCGACCCCGAATGGGAAAACCCCGAAGGCGTGGTCATCGACGCCTTCATCTTCGGCGGCCGCCGCTCCACCACCGTGCCGCTGGTCACCGAAGCCCGCAACTGGGTCGAAGGCGTCTACATGGCCGCCACCATGGGCTCGGAAACCACCGCCGCCGCTGCCGGCCAGCAGGGCGTGGTGCGTCGCGATCCCTTCGCCATGCTGCCGTTCTGCGGCTACAACATGAGCGACTACTTCAGCCACTGGCTGAAGCTGGGCAAGCAGCTGGAAGCGGCGGGAGCCACCTTGCCGCGCATCTACTGCGTCAACTGGTTCCGCAAGGGTCCGGACGGCAAGTTCGTCTGGCCTGGCTTTGGCGACAACATGCGCGTGCTGCGCTGGATGCTGGGCCGCATCGACGGCCAGTCCAAGGGCGTGGACCAGGTGTTCGGCATTTCGCCCAGCTACCAGGACATCGACTGGACCGGCCTGGAGTTCAGCCCGGACAAGTTCGAGCAGGTCATGTCGGTGGACGCCGCCGCCTGGCGCGACGAACTGGCGCTGCACCAGGAACTCTTCGCCCAGCTCAAGCAGGGCCTGCCCGCGGACCTGCCGGCCACCAAGGCCAGCATCGAAGGCCGCCTGGCGGCCTGAGGCCGGGCGGGCGTCGCGAGGGTGTCCGGCGCTGGCGCATGCCAGACGCCTGACACCCCGTGGGAAGCCACTTTTGCGGCACAATCACCCCATGAAACTCGACGCCGAAGACCTCGCCAAGATCAGTTCCCTGACCGTCGCGCATTATCAAGAGAACGCGGACTCGTTCGAGGCCGGCACGCGCGACCACGACGTCAGCCAGAACATTGCGGCGCTGCTGCGCCATATCGAAGGCGATCCTCCCTACGACATCCTGGATTTTGGCTGCGGGCCGGGGCGCGACCTGAAAACGTTCGCGGCCCTGGGCCATCGGCCGGTCGGCCTGGACGGCACGCCGCGCTTCGTCGAGATGGCGCGGCAGGCCACTGGCTGCGAAGTCTGGCAGCAGGACTTCCTGCGCCTGGCGCTGCCGCCGGAGCGCTTCGACGGCATCTTTGCCAACGCCGCCTTGTTCCACGTGCCCGGCCAGGAGCTGCCGCAGGTGCTGCGCGCCTTGCACGGCGCGCTCAGGCCGCGCGGCGTGCTGTTCAGTTCCAACCCGCGCGGCGGCAACCAGGAAGGCTGGAACCGTGGCCGCTACGGCGCCTACCATGACCTGGACGGCTGGAGCGCCCTGATGACGGCGGCCGGTTTCGAGGAACTGGAACACTACTACCGGCCGCAGGGCCTGCCGCGCGAGCAGCAGCCCTGGCTGGCCAGCGTCTGGCGGCGGACGGTGTAGTTCAGGCGGCCTGGATGGTCCAGGGCGCGTCCGGCAGATCGATCACTTCGCAATCCACCGTGGGACCCGCGCGTTCCAGCACGGCGAATTCGCCGTCCGCCAGCGCCATCAGCGGGTGGTGCCAGACATCTCTGTGCAGCGTGATGCCCACGCCCGCGCCCGCCATGAAGGCGCGCAGCGTGGCCAGGTCCGGCGCGTCCGCGCCCAGCGCGACCAGCGCTACATAAGGCGTGCCCGCCAGCGGCAGGAAGGTCTGGCTGCCCAGCCTGTGGCGTTCCAGCATGCGCGCGGCAAAGGGCAGGGCGATCGCTTGCGCGCGGAATACCGACAGCGACGGCCGCCCGCCCGCGTCCAGCAGATCGGGCTCGCCCATTTCCACCCGCAGCGAGGTGCCGGCGTTGATGGAACGTCCGGCGCGGCCGGCGCTGCTGACGACCTCGCCATAGGGCGCGAAGGCCGCGGCCGTCAGGGGCTGCGCGATCAGGGTGCGGGCAGCCATCAGAAATTGATCCCCAGCCATTCGCGCACCTGTTCATGCAGATCGCCGGCGAAATCCTCGGGCGAGCCGGAGGCGGTGATCTCGCCCAGGCTCAGCACGTAGATATGGTTGGACATGGCCACGACCCGGCGCACGTTGTGGTCCACCAGCAGGATGCCCATGCCGGCGTCGGCGAAGGCGCGGATCCATTGGAAGACCTCGGCCGCCACGCGCGGCGCCAGCCCGATGCTGGGCTCGTCGATCAGGCAGACCTGCGGCTGCACCATATAGGCCTTGGCGAATTCCAGCGACTTCTGCTGGCCGCCGGACAGGTTGCCGGCCTGGTCCTTGAGCTTTTCCTTCAGCACCGGAAAGCGCTCCAGCGTTTCCGCGAAGCGCGGCTCCAGCACGTCGCCGTAGCGCTTGCGCCGGCCTTCCAGCGGCAGGCGCAGGTTCTCTTCCACCGTCAGGTAGGGGAAGAGGCTGGATTCCTGCGGGATGTACCAGAGGCCGTCGTCGATCATGCGGTGCGGCGGCTGGCCCGAGATGTCGCGGCCGGCGCGGGTGACGCGGCCGGACTTGGGCCGCAGAAAGCCGCAGATGGCCTTCATCAGCGTGGACTTGCCCGCGCCGTTCAGGCCGATGAGGCCGCTGATGCGGCCGGCCTGCACCGTGAGCGAGACGTCGCGCAGCACGTCGATGTCGCCCATGTAGCCCGCGGTCACGCCTTCCATGGCGAGCAGCGTGTCAGGCATGGTCCTGCTCCTCTTGTCCCGATTCGCCCAGATAGGCTTCGATCACCGCGGGTTCGCGCAGCACCTGTTGCGTGGGGCCGTCGGCCAGCACGCGGCCGGCGTTCATGCACACCGAGCGCGGGCACAGGTCCACCACCACCGGCATGTCGTGGCTGACCAGGATGAAGGTCTGGCCGCTCTGGTTGCGGCGGCGGATGAATTCCGACATGGTTTCCTTCATGACCGGATGCACCGCGGCGAAGGGCTCGTCCAGCAGCGCGATGCGCGGTGTCGCCATGAAGCAGGCGCCGAACTCCAGCAGCTTCTTCTGTCCGCCCGACAGCTGTCCTGCGTCCAGGTGCATGACGTGGGCCAGCTTGAGTTCTTCCAGCAGTTCCTGCGCGCGGCGGCTGGCGGCGGCCTCGTCCAGGCCCATGGCCAGCCCGCACACGATCAGGTTGTCGTAGGCGCTGACGCGATTGAAGACGCGGGTCATCTGGAACATGCGCAGCACGCCCAGGCGGGTCAGTCGGGTGGGGTTCAGGCCCATCACGCTGCGCCCGTCCAGCAGCACCTGGCCCGCGTCCGCCGCAAGGTGGCCGGACAGCACGTTCAACAGGGTGGTCTTGCCGGAACCATTGGGGCCGATCAGCCCCAGCAGTTCGCCGTCGGCGACGTCCATGCCCGCGCCGTTCACGGCCAGCAGGCCGCCGAAGCGTTTTTGTATTCCGGATATCTGCAGCAGTGGCATCAGGCCCCCTTGGCGCTGGCGCGGGCGTCGCCGGAGCGGCGCAGGAAGGCGCGGCGCGCCAGGCCCCACAGCCCTTCGCGGAAGAAGCGCGCGAAGATGATGACCAGCAGCGCGAACACGATCATCTGGATGTTGCCCACGTCGCGCAGCAGTTCCGACGCGACGTACACCAGCACCGCGCCCAACAGCGGCCCGACCAGCGTGCCCATGCCGCCGATCACCACCATGGCGATCACCATGCCGGTCTGCGTCACGATGCCGAGTTCCGGGCTGACCAACTGCGCGAAGGTGCCGTACAGGCCGCCGGCGAAGCCGCAGATGGCGCAACTGACCAGGAAGGCCAGCGTCTTGTAGCGCACCACGTCTATGCCGCGGCTGGCCGCGCCGATCTCGTCGTCGCGGATGGCCTGCAGGAAGCGCCCCGGGCGCGCTCGCAGCAGCAGGAAGATCAGCAGCGTCACCGCCGCCAGCGCGGCCAGGAACAGGTAATAGTTGCCCACGCGGCTTTCCAGCAGCGCCGGCACGTGCAGGCCCTGGTCGCCCCGCGTGAAGTCGATGGAGTTGTAGATCACCAGGCGCACGATCTCGGCGAAGGACAGCGTGGTCAGCGCCAGATAGGGGCCCGACAGTCGCAGCACGATGCGGCCCAGCGCCAGCCCGACCAGTCCCGGCACCACCGCGGACAGCGGCAGGCCCAGCCACAGCGGCACCTTCCAGTGGTAGGCCAGGAGGCCGGTGGTGTAGCCGCCCAGCATGGCGAAGGCGGCCGGCGCCAGCGAAAACTGGCCGGCGTAGCCCGCCAGCAGGTTCCAGCCGCAGGCCAGCATGGCGAAGTACATGCTGACGATCAGCACGCCCAGCCAGTAGGGCGAGGTCACGCCCAGCGGCAGCAGCGCCAGCAGCGCCAGGAACGCCAGCGACAGCCGCATTTCCTGGGTGAGCTTGTTGCGCAGCAGATTGGGATGGGCCAGCGGATGCATGTTCAGACCTCCCGCGCGCGTTCGCCGAACAGGCCCTTGGGCCGGAACAGCAGGATCAGGATCAGCAAGGCCAGGCCGAAGGTGTCACGGTAGTCATACGACAGGTAGACCGCGCCGAAGCTCTCCAGCACGCCCAGCGCCAGCGCCGCCACGATGCTGCCGGGGATCGAACCCATGCCGCCTATCACCACGATCACATAGGACTTGATGGCCGGAAACGCGCCCACGTCCGGCGCCGGGTTGATGACCGGCGCCAGCAGCGCGCCGGCCAGCGCCGCCAGCACGCCGGAGGCCATGAAGATGATGCTGCTGGCGCGCGCGGTGTCGATGCCGGCGATGGATGCGCCCAGCCGGTTCTGCGCCACCGCCTGCACCTGCCGGCCCCACAGCGACCGCTTGATGAACAGCGCCAGCCCGATCAGCAGCACGATGGACAGACCTGCGGTGATCAGCTTCTGGCCGCTCATCATGAAGGGGCCGACGGCCATGCGCGTCACGTCCGACAGCGCCGGGCCGCGCATGGGGTAGGGGCCCACCACCTTGTCCACCAGGTTGATCAGCAGCAGCGACAGGCCGAAGGTGACCACCACCGCGTACTCGTCCTTCATCAGTCCCCAGGAACCGTAGCCCGCGTACAGCGGGCGCATCAGCCAGCGTTCCGTGGCCCAGCCCAGCAGCGCGCCGGCGGCGGCGGCCACGGGCAGCGCCAGCCAGGGCGGCACGCCCAGGGCCAGCGACACCAGGGTGTAGGTGTAGGCGCCTATCATGTAGAACTCGCCATGGGCGAAGTTCACGACCTTCAGGATGCCGAAGATCATGGTCAGGCCGACCGCCATCAGCGCGTAGTACAGGCCGATGATCAGGCCGTTGACGAACAGGTCCAATGCCAGCACTCGATTCTCCCTGGCGCCGGGGCAGGGCCCCGGCGTGTTGCGGTCATGCTGTGGAGACGATCCGGGTTCTTTGGCCGAGGGCCGGCGCCCCCTTGCGGGGGCGCATTCTTTTTACTTGGCCGGTTTGACCAGCTTTTCCACTTGCAGCGGCTGGCCGGTGGCCTGGATCAGCGTGGTCTTGCTCAGCGGCTGGTCGACTTCGGTCAGCTGATAGGTCACGTAGGGTATGTCGACCCACTGCTGGTAGGTATAGCCCGGCTGCTGCGAGAAGCCGAACTTGCCGCGCACGCCTTCGAACTGCATGC
>JALDYL010000171.1:0-9991 GCA_032153965.1 Achromobacter sp. | reverse complement strand
CCGTGGTCGTGGCCTGGACCGGACCGCGCTCGGTGGTGTGCGCCGCGTCCTATGAAGCGCGGCGGTTCGGCATCCATTCGGCGATGTCCGCCGCCCGGGCCGAGCGCCTGTGCCCGCACGCGATCTACGTGCCGCCCGATTTCAACCGCTATCGCGAGGTCTCGCGCCAGGTCAGGCAGATCTTCGCCCGCCATACCGACATGATCGAGCCCCTGTCGCTGGACGAGGCCTACCTCGACGTCACGGTCAACAAGCTGGGCTTGCCCTCGGCCACCGAGGTCGCCGAGGTCATCCGGCGCCAGATCCGCGAGGAAACGGGACTGACGGCCTCGGCCGGCGTCGCGCCCAACAAATTCCTGGCCAAGATCGCATCCGACTGGAACAAGCCCGACGGCTTGTTCGTGGTCCGGCCCGCCAAGGTGCTGGCCTTCCTGGAACCCTTGCCGGTGCGCAAGGTGCCGGGGGTGGGCAAGGTGACGCAGGCGCGCCTGGAGCAGCTGGGCATCCATACCGTGGGCGACCTGGCCACGCATGGCGCCCAGGAACTGGAGCATTACTTTGGCCGCTATGGCCGGCGCCTGTATGAACTGGCGCGCGGCATCGACGAGCGCGAGGTGCAGACCGACCAGCCCTTGCAGCAGGTCTCGTCGGAAACCACCTTTTCGCAGGACATCCGCCTGGACGCGGTGGGCGAGGCCATCGACCGCATGGCCGAACGCGTGTGGGACCAGGCGCTCAAAAAAGGCGCCTTGGGCCGCACCGTGGTGCTCAAGCTGAAGACGGACCGTTTCCGTATCCTCACGCGCAGCCAGACCAGCCTGAATCCGCCCGGATCGGCGTCGGAGCTGGCCGCCATCGCCAGGCTGCTGTGCGAACGCGTGGACCTGCCGCCGGAAACGCTGTATCGGCTGGCGGGGGTGGGGATGAGCAATTTCGCCGACCCGCAGGAGCAGTCGCGCCAGCCCGATCTGTTCGGGGGCGCGTTCTGAGCTGAGCGGGGCGGCTGGCTACCGTGTCTGGCTGCAGGCCTGAACGGCAGCCAGGCACGGGCGGGCTCAGGCCAGGCGGGCCTTCACTTGCTGGGACAGCGCCGTCATGTCGGCGCGGCCGGCCAGGGCCTGCTTCAGCAGCGCCATGACCTTGCCCATGGCGGGCGCGCCAGTCACGCCCTGCGCGGCCACTTCCGCCAGCGCGGCGTCGATGGCGGCGGCGACTTCCTCGGCCGTCGCGGCTTGCGGCAGGAACTCCTGCAGCACCAGCAGTTCGGCCTTTTCCTGTTCGGCGGTTTCGGTGCGGCCGGCCTGCTCGAACGCGGCGATGGATTCGCGGCGCTGCTTGACCTGCTTTTCGATGATGGCCGTGATCTCGGCGTCGTTCAGGTCGCGGCGTTCGTCCACTTCCTTCTGCTTGACGGCCGCCAGCAGGAAGCGCAGCGTGGTCAGGCGCTCGGCGGCCTTGGCGCGCATCGCGTCCTTGACGGAATCGGAGAGGCGGGTCTTGAGCGTAGCAGTGCTCATGGGTAAACCTTTGTGGTGTGCGACAAACAAGCAGTTTAAACCGGCGGCCGGCGATTTCCGGCGGCGGGCGATTTCCCGCGGCGGGCGATCCGCCTTACTTCACCTTGGCCAGGTCGCCACGCAGGGCGACGCCGGCCACCATGGCGCCGGCATGGCATTCGTAGTCGGTCTTGCTGCTGTATTCGTTCTTGCGGTAGTAGCTGATGATATTGGTCACCGCGTTCGCGCCGGCCTTCTTGGCCGCTTCGTGCAACGCGATGATGGCCGATTGGGCCACCCACAGGCAGGCGTCTTCATCTTTTTTGGCGAAGGCGTTGGTCTTGCGGTTGGTGACGACGCCGGATTCCAGCACCGTGCCCTTGGGGCCGGTGCCGGCCAGGTAGAACTTGACGCTGCCGTCGATCTTGCCGGCGGCCTGGGCGGCTTCGACCGCGGCCTGCATGGGCAGATGGACGGTGCGATCCGCCGCCAGGGCTTGCGCCGAGCAGGCGAGCGACAGGGCCAGGGCGGCCGGCAGCTTGCAAGAGATGTTCATGACTGGCATTCCATTCGTGAGAGGGGGAAACGCGGGTGCTGCGGACCTCAGCGCCAGCGGCGGAAGATCAATGAAGTGTTGATGCCGCCGAAGGCGAAGTTGTTGTTCATGACGTACTCGTTGCTCATGCTGCGGCCCTCGGTCAGGTAGTCGAGTTCGCCGCAGCGCGGGTCGACATTGCGCAGGTTGAGCGTGGGCGCGTACCAGTCGCGGTTGAGCATCTCGATGCTGAACCACGACTCCAGCACGCCGCAGGCGCCCAAGGTGTGGCCCAGATAGCTCTTCTGCGAGCTGATGGGCATGCGGCTGCCGAACAGGCCGTGCGTGGCCTGCGTTTCGGCGATGTCGCCCTGTTCCGTGGCGGTGCCGTGGCCGTTGACGTAGCCGATGGCTTGCGGCGGCAGGCCCGCGTCGGCCAGCGCCATTTCCATGGCGATGCGCATGGTGCTGGCTTCGGGGCGGGTGATGTGGGTGCCGTCCGAGTTGCTGCCGAAGCCGACGATTTCCGCGTGGATGCGCGCGCCGCGCGCCAGTGCGTGGTCCAGCGATTCCAGCACCAGCATGCCGCCGCCTTCGCCGATCACCAGGCCGTCGCGGTCGCGGTCGTAGGGGCGGGGCGTGAGCTCGGGCGTGTCGTTCTTCTGGCTGGTCGCGTAGAGCGCGTCGAACACCAGGGCTTCGCTGGCGCAGAGTTCTTCCGCGCCGCCGGCCAGCATCAGGTCCTGGCGGCCGTAGCGGATGGCCTCGTAGGCATAGCCTATGCCCTGGCTGCCCGAGGTGCAGGCGCTGGACGTCGGAATGATGCGGCCCTTCAGTTCGAAGAAGATGCCGACGTTGGCCGCGGTGGTGTGGGGCATCATGCGGACGTAGGAGTTGGCGTTCAGGTCGTCCGTCACGCCATTGAGCAGCATGTTGCCGAAGGCGCGGATTTCCGCCGTGCTGCCCACCGACGAGCCGCAGGCCACGCCCATGCGGCCATCGGCGATGCGCGGATCGCCCAGCAGCGCCGCGTCATCCAGCGCCAGCTCCGCCGCCCGCACCGCCAACTGGGAGACCCGCCCCATGCTGCGCAGCTGCTTGCGGGTCCAGTGCGCGGGCGTGCGGAAGTCCTCGATGGGGCCGGCCAGGCGGGTGTTCAATTCGGCGTAGCGCGACCAGTCGGGCATGACGCGGATCGCGCTGCGGCCCGCCTGGAAGGCTTGCTGCACGCTGGCCCAGTCGTTGCCAAGCGCGCTGATGCCGGCCATGCCGGTGATGACGACGCGTTTCATCAGCACAGTCCTCCGTTGACGGCGATGACCTGGCGCGTGATGTAGGCGGCGCCGGGGGACATCAGGAATACGACGGCGGCGGCCACTTCCTCGGGGCGTCCCATGCGCTGCGCGGGCACGGCCTTCAGGATTTCCTCGACCGGCACGTGTTCGTCGATCATGTCGGTGTCGATCAGCCCTGGCGCCACGCAGTTGACGGTGATCTGGCGCTTGGCCAGTTCCACGGCCAGAGCCTTGGCCGCGCCGATGAGTCCGGCCTTGGAGGCGCTGTAGTTCACCTGGCCGCGGTTGCCCACCAGACCGGACACGGACGCCATGCAGACCACGCGGCCAGCGGCGCGGCGGCGGATCATGGGCATGGCGAGCGGGCTGAGCACGTTGTAGAAGCCGTCCAGGTTGGTGCGCAGCACCTGGTCCCAGTCGTCGCCGGTCAGGGCGGGAAAGGCGCCGTCGCGGGTCAGGCCGGCGTTCAGGACCACGCCGTAATAGGCGCCGTGCGCGTCGATGTCGGCCTGCAGGGCGGCGGCGCATTGCTGGCGGTCCGCCACGTCGAATTGCAGCACGCGCGCCTGGCGTCCGCGCGCCTGGACTTCGGCTTGCACGGCCAGCGCCTGGTCGCGTTGCTGGCGGCAGTGCAGCACCAGGTCGTGGCCGGCGTCGGCCAGGGCCAGCGCGATGGCGCGGCCGATGCCGCGGCTCGAGCCGGTTACGAGTATGGGGGCAGCGCTCATTCGGGTGATTCTTCCTGGATAAAGGCGGCAGGGTCCTTGGGCTGATAGACGTTCAGCCTGGCCTCGGCCAGCAGGCGCGAGTCGTCGCGCAGTTCGCATTCGAAGACGCTCATGCCGCTGGCGTCGACCAGCCCGCGGCGCGCGTGTAGGGTCAGTCGGGCTCCGGCGGGCAGCGCGTCGACATGGCTTTCGTAACGCCGCGTGCCGAGCAGGAAGCCCAGCTTGACGGGTTCGCCCGCCTGGCGCGCCTGGCAGCCGGCCCAGGCGCCCACGGCCTGCGCCATCAGCTCCATGCCGAGCCACGGCGGTAGCGAGCCGTCGGGCAGCGAATAGGGGCCGGGCTTGACCACGGCGCGGGCGGTCAGGCCGTCGGCGTCGTGGCTGCAGACCTCGTCGATCAGGATCATGTCGCCGGCGTGCGGCAGCAGGCTGGACACGGGCCAGGGCGTCATGCTTGCGCTCCCAGGATCAGGCTGGCGTTGTTGCCGCCGAAGGCGAAGGAATTGCTCATGGCCAGGCGCGGCCGGCCCTGCGCGTAGCGGTGCTGCGCGGTGCTGAAATCCAGCGCCGGCAGCGCCGGATCGGCCTGCCCGTCCCAGATGTGGGGCATCAGCCGCCCTTCGGCGTTGTCGGCCGATAGCGTGGCCCAGGCCAGCGCCGCTTCCAGCGCGCCGGCCGCGCCCAGCGCGTGTCCGGTGAGCGCCTTGGTCGAGGCGCAGGGCACGCCCTGCGGAAAGACGGCGTACATGGCCTGGCTTTCCATGGCGTCGTTGTGCGTGGTGCCGGTGCCGTGCAGATTGACCCAGCCTATGCTGTCCGCATCGACGCCGGCGGATTGCAGGGCGGCCTGCATGGCTGCCCGCGCGCCGGCGCCGCTGGGCTCGGGCGCGGACATGTGCCAGGCGTCGGAGCTGGCGCCGCCGCCCAGCAGCGCCACGGACCGCTCATCGGCGGGTTCGCGCTCCATCAGGAACAGGACGCCGGCTTCGCCGATATTGATGCCGCGGCGGTTGGCCGAGAACGGCAGGCATAGCGTGTCGTCGATGGCTTCCAGCGTGGCGAAGCCGTTGATGGTCAGGCGGCACAAGGTGTCCGCGCCGCCGCAGACCACCGCGTCGCACAGGCCCGCGGCCAGCAGGCGGCGCGCGGACAGCAGGGCGCGGGCGCTGGAGGTGCAGGCCGTGGACAGCGTATAGACGGGGCCGGTGGTGCCCAGCCAATCCGCGAAAAAAGCGGCGGGAGACGACAAGGCCTGGCGGCGGTAGTCGTAGCCGTCCGGCCATGCGCCCTGCGCCGCCAGTTGGCGGAAGGCGGGCGCGTTGTCGTTGACGCCGGAGGTGCTGGTGCCCAGCACCACGGCGACGCGGCCGGCGCCATGGCGGGCCACGGCGGCGCGTAATTGCGGCTCGATCTGCAACGCGGCGGCCAGCAGCAATTGGTTGTTGCGGCTGCGGTGATGGGCGGGCAGCGTTGCGGGGAAGGGCGGCAGTGCGCCGGCATGGCCGCCCAGCGTCAGCGTGCGGCCGTGGACCCAGTCCGATTGCGGGCGCATGCCGGAGGTGTCGCCCGCGAATGCGGCGCGGGCCACGGCGTCGATGCCGGCGCCCAGCGCGCACACCACGCCGGGCGTACCCAACCAGGTGTTCATGGCTGCTCCTTCAAGGGCGAGATCCGCCAGATGATCTTATCGGCGGTGGTGATGATGAATGTGCCGGCTTGCCCGGCCTGGGGCCAGCGCACGCTCCAGCGCGGACGGCCTCGGTCCAGCAGCTCGCGTTCCGCCGCGCCGTCGTCCCTGCGGCTGGCCCGCCAGTTGCCGGCGCCATAGGCCGCGTCAAGTTCAGCATCGGGCGTCCACGCGAAGATCAGGGCGGCGAACAGATCGCGCGCCTGGGCGTTGGGCCGCAGGAAGCCGTCGTTGCGCCATTGCCCATGTTCCAGCATCTGCCGCGCCTGCGGCACGCCCATGGGATCGAACAGCGACCAGCGCAGGGCGGCGCCTTCGCGCTGCACCACCAGCAGCGTATCCAGGGCGGGCTGGCCGGCGGCGGATTGCACCACGTGCAACCGCTGCGGCAGTGAAAAATCCGCGTCGCGCGCCGGCACGGGAGGCGCGCCGGCGCAGCCCGCCAACAGGGCGAGCGCCACGGCCGCGCCCAGGGCGCGCGCGGCGGACAGGAAGGAGGTGCGGGCGGCGGCCATGGTCGGGATCAGGCGGGCAGCGGCTGTGCCTGGGCGCCGCGGCAAAGCTCGCTCAGCATGCGCAGGCGGCGCTGCGGATTGGCGACGAACGGGTTGCTCTGGTCCCAGGCGTAGCCGGCCAGGATGGAACTGATCATGCGGCGGATCTCGGGCTGCGCGTTTTCGTGGAAGACCACGTCCTGGAATTCGCCGCTGTACCAGCCCTGGACATAGGCGCGGAAGGTTTCCACGCCCACCATCAGCGGATCGGCGAACTCGGCCTGCCAGTCGACCTGCGCACCCGTCAGTTGGCGGTGCAGCGCGTCGGCCGCCAGCTTGGACGAGCGCAGGGCGATGGTGACGCCGGAGGAAAACACCGGGTCGAGGAATTCCGCCGCGTTGCCCAGCAGCGCGTAGCCGGGACCGTGCAGCCGCCGCACGCTGGCCGAATAGCCGCCAATGGTATTGGCGGGCGTGTCCCAGACCGCGTTCTTCAGCACGCGCCTGAGGTTGGGCGCGGCGTCGGCCATTTCGCGCAGCGTGGCCATCAGGTCCTGGCCGGGTCCGCCGAAGAGGTCCTCGCCGCCGACCACGCCGAACGAGCAGCGGCCGTTGGAGAAGGGGATCAGCCAGTACCAGATGCCGCGTTCTTGCGGGTGCACGCTGATCAGGATCTTCTCGCGGTCGAAACCGGGGTCGTCGATGCGGTCCTCGATATGGGTGAAGATGGCCTTGCGCGGCGGCATCGACGATGGGCGCTCCAGGTCCAGCAGGCGCGCCAGCACGCGGCCGTAGCCGCTGGCGTCGAGCACGAAGCGGCTCTGCACCTGGTAGGACGCGCCATCGGCGCCGCGCACGTCCAGCAAGGGGCCGTCGTTGTGGTCGAAGTCGGCCGCGGTCACTTCCTGCAGGTAGCGCACTTCCACGCCCTGGCGGGCGGCGTCGTCCGCCAGGACTTTGTCGAAGTGCGCGCGCTGCACCTGGAAGGTGGTGCCGGGACCGGCGGTGAACTTGTCGCGGAAGTCGAAGTGGGTGTAGCGCTCGCCGCAGGCGAAGGCGGCGCCGTTCTTCACCTGGAAGCCGGCGGCTTGCACCGCCGGCAGCATGCCTGCTTCCTCCACGAACTCCAGGCAATGGGCGAGCAGGCTTTCGCCGATGGAAAAGCGCGGGAACTGCTGGCGTTCCAGCATCAGGACGTCATGCCCTTGCCGCTTCAAGAGGGCGGCGGCGACCGCGCCTGCCGGACCCGCTCCTATGACTACAACTTCGCGATGTTCCATGCCGGAATGTCCTTTTAGTTATTGAAAGCAGGGTGCGGCGCGGCGTCGCGCGGCGGATTGATCCATGGCGCCCACAGCAGCGAGAAGGCCACGCCCAGCGCGACCGCCAGCCCGAAGTTGGCGATGGCGGGCGTCTGGCTGACGGCGAGCAGGCCGAAGGACAGCAGTGTGGTGGCGGCGCCCAGCAGGATGCCGACCAGGCTGGCGGCGGCGCCCGCGACCCGTTCGTACATGAAGATGGCGTAGTCCACGCCTATCGCCGACACCAGCAGCAGGCCGAACAGGCTGAACAGGGTGAGCGGCTGGCCCAGGTAGCCCAGCGCGGCCAGGCTGCAGGCGGTGGCCGCCAGCGGCACGGCCAGGATGCGCCAGGCGGCGGCGCGTCCCAGGGTCAGCAGCAGCAACAGTGCCGCGACCACATAGGACAGGAGCTTGAGTTCGGCGGCTTCGATCCGCGTCGCCGCGAACATGCGGTTCAATTCGCCGCTGCGGTCCACCAGCGTCACGTCCGGCGCGGCCTGGGCGATAGCTTCCAGCGCGGACGCATCGCGCAGGCCCAGCAGGGTCACCATGCCGGCGGCCTGGCCGTCGCGCGCGCCCAGCCACAGCGGCCGCCAGCGTTCGGCCTGCGGGCCTTGCAGCGCGTCCTCGATGGTCAGCGGCGGCAGCGCGGCCAGGGATTGCAGTTCCTGGCGCAAGGCCGCGTAGGGGATGCCGATGTCGGTGAGCGGCTTCCAGGCGTCGGGTTGCGCGGCCAGGCCGGCCAGCGCCGCGCCCAGCGCCTTCTGGTCGGCGGCCGGCGAGACCAGCTGGCTCAAGGCGTTGTAGGCGGCGAGATCGCCGCGCGCAACCAGCGCGTCCAGCGCCTGCGACACCCGCGCCTGCCTACGCAGCAGTTCGTCGGCATCGGGCGCGCGCACCAGGAAGAACTGGCTGGTCGGCATGAAACCCGTGATCTCGCCGATTTGCCGGGCCTGCTGCAGCAAGGGCGCGGGCAGGCTCAGCCATTGCCGCAGATCGTCCTGGATGCTCAGCCGGCCGATGCCGCCGGCGGTGGCGGCGGCAAGGGCCAGGGCGCCCAGCCAGAGCGCGGCGCGGCGTGCCGCCAAGCGCTGGCGTGCGCGCAGCGCGGCTTCGGCAAAGCGCAGCAGGGGCTGCCAGGGGCGGGGCCGCCAGCCATCCATCCAGGCCGGCAGTTGGCACACGGTGCAGGCGTAGGCGCCCAGCAGGCCGGCGGCCGAGAACACCGCGGTCTGCGTCAGCGCGGGGAACGGCGTGAACGCCAGCGCGACGTAGCCGACCAGGCTGGCGGCGAGGCTGATGGTCAGCCCCGGCAGCACGCGCCGCAATGCGGGCCAGGCCTGCCAGTCGGCCATGCCATAGCTCTTGCCCAGCCAGTGCATGGGGAAATCCACCGCCACACCGATCAGGCTGGCGCCGATCACCAGGGTCAGGACGTGGATGGAGCCGAACACGGCCACGCAAGCCACCGCGCCGGTCAGCAGCCCGACGGCGACCGGCACGAAGGCCAGCAGCGCGCGCACGCGCCGCAGCGCCAGCAACAGGACCAGCACGATGCCGATGGTGGCGGCAGTGCCGATCCAGCTGCTTTCGGCAACCGCCTGCGCCCGTCCGGCCGCAGCGTACAAGGGACCGCCCGCCACCAGCAGCTCGGCGCCGGCCGCGCCCAGGGCCGCGCGGTCCTGTTCGAGTTGCGCGGCGATGTGCTGGGGAGCGGCGGCGTCGAAGGCATCGCCGCGGGTTTCGGCGCGCACCAGCACCCAGCGCCTGCCGGCGTGTTCCGCCTGCAGGGTACCCGTGCCCATGTCGTACTGCACCGCGCCGCCTGGGCGCAGCGCCTGTTCGGCGCGGCGCGTCAGGCCCAGCCAGTCCTGGTCCGCCGGCACCAGGCCGGAGGACGAAAACGGGTCCGACAGTTCGCGCGCGCGGCGCTGGGCGTAGGCGGCGGGGTCGGTCTCGAGTTGGCGCCGGTCCGCCGCGGGCAGCATGGACAGGCGGCCGGCCAGCAGTTGCGCGCGCAGCGCGGGCACGTCGACCTGCAGTTCCACCTGCACGGAAGAAAACAGGCCGCTGTCCGTCCAGCGCCGCGCGAGCAGGCGCGCGGGCGCCGCGGGGTCCGCGCCGGAGCTTGCGTCCTGGGCCGCGACCAGCGCGATGAGTTGGCGCGACAGGGGTTCGTGGATGCGGGCCTCGGCCATTTGGCGCGTGGCGTCGGCGCCCGCCTGCGGCACCAGCTCCATCAGGTTGGCCGACACCGGCCAGCCGTGGCGGCTTTGCCAGGCGCCAGCGCAGAGGATCAGCAGCAAGCCCAGCTTGAACAGCCGCGGCAGCCAGCGCTCAATCGGCGAACGCACGTTGCTCCTCGGCGGTCAGGGCCTGGGCGGCCTGCGCGTCCGTCATCTGCAGCACGCTGCGGTCGCCCTGCGTCTCGCGCAGTTCGATGCGGTCCACCAGC
>JALDYL010000170.1:0-10065 GCA_032153965.1 Achromobacter sp. | reverse complement strand
CATCGCCGCCGTGCGCGCCCGCGTCAATGAACTGACCTCGCGCCTGCCGGTCTACGGCAAGAAGTAAGCGAGCATCCCTGCGGCGGGCTGCGGCCTGGCCGCAGCGGTCCACAAGGGACGGCCCCGCAAGGCGCCGTCCCTTTGTTTTCCGGGGCGGCCGGCGCCGCCCTGGTAAAAAATACGGGGGCGGATTAGCCTGTATTGACGCTGGCGGCTGGGCGTCTCGTTACAATATGCTCAAATATTGCCCTTTCAGTGCCTTTAGGGATCACACATGCGGTGTCCATTTTGCGGCAATGCCGAAACGCAGGTCGTAGACAGCCGGGTCTCCGAAGAAGGCGACGCCATACGCCGTCGCCGTCGCTGCCTGTCCTGTGACAAGCGCTTCACCACCTATGAACGGGTGGAGCTCGCCATGCCTTCCATCGTGAAGCGCAACGGCAGCCGCAGCGATTACGATCCCGGCAAGCTGCGCGCCAGCCTGAGCCTGGCGCTGCGCAAGCGCCCCGTCAGCACGGAAGACGTGGACGCGGCGGTTGCCCGCATCGAAGAGCAGTTACTGGCCAGCGGACTGCGCGAAGTGCCCAGCGAACACATCGGCGAGCTCGTCATGAACGAACTGCGCAAGCTCGACAAGGTGGCATACGTGCGCTTCGCGTCGGTCTACAAGAGCTTCGAGGACATCGGCGAATTCGTCGAGGCCATCCGCGAAATGCAGGGTCCGCTGCTGCCGGGCAAGCTGCGCAAGGACTAGCGGTTCGACTCAAAGTCCGGGGCCGGCTGTGGCGTCACGGAAGCAGGAAAATGACGGCGCTGCGGCGCCGTCATTGCATGGTGGGCGCCGAACGCGCGAGGCTGGGCGTCAGCGGCTGGAATTTGCGCCAGACGCGGCGCATGTGCTGCGCCGATCCGAATCCCGACTTTTCGGCCACGCGCTCCAGGTCCAGCCGGGTATCGCGCAGCAGGTCGCGCGCCAGCGCCACGCGGATCTGATAAAGGTAGTCCATCGGCGTGCAGCCCGCGTGTTCGCGGAACAGCCGGGTCAGATGGCGCGCGCTGGTGTGCGCCTGGTCCGCCAGCGATTGCGCCGACCAGGGCGCCGCCGGATCGCGAATCACCGCGTCCTGCACCCGGTGCACGCCTGGATGCAGGTGGCTGCGGTGGTCCAGCCAGGGCGACAGCGTGGAATCGGTGCCGGCGCGCCGCTGGTAGACCACCATGTCGCGCGCGGTTTCGCTGGCCACGCGCGGTCCGCAATGTCGCGAAACCATGTGCAGCGCCAGGTCGATGCCGGCGGTGATGCCGGCGCTGCTGACCAGGTTGCCGTCCTCGACGAAGATGCGGTTGTCATGCAGCCGCGCGCTCGGGTCGATGCTGGCCAATTGTTCCAGGCAGGTATGGTGGGTGGTGCAGTCGCGCTGCCGCGTCAGCCCGGCGGCGGCGGCGAACAGGGCGCCGGCGCAGACCGTCATCAGCGTAAAGCCGTCCGCGGGATGGCGGACGGCCAGCCAGTCGATGATGGCGCGCGAGTCGGGGTCGTCCAGGCGCGTGGGCTTGCCCACCACGCCTGAAATGATGACCAGGGCCTCGGGCGGCAGGCTGGCCGGCAGGGCCTGGATATGCGCCAGATGCAGGCCGGGCAGGCCGCTTTCGACCTCTCGGGAGGGGCCGCAGAAGTGCTGTTCGAAGGCGCCGGGAACCAGCTTGTTGGCCACGCGGAAGGCCTCCGCCGGACCTGCGACGTCCAGCAGCACGATGCCTCGTGTCAGTACGAAATACACCGGAACCATGCGGCCCTCTGCCAGCGTCAGGCCGTCAGCGCGTCGGCCGCGCGCGCGATGCGGGCAAAACGTCCTTGCAGCACCAGCTCGGTCCGGTCGCGGATCTCGGCCGGCGTGTAGTGTTGGCCGGACGGGCTCTGCATGGCGAAGGTCAGGGTGGCATCGGTGGGAAACACCACCTTGTAGCCCGCGTCGCTGGCATGGCGCGAGGTGGTTTCGCAGCACTGTTCGGTGCGGATGCCGCTGACGATGATGCCTTCAATGCCATGCTTCACCAGCCAGTCCTGCAGGCTGGCGCCGTCCGCGTCCTTGGCGTAGAGCGAGGAATGCACGGTCTTGTGGAACACGGCGGCGGGGGCGATGCGCAGTTCCTTGAGCGTCCTGACGTGTCCGGAGGCCAGCGAGAAGGGGTTGGCGGGGTCGTCCGACACGCTGGTGTGGAAAACCTGCAGCACCGGAATGTCGCGGGCCTGGGCCTCGTCGATCAGGGACTGGATCCGTTCCACGAAGGCGGGGTACTCGGTTTCATCCCAAAACGGACGTTGCCGGAAAGAGTCTTGTACGTCGATGACGATCAGTGCTTGTTTCATGGACCACGCTCCTGGAGCGAGAATTGTAGGGGTGTGATGCCATTTTTACTGCAATCCGATGCTGCGGCGAGCGCGGCGAAAGACGGCTGTCGGCCTAAAACGGACATGAGTGGCCGATGCGGAGGCGCCCCGCTGCCCGGCCGCCTGTCCGCCCTGCGGCGGACATACAATCCTGGACATGATGATTCCCAGCGACAACGACGACATTTTCTGGATGCGGCGCGCCCTGGCGCTGGCGCAGACCGTCATGTACACCACCGCACCCAACCCCCGGGTAGGCTGCGTGATCGTGCGCGACGGGCGCGTGCTGGGCGAAGGGGCGACGCAGCCTCCCGGCGGCCCGCACGCGGAAGTCTGCGCCTTGCGCGACGCCCAGGCGCGCGGCGAATCCGTGGCGGGCGCCACGCTCTACGTCACGCTGGAGCCTTGCAGCCATTTCGGCCGCACGCCGCCCTGCGTGGACGCCGTGCTCGCGGCCCGGCCGGCGCGGGTGGTGGTGGCCATAGGCGATCCCAATCCGCTGGTCAACGGGCAGGGGCTGGCGCGCCTGCGCGCAGCGGGCATCGCGGTGACCACCGGCGTTTGCCGCGCAGAGGCGCTGGCCATCAACGCGGGTTTCATCTCGCGCATGAGCCGCGGCCTGCCGTGGGTATGGATGAAGATGGCGGCTTCGCTGGACGGGCGCAGCGCGCTGCATAACGGCGTCTCGCAATGGATCACCGGGCCCGAGGCCCGCGCCGACGGGCACCGCTGGCGCGCCCGCGCCTGCGTCGTCCTGACCGGCATGGGTACCGTGCTGAAAGACGATCCGCAGCTCAACGCCAGGGGCGTGGATACGCCCCGCCAGCCGCGCAAGGCGGTGGTGGACGGCCGTTTCGAGATCCCCGAGGACGCCCGGCTGTTCGATGGCGCCGAGGTCATCATCTTTACAGCCCGTGCAGATGAGACCAAGGCCGCGCGCCTGCGGGTCCGGAATGCGCGCGTGGTGCTGTTGCCGGGCGAGGCGCCCGGCCGGGTCGACCTGCCGGCGATGATGCGCTGGCTGGCGCAGGAACAGTTCAACGAGGTCCACGTGGAAGCCGGTGCCGGCTTGAGCGGTGCGCTGGTGGCGGCGGGCTGCGTGGACGAACTGTTGCTGTACCTGGCGCCGGTGCTGCTGGGTGATGCGGCCGGCATGGTCCGGCTGCCCATGCTGGAGCACCTGGACGGCGCCCGGCGCTACGAATTCATCGAGACCGCGCCGGTGGGCGCGGATCTGCGCGTGCGCGCCAGGGTGGCCGACACCTGGGATCAGCTGACGCAGCGGGTTGCGCTGCCGGAGCTGTCCTAGGTCCGGCGTCGGCCGGTACGCGCCGCGGTGTAGCGCCAGGCCAGGATGGCGGCGGCGCCGCCAGCCAGGGCCAGCAACGCGGCCGCCAGCAACAGGCCGGGATGGTTGCGGCGCAGGCGTTCCCACGACTTCTCGGCTTGCGCGTAGTGGAACCAGGCGGCCGCCTGGAAGTCGGGCGCGGCGCATTCGCGGCCGAAGGAGCCGCTGAACGGCACTTGCGCACCCTGTTCTATATAGCGGCGGTAGATCGCCCGGGCCAGTTCCGGGGAGTCGTCGATGATGTAGCGGGCGCCCTGGCACAGCACGGCGGCGTAGGCTTGCGAGCGGTGCGGCAGCTCGTCGGCCGCGCGCAGCGCGTGATTGGCCGCGATCTCGCGGTAGTGGAAGCGGGCATAGGGCCGCGCTTCGCTGGCGGCGTAGCGGCGGCGTTCTTCTTCGGTGACGAACGGGCCCGGCAGCGCGGCCGCGGCGCGCAAGACTGGCGTGTCGGGCGTGGCGGCATCGCCGTCATACGCCTTCCAGCCTGGGACCGGGCTGCGCCCCGCGCCATAACTCGTGTTGCCGCCATAGACCGCGAAATCCGGCTCCTGTTCGTAGCCCATGATCTCCATCCCGTCGCGCCGCGCCAGCCGCGAGGCCTCGTACCAGGCTTCTGCCCGCGCTGTGCGGCCCCAGGCGTGGCCGGCACGGCGCAAGGCCGCGCCGTATTCCGCGGCGAGCCGGCGGGTTTGCGGCAGCCGCAATTCCGGTTTGCCGTCGACGCTTTCCAGCGTGGCGTAGCGGGCGTCCGAATCGGCCGGGAAATAGAGCAGCGCCTGCTCGATCGAACCATCGCGCACCAGGCGGCGAGCCAGCAGCAGGCGCAGGCGGTCGGACGCGGTGATGGGATGCTGCCTTGCCCATTCGTAGAAATTCTGCGGGTCGCGCGGCGCGGATCCGGCCGGCGTCGGCGCGGCGGGCGCCTGCCGGTCCACATAGGCTTTGAGTTCGGCGGTCGTCAGCACGCGTTCGGCGACGTAGGCCGCGTCGTTCCAGTACGGGATGGAGAGCCAGAACCCCTGGGGCGAGTCGTCCGTCACGGTGGCGTTCAACAGTTGATCCAACGCTTCGACGTACTGGCCGCGCGACAGCGTCAGCACCCCTTGCTCGCCCAGCAGGCGCGCCGCGCCGGTAGCCTCCACGCTGCCGTCGGCGCGCGGAAACGCGCGGGCCGCCTGCGCATAGGCCTGGGCCGCCGCCAGCGTGTCGCCTTGCCGCAGCGCCAGCTTGGCGCGCACCCACCACGCCAGCGCCGTGTCCAGCCGCGCGGCCAGCGTTTGCGCCAGGTCGTAGCGGCCGATGCGGTAGGCCAGGGCAGCCACGCGGTCGGCGTCCGGCACTTGCTTCAGATCCAGGGTTCCCAGCGCGGCAACCAGCGATTGCAGCGCCGGATTCGGCGTGACCTCACGCCCCTGCGCGGCATCGGCAAGCCCGATCTGGCCGGTCGTGTCGTAGGCCGCAAAGGGATCGGTGGCGCTGTCCGGCCTGCCGTCCACGATGTCGCCGACCCTGGCCAGCGCATAGGCCACCAGCAGGCGTTGCGCGACCGGATCGTCGATCAGCCGACGCGCGCGCGCCGGATCTTCCAGAGCCCATTGCGCCAGCATGCGCAGCGATGCATTGCCGCTGCCGGATTCGCGCGCGGCCTGTTCGGCATAGAGGCGCAGCGCGTGCCGCAGCGAGGCTGCGGGGATGGCGTCCATGCAGGGTTCGGCGTTGACCAGCTCCATATAGCTGCATTGCCCTTGCGGCCCGGCCAGGAACAAGCGCGCCTCCTGGCCGTAGCTGGCCACGGCCAGACCCAGCGGATCCGGCGCGCCGTCACGCGCCAGTTGTCGCGCGCGGGCATAGGCATGCGCTGCGGCTTGCCGCTGCGCCTCGGCGTCGCCTGCGGCCGGCTCCGCCTCGTCCCCGATTTCCGCCAGCATGTAGGCAGCCCAGACGCTGCGCGCCGCGGCCTGCTGCGGCGGCAGCTGGAGGATGGCGCGGTAGCGCGCGCGCGCCCGCTCCAGCAGGCGGTCGGCATCCGGGCCGCGGGCCGCTTGCGTGTCGACCGCGGCGGCGGTGTAAAGCCGTACCGCTTCAGGCAAACCCGCGCCCAGCGCATAGGCCCGGTCGCCGTCGGGTTGCGCGCGCATGGCGCGGGTCGTGGCCCGTTGCGCCGGCGTCAGCGCGGGATCGCGGTCTTCCGGCAGGGCGTCCTGCCGATAGCTGCCGTCCGGCAATTCGTAGGCTTCGCGCGCCTGCAGCCCATCGCGGGCCTGTACGAGGCGGGCTGCCTCATAGCCGAAAGAGTTGGCCGGCGTGGCGTGCAGCGTGGCCGCGCGATCGTCGAGCAGCTGGGCGGGGAACTCCGGCCCGCAGGCGATGACGATGCCCGCGCCGGTCAGAAGCAGCAGCGCCGCCAGAGGTTTACGGTTGTACTTGAAAGCTCGAGGGCCCGTTCTCACAGCGTATCCAGCCTATGTTGCGTTGGCCGCCGGCACGCAGCAGGCCGTCTTGGGAGCGGCGCAGGAAGGCGCCGGCGGAATCATGTTCGAGGGTATAGCCATTGATGCCGTCGGCCGCGCGGCAGGCGCCGTTCCAGCGGATCGCGAAGGGCAGGGCAGCGTCGGCATTGCCGCCGTTGGACAGTATCAGGTCCTGCGCGCCGCTGCCGCCCGCCGCGCGCGCCTTGACCGACAGCGCCGGCAGCAGGGGCTGGCGCGTCAGCACCGCACGCCAGGTGGCCAGGCTCCAGGCGCGTTCGTCGCGCGCGGTGGGCAGGCGGAACCAGACGATGCCCGCCAATCCGCGCGGACGGGAGCGGTGGATCTCATCGACGAACGCCGCCATGGCCGCAGGCGTGGCCACCAGTTCGCTGGCGCGGCCGCCCGGCAGCAGCGCGGCGCGTTCGCTTTCGACCGCGGCGATGCTGCCGTCGTCGTTCCAGCTCACGCGGCTGCCATAGGTCGCCAACGCCACGCGCCACGGCCGCTGGGTGCGGTCCGCGAAAGCCGCGAGCCAGGCGCTGGCGCGCTTGGCGTTGAACAGTCCTTGTTCGGGACTCAGCACGGCATGCACTTGCAACACGGCTTCATCGGGAATCCGCAGCAGCGCGTCGAGCCCGGATCCATTCAGCCATGTGGGCAGCGCGGTTATCGACAAAGGCAGATCCGGTCCCAGGCCGCGCTTTATCGCCTCCAGAAAGGCCGTGTAGGCGGGCAGTTTGGAGGTGGGGCAGTCGTAATCGATTTCGATGCCGGCCAAGGCGATGCCTGCACTTTCCCATGCGCCGCGCGCGGTCTTGATCCGCGCCAGCACATCCGGGGCCGGCAGCGCGTCGGCGCGGCCGTCCAGGCGAAAAACCATGATGACGGGACGCCTGGCCGCCGCCAGGGCGGCCAGTTCGGGCGCAGCAGTGACCCATCTGCCATCCGGGCTCATTTCCGCCATCAGCACGCGCCATGCCCGCACCGCGTCGGCGCTGTCCGCCAGCGCCTGGTTGAGCGACGGTGTCCAGACCCGCTGCCAGACATAGGCGTCGGCGGGCAGGTCGGCCTGCTTGCCGCAAGCGGCCAGCAACAGCAGAAAGACGCTGCAAAGCGCCGCGCAACAGCGTTTGGCAAGGAGGTTCATGCGGCTGGCCAGGATCGGAAAGACATGACGCGGCGACGGCGATGGGCGGATGGAAGGAAACGCGATGGATGCGCGGCGCGTTTCGAATGCGTGATTCTATCGCCGCCGCAAGAGGTGCTAGCACTCTGCGCTTGCGGCTGCCAATCGCGCATACGTCCGTAATCCGCGGCCCGCAGCCAATCGCGCTGCGCCAGGCGCCATCGATATGCCATCAAGTTTGCGCCTGTCTGCGTGTTTGCCGCGCGCGTCCGCTGCATGAATTCGACGGCGCGCTGCGTGACTATTTTTGGCATTGCGCTAAATGAATTGCCACAAAAACGTCAATTGGCTTTAGCATAGGCACATGACTTGGCGCCACGCACTGATGGACTACACCGTGCAATGCCACGCGCCCTCGTCACCACGGATCCTCGTGCTGCGTCATCGGTGCTTTTTCACAGCCGAACCGGCACGCTCTGAACGAAGACGCAACGCGCCGTTCAGATCGTCCGCTGCCATCGCACAGCGGGCGCATCGGGTTTATAGCCCGCATCATAAAAATCCCTGGGACATCGCTCTTCCCTTCAAATCATTGCTGAGCATTTCATGTGCGACTGCATCATGCACGCGCGCATACAGCGATATGCTGAAACCGGACGAGTGAACTTATTCACTTAAGTTGCATTCCCTGACGGAACTTGTATCCGAAGAGTGCAGCCTAATTGGAAAGGGCCTGATCATGCCTTTGGTTGATGTGTGGCGAAAGCAACATACCATCCGGCCGACAGTGCTTATCGCGAGATTGTCTAGTAAAGCGCGAGCGCTGAGGCACAATGGGGGCAGGTAGGGACGTATTGGATTTTTCGCGTGTTGTAGGAGGTTTCCGTGCAAAACATCGTCGAAGGCTTCAAGTCGCAGTATGCAAAAGAGCAGGAATCGGAACTCTCTCTCGAGGAGTACCTCAACCTCGCCAAAAGCGATCCCATGGCTTACGCCAGCCCCGCAGAACGCATGCTGGCGGCGATAGGCGAACCCGAAGTCGTGGACACGCGCAACGACCCACGTCTTTCCCGTTTGTTTTCCAACCGGACCATCCGGCGCTATCCGGCGTTCCAGGAGTTCTACGGCATGGAGGACGTGATCGGCCAGATCGTCGCGTTCTTCAAGCACGCCGCTCAGGGGCTGGAAGAGCGCAAGCAAATCCTTTATCTGCTGGGCCCGGTGGGCGGCGGCAAGTCGTCCATCGCGGAGCGGCTCAAGTCCTTGATGGAGGCCTACCCCATCTACGCCTTGAAGGGTTCGCCGGTGAACGAATCGCCGCTCGGGCTGTTCCATCCGGAACGCTTCGGCGACACGCTTGAAAAGGAATACGGCATCCCGCGGCGCTACCTGAGCGGCATCATGTCGCCCTGGGCGGTGAAGCGCCTGAAGGAGTTCGACGGCGACATCTCCAAGTTTCGCGTCGTGCGCCTGAACCCGTCGGTGCTGCGCCAGATCGCCATCGCCAAGACCGAGCCGGGCGACGAGAACAACCAGGACATTTCCTCGCTGGTGGGCAAGGTCGACATCCGCATGCTCGACCGCCATTCGCAGGACGATCCGGACGCCTACAGCTACTCGGGCGGTTTGTGCCTGGCCAATCAGGGGCTGCTGGAATTCGTGGAGATGTTCAAGGCCCCGATCAAGATGCTGCACCCCTTGCTGACGGCGACCCAGGAAGGCAACTTCAAGGGCACCGAGGGCTTTTCCGCGATCCCGTTCAACGGCGCCATCCTGGCCCACTCGAACGAATCGGAATGGCAGACCTTCCGCAACAACAAGCACAACGAGGCGTTCCTCGATCGTATCTACATCGTCAAGGTGCCTTACTGCCTGCAGGTTTCGGAAGAAGTCCGCATCTACGAAAAGCTGCTGCACCACAGCTCGCTGTCCACGGCGCCATGCGCGCCGGGAACGCTGGACATGATGGCGCAGTTCTCGGTCCTGACGCGCCTGAAGGAGCCCGAGAATTCCAGCCTCTATTCGAAGCTGCGCGTCTACGACGGCGAAAGCCTGAAGGACGTGGACCCCAAGGCCAAGGCCCTGCAGGAATACAAGGACTATGCCGGCACGGATGAGGGCATGACCGGGGTGTCGACGCGTTTCGCGTACAAGATCCTGTCCAGCGTCTTCAACTACGACCAGACCGAAGTCGCCGCCAACCCGGTGCACCTGATGTACGTGCTCGAGCAGCGGATCGGCCGCGAGGACTACCCCGAGGAAATCCGCCGGCGCTATCTTGAATTCATCAAGGGCTACCTGGCGCCGCGTTATGCGGAATTCATCGGCAAGGAGATCCAGACCGCCTACCTCGAGTCGTACTCGGAGTACGGCCAGAACATCTTCGACCGCTACGTGACCTTTGCCGATTGCTGGATCCAGGACGAGGAATTCCGCGACCCGGAAACCGGCGAAAGCTTCGACCGCAGCGCGCTCAACGACGAACTGGAAAAGATCGAGAAGCCGGCCGGCATCGCCAACCCGAAGGATTTCCGCAACGAGATCGTCAACTTCGTGCTGCGCGCGCGCGCCAACAACAACGGCCGCAACCCGACCTGGACCAGCTACGAAAAGCTGCGCGAAGTGATCGAGAAGAAGATGTTCTCGAACACGGAAGATCTGCTGCCGGTGATTTCGTTCAACGCCAAGGCCTCGGCCGAGGACAAGTCCAAGCACCAGAGCTTCGTGG
>JALDYL010000169.1:0-10074 GCA_032153965.1 Achromobacter sp. | reverse complement strand
GCGCGGGCTCGGCGGCCTGGGCCGCGTTGTCCTGTGCGGGCTGCGCCGGCGCGGCGCGGGCCTCGCGCCGCGCGCGGACGATGCGCGCGCCGCCCCAGGCCGCGACAATCAGCGCCAGCGGCAGCGCGAACAGATAGAGGCCGATGTCCACGCCCGTGGGCAGCGTGCGCGACTCCTGCCACCAGATGATGACGGCGAGCCAGACCACGCCGAAGACGAGGGCCAGCAGCAGCCCGGTTTTAAGTATGCGGCTCATGGATGCGATCCGACGCTTGCGGAGTTGATCATTGCGCGGCCTCGCCGTTGCGTCGCATGACGCCGGGGCGGCGCAGCTCGGTGTGGCCGAAGTCCATCATCTTCCAGCGGCCGCCCCAGGTCAGGCCGACGCGCTCGGCGGTTTCGCCGAAGAGTTCATAGCCGCGCATGGCCCAGGGATCCTTCTCGGAAACGACCACCTTGCCGTCGCGCAGGAAGGCGCTGTCCGCGGCCAGGCCGAACTGGTGATAGCTCTGGTAGGCGCCGGCATTGGTCACGTGCGAGCCCATCTTGGCGAGTTCCGCCTGGCGGTCCGGACTGCGATAGCCTTCGATCAGCACCATCTCGTAGCCATGCTCTTCGCGCATCACGCGGTACGCGGCCAGCAGCCGCTGGCGGTAATCGGCGTCCAGCAGGTTCCAGTCGCGGCTGGCTCCGCCCAGGTTGGGACGCACCAATTCCACTTCGCGCGTGGTGAACACTTCAGGCGGCAGCGGGGGCGGCGGGACCAGTCTTTCGCCGGTCAGCAATGCCTGGATGCGAGGGTCCGGACCCGCGGTCCGATCCTCGTAAACAAATGTGTGATTGTGTCGCATGACGAAAGCGAAAAGTGACGGAAGCAGCACCACCAACAGCACTGCGGCGATGTGCCAGCGGTACGCCGAGAACGCGCCGCCGGCCTTTCCGAAGCCCGTGCGCAGCGCCTGCGCGGAGTCGCCCACGGCCCCGCCGGCGTGTCCCGCGCCGCGCGCCATGCCCCGGCGTATCCCCTGCGCGAACGCGCGCGCTCCCCGTGCCGTGGCCTCCCGCAAGGACGGAAAGACAAGCAACGCGGAGACGCCGATGGCGAGCAGAAAGTAGAGCGGCAACAGGAGCAGCAAGGAGGTCCCTCAGTTACGAAGGCGTAATCTTTTGTTCTATTCGGGATTCAGGCAAGCGCTTGGACGTTGCAAAACGCGTCTGTGGCTTAGAACTCGTAACAAGAAACGGTGATGCGAAAGAAGTCATCAGGTATTCTCGAACCCCTTGGTTACAGGGGTGCTGACAGCCCCTGCAGACACGGGACTTCGCATGGCAGAAGACGAAAAAAGATCGCGATCACCGACCTCTGTTCCCAGCTTGCTCGCAGGACGCTCACCGTCACCGGATGAACGCGCGGCTTCGCGCATCCTCGCCGCGCTCGAGGGCCGCGTGCCGGACGCGGAGGTCAAGCACTTGGCGCCCAAACGCCGTTCCCGCCTGCCGCTGGCCTTGCTGCTGCTGTTGTTGACGGGCGCCGCGGGGGCCATGCTGTACAGCGTGTTCGATACGCCGCCGCTGCCTGTGGTCGCTGAGTCAAGTCCCCCGGCCGCGCAGCCGCCTCAGCCCGCCGCCGCGCCGCCTGCGCCGGCCGCGAACGCGCGCGTGGCCGCAGCCGATGCCGACATGCAGCCTGCGTCGGCTGCCGTCATCGAGGACCATCCCCTGGCGCAATTGGGGCTTCCCAACGCCGATGAGGACCGCGTGCCCGAGAACCCCTTGTCGGCGCTGGCCGTCACCGCCGCGCCATCGTCGCCTCGCGCGGCGCTGCAGGCGCAGGCTGCTGCGCCCAAGGCAGCCGGACCCACGGTGCAGCGCGCGAACACCGCGCAAGCCGCGCCCAAGGCGCCGCCGCAGGCCGCGCCGCAGCGCGCCAAGACGCCGCGCAACGATTCCGATGCCGCGCTGCTGGCCGCGCTGATGTCCTATGGCCTGCCGCCTGCTTCGCCGCCTGGGACCAAGGTCTACAAGAACGACGGCGTTTTTGTCCGCGAACTGCCGGGCTCGCCCTTGGCTGCGCGCCTGGAGCAATGCCGCAAGCTGGGCTTCCTGGAAAGCGAGCAATGCCGCTTGCGGGTGTGTTCGGGCTATTGGGGCACCGCGCCCGAATGCCCCAATCCGCAAGCCCAGGTCGAACCCTGAGTCTTCAGAGAAGGTTTTTTCCCGCAATGGATCCGACTGCAACGCCCGGCCTGTTCAGTTCCGACGCCCGCCTCTATAGCCTGGAAGGCGAGGGCGCGCTCGCGTCGTTGCAGGTCGAGGGCTGGATCGCGCGCGAAGCCTTGTCAGGCATCTCGCAGACGCGCGTGGTGGCGCTGTCCGATAACGCCGGCCTGGATTTGCGCGACATGATCGGACGCCCCGCGACGTTGTGGACCACCCGCGCCGACGGCAGCCGCGCGGGCCGCAGCGGCCTGGTGCGCGAAGCCGAGCTGCTGTCGGGCGACGCGGGCCTGGCGCGCTACCGCCTGACCATCGCGCCCTGGCTGTGGCTGGCCACGCAGCAGCGCAACAGTCGTGTGTTCGAAGCGCGTTCCGTGCTGGACATCGTCGGCCATGTGTTGGGCGGCTACGAAGGCTATGTGCATCGCGTGGCCGCCGACGCGGCTGAAGCGCAGGCTGGCCTGGCGCCGCGCCCCTACACCACGCAGTATCGCGAGACCGACCACGCCTTCATCAGCCGCCTGCTGGCCGAGGCGGGACTGGGCTGGACGGTGGTCGAAGACCCGGAGGTCCCTGCGCGGCACGTCGTGCTGATCTTCGCCGATAGCCGCGGCCTGGTCGAGGACGCGGAGTCCGCGGGCGGGGGCGTGCGCTTTCATCGCGCGGGCGCGACCGAATCGCGCGACACCGTGCAGGCCATGGCGCGCCAATGGCGGCGCGGCCCGGACCGCGTCACGGTCCTGGGCTGGCATGGCGGCGGCAAGCGGTCGGTGGCGGCCGAGGCGCTGGCGCGTCCTGTCGACGGCGGCGAGGATGCCGGCCTGGAATGGTACGAAGTCGCCGGCCACGGCAGCTTTGCCGATGAGGCCGAAGCGCGGCGCCAGGCGACCTTGGCGATGGAAGCCGTGCAGGCCGCTGCGGAAACCTTTGTCGGCCTGGGCAGCGTGCGTACCTTCCGTTCCGGCACGCGCTTCACGTTGCAGAACATGTCTCCATTGGGGCCCGCCGGCGAAGCGGGCTTCGAGCCGGCCTTTGCGCTGGATCGGGTCGAGCACCTAGGCATCAACAATCTGCCGCCCGAGACCCGCGCCTCGCTGGCGCAGCGGCTGGGCGGGCTGGACGCGTATCTGGCGTTGGACGCCGAGGCCCCCGAGCCGCCGGGCGCGGTGCTCCCGGGCACCGACGCGTCGCGGCCTGATGCTGCCGTATTGGCGAAGGCGCGCGAGGTCGGCTACGCCAACCGCTTCCAGGCGGTGCGTTGCGACCGCCCGTGGCGGCCGGCGCTGCCGCAGGCGCGCGGCGCGCGCTTGAGCGGCGCACCTTCGGTCCATGGCGTGCACACGGCCATCGTCACGGACGCGGACGGCGCGGTGCAGGCACGGGAGCAGGACGAGATCCTGCGCAACAAGCGCGGCGACGTGCGCATCCGTTTCCATTGGCAGGCGGACGATGCGGAAGGTCTGGCCAAGAGCCGCTGGGCTCGTGTGGCGCAACGCCAGTCGGGCGCAGGCATGGGCATGAGCTTCGTGCCGCGCATCGGCCAGGAGGTGCTGGTGCGCTTCCTGGACGACGACGTGGACCAGCCCATCGTCGTGGGCGCGCTGTACAACGGCCGCGGCGAGGGCGGCACGCCGGCCACGCCGGGCGGCCGCGACGGCGGCCAGGGCGACACCCAGGTCTATGCCGCCGCGCGCGATACCGCGCCCAGCGCCCAGGCCAACCTGGCGGGAGGCAATGCGCCCGCCTGGCATGGCGCGGCCGGCGGCGACGAGAACCACCGCAACGCCGCGGCGCTCAGCGGCTTCAAGAGCAAGGAGTTCGGCGGCTCGGGCTACAACCAGATCGTGTTCGACGACAGCGACGGACAGCTGCGCTTGCAGATCAAAAGCAGCCAGGAAGCCAGCGAACTGAACCTGGGCCACCTGATCCATCAGGCCGGCAACTACCGCGGCGGGCTGCGCGGCCTGGGCGCCGAGCTGCGCACCGACGCCTATGGCGCCGTGCGCGGCGGCGCGGGCGTGCTGCTCAGCACTTACGCGGGAACCGGCGCCGCCGGCCCCGCAGGCGAGGCCGCAGGGCTGCAAGCGCTGGCCAGCCAGGCCGACCAGATGGCGCGTTCGCTGGATGGCGTGGTCGGCGCGCACCAGGGCTTGCGGCTGGCGAGCGCGCTGGGCTCCAGGGGGCCGGAAGCCAGCGTGCTGGACGACGGCAAGGCGCCGCTGGCTGCGATGCATCGCGCCGTGTCCGGCACCGTCGCGGGCGACAGCCTGGACGGCGCGCGCAGCGACGCCTCGGCCAAGCACACCCAGGCGGCCGAGGGCAAGGTGCCGCACCTCACCGATCCGGTCGTGTTCATGGCCGCGCGCGCGGGCCTGGCGCAGGTCGCCGGCCAACACATGCAATACACCGCCGGCGAGACCGTGCACTGGTCGGCCGGCAAGGACCAGAACCTGGCCGTGATGGGCGCGCTGCGCGTGCATACCGGGCAGGGCTTGGGCATCGTCGCCGGCCTGCAGCAGGGCGGCGCGGACTCCGGCCTGGACCTGATCTCCGCCACGGGCGACGTGCACGTACAAGCCCAGCACGACATCCTGCGCGTGCAGGCGCAGAAGGACATCACCATCGGCAGCGCCACGACCAACGTCGAATGTGCCGCGCCCAAACGCATCCGCATCGCCACCGCGGCCGGCGCCAGCATCGTGCTGGAAGGCGGCAACATCACCGTGACCGCGCCGGGGCGCATCGATGTGAAGACGGGGAACAAGCAGTTTGCCGGGCCGGACCAGATGTCCTATGCCCTGCCCGTGTTCGTGCAGAGCGCGCCCGCGCCGATGAAGCTGGCCCTGCGCCTGCAGGACATGCCGGGGGCGCACGGCATCGCGCCGGAGGGCGAAACCTGGCGGATCGTGAAGGTGCCTGCGGAACTGAACGTCGTTCAACAGGGTGGACGCATCAACCCCCAGGTGTTCGATTCGTCGGCGTGGTCCGAGGTCTTGGGCGAAGGAAAGACGCCCGCCAGCGGCGAACTCGGCCTGACGGAAGCGCAGCAGTACGCCGTCCACAGCGAAGTGATGGCGAATCCCGGCCGCGTGTGGCTGATCAGCGGCCTGACCGCGCAGGCCATGACGCCGGCGCGCTGGACGACGACCTCGGAACAGGCGACGTCGGAGCGGATTCTCGATGCCCTGAATTTTGCGCGCAAGGGTTCGGAACTGGATACGGCGCACGCCGACTGGCTGTCCGAGCATGCCCTGGCCGACGGGTCGGCGCAGGGCCTGGAGACGCTCAAACCCAAGACGAAGGCATAAGGCAGCCGCCCGCCGGCTTGCGTTCAAGAAAAAGGCCATGGATAAACTCGACATAGACCAGTACACCGCGCAGATCGTCCCGGACACGATGACGACGGTATCGGGCCAGTACTTCGACCTGAACCAGCCCTTCGCCATGCCGCGGTATGGCAACCGCTGCGAGTCCTACATCACCGGCCGGGATTACATGGCGGCCGTGGCGGCCGCGATCCGCGGGGCGCAGAGCTTCATCATGATCGCGGACTGGCAGATGGACTACGACGTGGAACTGGAGCGGCGCGGCGAGAACGGGCATCCGGGCCGTCTGTCTTCGCTGCTGGCGGCCGCGATACAGCGCGGGGTGCATGTGCGCATCCTGCTCTACGATTCGATCAGTATGGCTCTAAATACGCACGATGACACGACACAGGACATGCTGCATGGCTTGCCCAAGGGCAAGGGGTCCATCCGTGTCATGCTGCAGAATGCCAATACGGGGCGGATTCCAGCAACAAACACTTTTTTTTCCCATCATCAGAAGTTCGTGCTGGTGGACGGAAAAGCAGCATTCCTGGGCGGAATCGATCTGGCCTATGGTCGCTGGGAGACGCCGTCCTTCGATGTCGTCATCGACCCGAAAATACACGTGCTGAACGACGCGTACAACGCGCAGCTTGTGGCGGCCAGGAAGGCTACCCAGGCAGAACTGGACCTCACCCGGGCCTCGGGGGGGCTGCCGGGATTTGAGCCTCCGTTGGGCGGAACTCTGCTCGATCCCTTGCGGCAGCCGCGGGAGCCATGGGAAGACGTGGCCATGAAAGTCGAGGGACCCGCGGCCTTCGACGTTTTCCTGAACTTCGTGTTGCGCTGGAACAGCTTCGCGCGCGTGGATACCAATGTGTTCGATCCAAGCATGGATGCGAGTTGGTTCGACCGAGCGAAGGGGCCTCAGCATTTGCTTGATCCGCAGACGCGCGGCAGCGGCAATGCCACGGTGCAGATATGCCGCTCGGCCTCGTCGACACAGTTGCGGGATGAACTGAAACTCTGGGGCGACAATTACAAGTACGTCAACGACGACTGGAAGACTCCCAACCCGAAGCGCCGGAAGATAGTTCAGGCTGCCCGGGCGAAGTGGGCGGCCAACCATCAGACCAGCATCCGGGACGCGATGGTCAACTGCATCCGGTCGGCGCAGGCCTACATCTACATCGAGAATCAGTTCTTCATTTCCGATTGCGGGGTGGATCAGCTCGGCAAGAAAACGTCGCCGGGGACGAATCCCATCATTCCGGAACTGGCCAATGCGATAGGGGCGGCGATCTATGCGGACCGGGCCTTCCATGTGTGGCTGGTACTGCCAGAGCATCCGGAAGGCCTGTTGGAAGAGCCGGCGACCATCTCCCAGACGTGGTGGGCGCTACAGGGCGTAAAGCGCGCGCGCAACAGCCTGGTGCATCGAATCAACGCCAC
The DNA here is from genome assembly GCA_032153965.1 of Achromobacter sp. Taxonomy (GTDB): domain Bacteria; phylum Pseudomonadota; class Gammaproteobacteria; order Burkholderiales; family Burkholderiaceae_B; genus Achromobacter. Next base: position 3,097 of record JALDYL010000169.1, on the reverse strand, counting down.
ACTGTACGCCAAGCACAGCAAGAGCAGGAAGGTGGCTCAGCCAGCCCAGACGAACGCGGACATCGCTGTCGCGCTTGCCAATTGGGGCATGGCGGACGAATGGCGCAAGTACCTGACGGTGTTGAATCTGCGGAATTACGGTTCGACACGTCTGGGTGTTGTTACGGAGATGGTCTACGTACACAGCAAGTTGACCATCGTCGACGATGCGGTCGCCATCATCGGCAGCGCGAACATCAACGATCGCAGCCTGAACGGGAACGGCGATACCGAGCTGGCTGCCGTGGTAGTGGACGACGACGGGGCTGCGATGACCGATGTTGGCGCTGGCGTGAGAGTCGTGACGCGGAAATTCGCCCGAGACCTGCGCATTAAGCTCTGGCGCAAGCACTTTGGCATGATGGTTGAGAGCGGTTCGTCGGGCGTCCAGAAAGCTGCCGGCGTACCGCAAGGAATCAGCCTGGAGAGACCTTTGGATCCCTCCAGCATCCGGGCTTTGCAGAAGCTCGCGCACGATAACCGCGAGGCCTATAGCACTGTTTTCCGGCATACGCCTCGCAACAGTTTTCGCAAACTCCTGGATGGACGGAAAGCCTTTCCTCCGATCTATACACAGGTCAAGAAGTACGAGGTGAATGGCGTTCCTATCGGCAATGTCGGGCCGGACGGCAAGCTGCGAGATGGCTACATTCTGGTCGACGGTCCGCCCTCGGGGGAATACGATTTCACCAAGCTGCCTGATTTGCAGTCGACGTACATGGCGAATTCAGAGCATAAGATCGAACAGGCAATTGCCTATTTGCGTTCCAAAGTTAAGGGGTTTTTCGTTGAAATGCCCTTGGCGTGGGGGGCTGGCGAAGGAGATACGCCGAGGCCGCCGGGACGCATCCTGGATAGCGTCATTGCGGAGCAGACGAATAAGCCGAAGGAAGATGTTTTTGAAAGCAAGAAAGAAGAACAGGCAGCATGATGAGGTTCTTGCCCGCCGTGCGGCAATTGGTGCCGCCGGTTGACGCCCTAGGAGACAAGCCGTGCGTGAATTCTTGATCTGGGCTGCCGATATGGCGTTTCAGACCGCGTACGCTCTGGTGTACGTGCTCCCGCTAGTCTGCGTCGTGGGGATTGCGGTTCATGTCTGGCCGCATCGCTTCGGCGCGTTGGGATCGTCGGCCTCGCGTATGGGGCTTGCGATAGTCATGGCGGCCGTATGGCTGTTGGCGATCGTGGGATTTTTTCTGCTCTTCTATGTTTCGCGGAACTATTCCCGGGAGCATGGTTTTGTCCTGGTCGCTTTTCTTGCCTATATGGCGCCGTCGCTGGTCTTGTCTCTGATCGGATTGATCGTCCGATACAAGGCTCGCGCCAGGGACGAAGAGGATGATTGACGTTCCGCTTACGCTGCTAAAGGCGGGAGAGACCTTTGCCACGGAAACGATATCGTTGCTGCCCGTGGCATGGGTCGTCGGCTTGCTATTGTGTATCGAGTCCGACTTGCCATTGTTGCGGTCGACGACCTGGCGTCTTTTGCGGAATGTGATCGTGGCGTTGATGGCGCTGTTTCTGGCGTACGTAGTTGCCTACGGAATCTACGGTTCGGCGGTGGCCATTTACTTCGACGATCACGGGTTCACGAACCTTACTGTACGCGCCTTGTCCACGATGTGGGTGTCTATCGCGCTGGCATTGGCAGGAGTTGTGCTGTGGATTCATCGTCGATCCAGGCAGAACTCATGACGATTCTTCGAAAATCGGGTTGCTACGCCGGGCGAAGAATGGGCAGTGGTCGATAATCTGACGCCAGGACTTCCGGGAATTGATCGGGAGTCGAATCGTTGATTGCGCCGAGAGCGTCGGTTCTAGCCCTGGGAGAAGAATTTGCGTGCGGTCCTTGCTGCGATTGCCGAGTCTGGCATGTTGATGGCCCAGTCGACGGCCTACCTGGTGCCGGCGGCGGGCGTCCTGGCGCTGATCATCTGCCGGTGGCCCCGGCATTTTGGCAGGCTGGGGACGCGCTCCTTCAGGCGCGGGATATCGGCTGGAATGCTGGCCGTCTGGGTTTTTGCGCTGGTCCTGCTGGGCATGTTCTATTGGCTGGCGACCCACCATGACAGCGGCTACGAGTTTCCGCTGCTTGGGCTGATGCCGTACATGAGCCCGTCTCTGCTTACCGCCCTGATTGTTCTGCTGGTCCATCGGAGAATGGCGAAGCGGGAGCGCGGCCATGAATGAGGTGTATCCCGCCAATGTCCTGCAGGCCGGCGAATTGCTGGCCTGGGGGATATTCCAGATCGTTCCGCTCTGGTGGGGCGCTGGAATCCTGCTGTGCCTGGAGTCCAATCTGCCGGGGCTTTCGCCCAGGGCCTGGCGCGCGGTGCGTGACATCACGATCGCGCTGATGGCGATGTTTCTGCTGGCCTGCATTGGGTACGCCATCTTCGGCTATGGCGTCGCCGCCCAGTTCGACAAGCCGGCCTATTTCGACAAGGCGCTGGAAGCCTTGCGCTTGCTGTCGCTGTCGATGGGAATGGCAGTGTTCGGGCTGGCGTTGCGCGTGCGTATCGGGCGCGGCGCCGTTTCCCGCAGCCGTTAAAATCCCGCCATGCTTCCGCCTCAAGTCCTCGTCGCCCTCATCGTCCTGATGCTCGCCGTCGTCATCCCGCTGTTCGCGGTGACGATCCAGCTAAGCCGTTTCATCCATTGGTCCTTCTGGGCCGACAAGACCACGCGCGGCGATCGGCCGCATTTCACGGGGCCGGTGCTGGCGCTGATCTTCAGCACCCTGGCCGCCAGCGATTTCGTGGGCTATGAGCCCTTTCTGACGATCTCGGCGCTGAATCCGGTGCCGATCGAGGCCCGGGCCTATTTCACCGTTGCGATGCTGGCGCTGGCCGTCTGGTGCTGGGCCTATGGGCGGTCGATCCGGGACCGCGTGCTGCGCATGATCGGGGCCCGCGCGTCTTAGCGGCCGGCCAGGGGGGGCGCATGATGTCGATCTACGGTCTTCTTGCGTTGGGCGCCCTGACATTGGCCATCTGCGTGCCGTTCGCCGCGACGGCGATACAGCTGATCCGCCTGCTGTGGTTCATCACGGGCGACA
>JALDYL010000168.1:0-10127 GCA_032153965.1 Achromobacter sp. | reverse complement strand
GCGAATCGAAATGCAGCACCACGAAATCCGGATGGCGGCGCGCCACGGCGCGCAGTTGCGGCAGCGTGACCGCGCCATCGCCCCCCATGGAAATCGGAATGGCGCCCGAATCCAGGATGGAGCCGATGCCGGCCTCGATCAGCGGATAGGAGGCGTCCGGATCGCCTGGATGGCAGGCCACGTTGCCCACATCGATGGCGCGCAGGAATTCCGGCGGATTGTCGATGCCGTGGCGCCGGAAGATGTCGACCGGCCGCAGCAGCCTGGACTGCTCGCGGATCGCGTCCGGCCCCTGGCGCGAACCCACCCGGAACGGATGCGTGCCGCAATCGAAGGGGATGCCCACCACGCAGGCGCGCGCTGCCCCCGTGCCGGCGGCGCGTCCGGAAGGCAGGCCCATGAACCCGGCGACGGGATGAAAACGGACTTCGGCTGGCTGCTGCACAACTCGGCTCCTGTGTGACGACCCGCTGTCATGGACAAGATCGGGATCACTATTTAGATTCGATCAAATCGCTGTGCGATATGATCGTGTCGAAATAAGAGTAGCGCGCGTACAAGCATCCAGCCAATTAGGGAGTTTCCCCTAATCGGTTGTTTTATATCCGACTAAATCAGTATGAATAAAAAGCACGCAGGCGCGAGGCGCCCGCGCCCTGCCCGCTGCGGAATTAGGCCTCGTCGCCCGCGAACGGCATCGCGTCGCGCAGCGCGCCGCCGGGCGGCTCCATTTCGTAGAAGGGGCGCGACCGCCCCAGCGTGCGCGACGCACTGATGGCGTGCGCCGTTTCCACCACTTGCGGACCAAACACTGCCTGCGCCTGGTCGAACGACCAGCGGCTGGACGGGACCGACACGTTGACCGCCCCTACCGGCGTGCCACCGGCATCCAGTACTGCGGCGCTGACCGTGATGTCGCCCGGGTAGAACTCGCCGTTGGAGCGCGCATAACCGTGGCGCCGGGCGAACTCCAGCTCGGCCTGGAGCTCGTCCAGGCCGGTGATGGTGGCGGCGGTGTACGCCTTGCGGTCGCAGCGTTCCAGGAGATCGCGCGCGATCCCGGGATCCAGCCTGGCCAGCACCGCCCGACCCGCCGCCGTGCAATACAGCGGCAGGCGCATGCCCACCGGCATGTTCACGAACATTTCCTTGTGGGTGGCAAAGCGCGCCACGTAGACCATGTCCAAGCCATCGGGCTCGGCCAGGCTGCAGGTTTCCTGGCTGTTGCGGTTGAGCGTGTGCAGGAAGGGATTGCCGCCCAACACCAGCGGGCTGGTCTGCACGTACTTCATGCCCAGCTCCAGCGACCAGGGGCCCAGCGAAAACTTCTTGCTCACGGGATCCTTGCGCAGATAGCCCAGAGTCCACAGCGTGTGGGTGAAACGCTGCACCGAACTCTTGCTCAAGCCCGTCGCTTCCGCGAGTTCCGGCAAGGTCATGGCGGGCTGGCCCTCGCTGAAGGCACGCATGACAGAAACGCCGCGCGCCAGCGCGGCGATGAACAATGGGGAATCCTCGGCGTTTCGGGTCTGCGTCATGGCGCGTGGTGGGGCGTCCGGTGGAAAGCGCATAGCGTACCGCATTACGGTTCATGCGTATCGCGTGGCGATGCCATAAAAAAACGGCCCGGGTTACCGGGCCGTCTTGACGGGCGCGAACCTTAACGGATAGGCCAGGGATACATGGCGCCGCCGTTGTTCCACAGCGCGTTGGTGCCGCGTTGCAGGCCGAGCTTGCTGTCCTTGCCGACGTTGCGCTCGAACACTTCGCTGTAGTTGCCCACCGCCTTGATGGCGTTGTAAGCCCATTTTTCATCCAGGCCCATGTTCTTGCCCGCCCCCGGCGTCACGCCCAGGATGCGCAAGACGTTGGGGTTCTTGCTCTTCAGCATTTCGTCCACGTTCTTCTGCGTGATGCCGTATTCCTCGGCTTCCATCAACGCGAACAGCGTCCAGCGCACGATGCCCAGCCAGTTCTCGTCGCCCTGGCGCACCATGGGGCCCAGCGGCTCCTTGGAGAAGCGCTCCGGCAGGATCTCGTAGTCGTCCGGCTTGGCGACCTGGGTGGCGCGCACCGCGGCCAGTTGCGAGGAATCGTCGGTAAAGGCGTCGCAGCGGCCCGACTCGAAGGCGCGCACGACTTCGGTCACCTTGTCGATCACCACCGGCTTGAACTCGATGTTGTTGGTGCGGAACCAGTCGGCCAAGTTGAGTTCTGTGGTGGTGCCCGGCTGCACGCAGACCGTGGCGCCATTGAGTTCCTTGGCGCTTTTCACGCCCAGCTTCTTGTTCACCAGGATGCCCTGGCCGTCATAGAAGCTGGCGGCCACGGCGGCCAGCCCCAACGAGGTGTCGCGGGTCTGCGTCAGCGTGACGGTGCGCAGCAGCACGTCCACTTCGCCCGATTGCAGCGCGGTGAAGCGTTGCTGCGTGGACAGCGGCGTGCCCTTGAATTTGGTCGGATCACCGAACACCGCCGCCGCCACCGCGCGGCAGATGTCCACGTCCATGCCTTCCCATTCGCCCTTGCTGTTGGTCGCCGAAAAGCCGGATACGCCGTCGGTCAGGCCGCACTGCACGAATCCTTTTTTCTTCACGGCATCGAGGGTGGGCCCCGCCACCGCCGCCTGGGATGCGCAAGCCAGGGCAATGGCGCCGGCTGCAAACAAGATGGACCGCTTCATGATCGCTTCTCCTGAGATGGATGCCCGCGCCGGCTTGTAAGCCGGCCGCGGTTGAAACCGAGCCCTGCCTTACTGGGCCGGCCGCCAGATTAAGCCATGTCCACGGCGTGAACAACGCGGCGATGCCTAGTGGAAACCCGCAGGCAGGCCTGCCGTTCCAGCAGGTTGCAGAGCTGTCCGGTCACCGAACTTTATCCGCTCGCCGGACCGTGATCGCGGCTGGCCCTGGTGCCATACTTTTTTCGCGTCCCGGGCCAGCTGCCGCCGGCGTCGCAATCTCTCAAAAATAACGGCCGCGCGTTCGCCAGCGGCCGATTCATGCAGGAGACCAACCCATGGCCTATGCCAGCGCTTTGCAGTCCCGCCGCAGCACCCTCAAAACCCTGCTGGCCACAACCCTGGCCGCGGCCGGCCTGGCCGCCGGCGCCGTCCAAGCGGCGGATGACTGGCCCAGCAAGCCGATCAAGATCATCGTGCCGTACACGCCCGGCGGCTCGACCGACATCGTCACGCGCATCGTGATGGACAAGCTCGGCCCGCGCCTGAAGCAGACCATCATCATCGAGAACCGGCCCGGCGCCAACAGCAGCGTGGGCTCGGCCATCGCGGCGAAGGCAGAGCCCGACGGCTACACCTTCCTGTCCATTCTTCCGGCCTACATCATCAATTTCCATCTGTACAAGCTGGGCTACAAGCCCACCGACCTGACGCCGGTGGTGCAGATGGCGGACCTGCCCCTGTTCCTGTTCGTGGCCGAGGAAGTTCCGGTGAAGACGGTGGCCGAGCTGGTCGACTATGCCCGCAAGAATCCGGACAAGCTCACCTACGCCTCCAGCGGCAACGGTTCCAGCGCGCACCTGACCGGCGCCGACTTCGCGCTGCAGAGCAAGATCACGATGACGCACGTGGCCTACAAGGGCAGCGCGCCCATCCTGGCCGACCTGCTGGGCGGCCGGGTATCCATGGTGTTCGACCCGATCCTCGTGCCCATGCAGTACGTCAAGCAGAACCGGCTGAAGGCGCTGGCATTCACCGGCAAGGCGCGCTGGCCGACCGAACCATCCATCCCGACCATGGAAGAGGCCGGCCTGCCCGGCTTCGTCACCGGTTCGTGGGCAGGCCTGATGGCGCCGGCCGGCACGCCCGCGGCTATCGTGGACCGCATGGCGCGCGAGATCAGCGAGATCGTCAAGGAACCCGACGTCAAGCAGAAATTCCTGGACGCGGGCTTTCTGCCGGCCAGCGGCACCACCGCGCAATTCGCGGAGCTGATGAAGACGGACTCGACCCGCTACGCCGGGATCATCAAGCAGGCGCGCATCACCGTCGATTGAACGCGCAGGAGCCCAGCCATGATCGACAAGTTCTACGACACCCCTGAATCGGCCGTTGCGGACATCCACGACGGCGCCACCGTGCTGATCAGCGGCTTCGGCGGCGCCGGCATGCCCACCGAACTGATCCATGCGCTGATCGCGCAGGGCGCAAGCGAACTTACCGTGGTCAGCAACAACGCCGGCAACCACGAAACCGGCCTGGCCGCGCTGATCAAGGCCGGGCGCGTGCGCAAGGTGATCTGCTCGTTTCCCAAGGCCTCGCACTCCTGGGTCTTCGACGAGTTCTACCGCCAGGGCCGCATCGAACTGGAATGCGTGCCGCAAGGCACCATCGCCGAACGCCTGCGGGCGGCAGGGGCCGGCCTGGGCGGGTTCTACACGCCCACGGCCTACGGCACCGAACTGGCGCGCGGCAAGGAAACGCGCATGATCGACGGCCGCGGCCACGTCTTCGAACAGCCCTTGCATGGCGACTTCGCGCTGGTGAAGGCCGACCTGGCCGACCGCTGGGGCAACCTCACCTACAACAAGAGCGCGCGCAACTTCGGCCCGGTCATGTGCATGGCGGCCAAGACCGCCATCGTGCAGGTGCGCGCCAAGGTCGCGCTGGGCGAGCTGTCGCCCGAGGCCGTGGTGACGCCGGGCATCTTCGTCAAGCGCGTCACCCAGGTCGCCAACGCCGCCTTTTCCAGCTAGGACTGGCCGAACCCCAAAGGAATCCGCATGTTCCAACCCCTGACCCGCGAGGCCATGGCGCGCCGCCTGGCCCAGGACATTCCCGACGGCAGCTATGTCAACCTGGGCATCGGCATGCCGGTGCTGGTGGCCGCCCACCTGCCCGCCGGCCGCGAGATCGTGCTGCACAGCGAAAACGGCATCCTGGGCATGGGCCCGCCGCCCGCCGACGCCGATATCAACCTGGACTTGATCAACGCCGGCAAGCAGCCCGTGACCCTGCTCGAAGGCGGCGCCTACTTCCATCACGCGGATTCGTTCGCGATGATGCGCGGCGGCCACCTGGACATCTGCGTCATGGGCGGCATGCAGGTCGCCGCCAACGGCGACCTGGCCAACTGGTCGCTGGCCAAGCCCGGGGAAGCGCCGGCCGTGGGCGGCGCGATGGACCTGGCGGTGGGCGCGCGCAGCGTCTACATCATGATGGAACACAACAGCAAGAGCGGCGAACCCAAGATCGTCGAACGCTGCACCTATCCGCTGACGGGCGCCGGCGTGGTGGACCGCATCTATACCGACCTGGCCGTCATCGAAGTCACGCCGGACGGGCTGCTGGTTCGGGATATGATCGACGGCATGACCCTATCAGCCCTACAGGCGCGCACTGGCGCGCCACTGCGCGCAGCCTGATGCGGCCCAATCTTCCCCCGCCCGGCTATGCCGCGCCGCTCGCGGCGGAAGATCATCCCGACCAACTGCGCGGCGATCCCGACTACATGCTGACGCTGGCGCGCGGCCTGCATGTGATCCGCGCCTTCGGCACGCGCCGCCATCCGCAGACCGCGGCCGAACTGAGCCGCCGCGCCGGCCTGCCGCGCGCCGTGGTGCAGCGCTGCCTGCACACGCTGATCCTGCTGGGCATTGCCGAGCAGCAAGGCAGGCTCTATGTGCTGACCCCGCGCATCCTGGGCCTGGGCTACGCCTATTTCTCCTCCACGCCCTTCGTCTCGCTGGCGCAGCCGGTGCTGGAAGAACTGAGCGCCACGATCAACGAGACCTGCGCGCTGGCCATCATGGAAGGCCATGAAATGCTGTATCTGGCGCGCTCCGAGGTCACCCGCCTGCTGGCGACCTCGATGGGGCTGGGCAGCAGGCTGCCGGCCTACTGCACCTCCATCGGCCGGGTGCTGCTGGCGCAGTTGCCGGAACCGGCGCTGGCGCGCTACTTCGCCGCGACCGAGCTGCAGCCGTACACCGAATTCACGATCATCTCCGAAGAGGGGCTGCGCGCGGAACTCGCCCGTATCCGCGAGCAGGGCTACGCAGTCGTCGACCAGGAGCTGGAACTGAACGTGCGCGCCATTTCCGTGGCGGTGCGCTCGGCCAGCGGCAAGGCCTGCGGCGCGGTCAACGTCAGCGTCAAGGCGGCGCGGGTGCCGCTGAACCGGCTGACGGAGGAATTCCTGCCGCCGTTGCGGCAGGCGGTGGAGCGGATCGGGGAGTTCCTGGCGGCCTGAGGCGCGAGCCCTACAGGTCCGTCGTGTCCAGCGTGAAGGCGGCGGCAGCGCGGCCGATGCGGTCGTTGACCGCGTGCCAGTCATCGGTGGCGGGCGGCGCCTGCACGATGATGCGGGCGTAGCCCTGCTGGTCCAGGTCGCGCAGCAGGCCATAGAGCGTCTGCGCATAGCGCGCCGGATCGGCGGGCACGGCCTGCCACTGCACCCGGGCGTCGAGCGCATCGGGCCGATCGCCGTAGGCGACCACCACGACCTTGCCCTCGGGCAGTCCCTGCCCCTGCGCCACGTCCCGCAGGCGCGCGTCCGAGGCCAGCTCCAGCGCCGTGCGCGGCGCGTAGTGCGCCTTCAATGTGCCCGAGGCGCGCGGCGCGGCGGCGTCGGGCGCGAAGACCTGCACGCCCAGCACGGCTTCGATCTGCGCGGCGCTGATGTGGCCGGGACGCAGCAGCACGGGGCCGGCGCCGCGATCCAGGCGCGACAGGTCAAGGATGGTGGATTCGATGCCCACTTCCGACGCGCCGCCTTCCAGCACCGGCATGCCAGCGGCGACTTCCTCGGGGAACTCGCTGCGCACGTGCTCGGCGCGCGTTGGCGACACCTGGCCGAACTTGTTGGCCGATGGCGCCGCGACGCCGCCCTGCCCGTTGGGCTTGCCCGCGGCAAAAGCCGCCAGCAGCGCCTGCGCCACCGGATGCGAGGGGCAGCGGATGCCGATGCTGTCCTGGCCGCCGCTGACCGTGTCGACGATGTGCGGCGCGCGCTTGAGGATCAGCGTGAGCGGACCGGGCCAGAAGGCGTCGATCAGCAGGCGCGCCTCTTGCGGCACTTCCGCCGCCCAGTACGACAGGTCGCCTTGCGGCGCGATGTGCACGATGACGGGATGGTTGGAAGGCCGGCCCTTGGCGGCGTAGATCTTGGCGACCGCTTGCGGGTTCTCCGCATCCGCGCCCAGGCCGTAGACGGTCTCGGTGGGGAATGCGGCCAACTCGCCGTCCAGCATGCGCTGCGCGGCCTGGGCGATCTCCGCGGCGCTGGCGGAAGCTGACGGGGGCAAGGAAGTCATGGAATCCGCGCTTTACTCGGGAGCCTGCATGCCCAGCGCCGCCGCCACGCGGGCGGCGTCGTCGCGGGCCTGCTGCAGAGTGGGCGCCACGATCGTGATGTGGCCCATCTTGCGGCCGCGACGCGCTTCGCGCTTGCCGTACAGGTGCAGCTTGGCGGTGGGCACGGCCAGCGCGGCGGCCCAATCGGGTTCGCGCTGCGTCGTGGCGGTGGCCGACGGATACCAGATGTCGCCCAGGATGTTCAGCATGACGGCGGGCGCCAGCAGATCGGATCCGCCCAGCGGCAGGCCGGCCATGGCGCGCGCCTGCTGCTCGAACTGGCTGGTCAGGCAGGCGTCCATGGTGTAGTGGCCGCTATTGTGCGGGCGCGGTGCGATCTCGTTGACGATCAGGCTGCCATCCTTGAGCACGAAGAATTCCACGCACAGCACGCCGTGGTAGCCCAGGCCCTGGGCGATGGCTTGCGCGGCCTGCGTGGCGCGGGCCTGGCGTTCGGCGTGGGCCGCGTCCTGCTGCACGGGCGCGGCGGTCGACACCGCCAGGATGCCGTCGCGGTGCACGTTGCGCGCCACCGGGAACACCACGCTCGCACCGTCGAAGCCGCGCGCCAGCACCACGGAAATTTCGTAATCCAGCGGCATCAGCGCTTCCAGCACGCAGGCCACGCCGCCGAATTCGGCGAAGGCGGCCAGCGCTTCCTCGCGCGTGTCGATGCGGGCCTGGCCCTTGCCGTCGTAACCCAGGCGGGCGACTTTCAGAATGCCCGGGAACAGGCTCTGCGGCGCGGCGCGCAGGTCGGCCTCGCTGCGGATGGCGGCATGCGGCGCCACCGGGATGCCCTGCGCGGCGATGAAGGTCTTTTCGGCGATGCGGTCCTGCACGATGGCCACGGCGTCGGCCGCCGGGCTGACACGGCAGCGCGTGGCCAGCGTGCGCAGGCTGGCCGCGGGCACGTTTTCGAATTCGGTGGTGACGGCCTGACAGGTGTGGGCCAGGCGCTCGAGGCCGGCCTCGTCGTCATAGGCCGCCTGGATGTGCAGGTCGGCCACCATGCCCGCCGGGCATTCGGCGGCCGGATCCAGCACCGCAACCTTGTAGCCCAGGCTCTGGGCCGCGTGGCAGAACATGCGGCCCAGTTGGCCGCCGCCCAACAAACCCAGCCAGCCGCCGGGGGCAATCATGAAAGCAGTCGATTGAGTCATTCTGATCAGGCCTCGGGCGGAACCTTCATGTCGCGCGCGGCTTGCGTCTGGCGGGCGCGGAACGCCACCAGCTTCTTGTGCAAGCCGGCATCCGTGCCCGCCAGGGTGGCGATCAGGTGCAGCGCCGCATTGGCGGCGCCGGCTTCGCCGATCGCGAACGTGGCCACCGGCACGCCCTTGGGCATCTGCACGATGGACAGCAGCGAGTCCTCGCCGCGCAGGTACTTGGACGGGACCGGCACGCCGAACACCGGCACTTCGGTCAGCGCCGCCATCATGCCCGGCAGGTGCGCCGCGCCGCCGGCGCCGGCAATGATGCCGCGCAGGCCGCGCGCATGCGCCTCGGCGCCGTACTCAGCCATGTCCTGCGGCATGCGGTGCGCTGAAATCACGCGCGTCTCATGCGGCACGCCAAAGTCCTCCAGCATGGTGACCGCGTGCTTCATGACCTCCCAATCGCTGGAAGAACCCATAATCACGCCCACCACGGGGGTGGCCTCTGCCGCTGCGGAAGTCTTGGCTGTCATAACCGGTGTCGTAGAGTTGAGACCGCAGCGCAAGGCCGCGGAAAGTCAAAGAACCGCGGACGGATGCCGCGAAACCCGGTATTTTACCCGGCGCGAGCGCGGGGCTATTTGGCGGCGGCGGAATCCAGCCACTGATAGCTGGCGGGGTTGTCCGGGCAGGGCCTGAAACCGCACTCCAGCGTGGTGCTGCCCACATTGGCCAGCGCCGCCAGGAAAAACAGGGCCATCACCAGCACGCCCAGCATCGACACGGGCTTGCGCAGCATGTTGTCGCCCCACTTGCGGTCGACCGTCAGCATCAGCGCGCAGAACACGATGATGGCGGTAAAGGCGATGAACGCCCAGGTATAGAAGTGCAGGCCCAGCAGCGGTGAGCCGTAGCCCGGATCGCCCGGCGCAATATGCAGCAGCACCTGCCGGCCCGCGGCCAGCATGCCGCCCAATGCGGCCGCGATGCTCATCGCATAGTGCATGGGCGACGGGCCCAGGCGCATGTTCAGCAGAAAGCCCACCCCCGCGAGCAGCAGCGCCACGCGCTGCAACAGGCACAGCGGGCACGGCAATTCGTCATAGGCGATCTGCCAGAAGAAGGCCATGCCCAGGGCGCCGGTGACGCCCAGCAGCGCCAGGCCGTTCAGGATGCGCGAGCCGCGCGCCGGATTGCGGGAGAAGATCATCGCCCCGCCCTCAGAACGACAAGGCCAGCGGGCTGGTCATGTGGTACTGGCACCAGGCGGCGAACAACGCCAGCGTCAGCAGCCAGAAGGTCACGCAGGGGCGGCGCCGGCCTAGCATGCCGAACCACACCGCGATCAGGCCAGTCAGGAAAGGCAACATCATTACCATGCTGGGAGCTCCTTTCTGGGGAAAGTCCCCATGCAAGCAGCCGAGAATTATAACGTCACAATTCGCAATAAATCCTATCGAAAGCCCTGATAACCCTTGTAGGGCAAGCGCTTTTGGGGGGCGGAGCGGCAGGGCTTCGAGCTTGCGGATGTCAGGGTTCTTTAGCCGCCGAGGCTGCCCTGCGCCATTCCGATGCTCGCCCCGGTGGGGCTGCGCTTCGTATGGCTCCGGGGTCCTCGGCTGGCAGTCGCCCAATGCGTTGGTTCTGGACCCCGT
>JALDYL010000167.1:0-10221 GCA_032153965.1 Achromobacter sp. | reverse complement strand
GCGGGATCGGACCCGGCGCCTTGATCTGCTTCATCAGGTCGTCGTTCCACTTGCCCTCGACCTTGATATGCCCGGCCGCGCCCAGCTCGAAGGCCTCGATCAGGTTGTGGTTCAGGTAGGCGTACACGCCGGGCTGCTTGAAGGTGTAGAGCGCCGCGCCCGCCGAGCCGCCGCGGATGAACCAGGTTTCCAGATCCTTCTGCGGCGGGTTGGCGAACTTGCCGGTCTCCCAGACCCAGTCGCCATGGCCGCCGATCAGATGCGGACGCGTGTCGCGGTTGGCCTGCGAGTGGATCAGCAGCACCGTCTCGCCGACCTTGGCGGTGAGCGCATTAGCGCCCGTCAGGGCCCCGACCTTGCCATTGAAGACGATGTGCGACGGCGTCAGCGTGCGCATCACTTCCACCGTGTCGCCATAGCTTTCCGCCAGCGTTGCGTAGTCCTTGTACTTGCCGTTCGCGTCCTTGGGGATGTACAGGTCGAACTCGCCTATGGTGTAGGCGCGGTCGTAGCGCAGCGGCTTGCCCTGCGGATCCTTCAGGCCGTCGCGCGGCAGCACCATCAACGTGCCGCTCATGCCCGCCACCACGTGCCAGGGCACCATGCCTTCGGGCGCACAGTGGTAGACGAAGGTGCCGCTGCGGTCCGCCTTGAAACGCAGCGTGGCCTGTTCGCCCGGGTTCACATTGGTGAGCTTGGCCCCGCCCAGCGCGCCGGTAGCCGCGTGGAAATCCACGTTGTGCGGCATGGCGTTGGTGGCCGGATTGACCAGGGTCAGTTCGACATAATCGCCTTCATGCACCACCAGGGTCGGGCCGGGCATGGACCCGTCGAACGTCATCGCCTGCAGGGTCGTGCCCTTGTCGTCGATGACCATCTTCTTTTCCTCGATGGTCATCGTGAATTCGATCACCTTGGGGCCCGAACGGGCCACCTGCTCATGCGGATGGACCATGGGCGGGGCGACCAGCGCGACCTTGGCGCGTTCCAGCTGATCGGCGTTCTGGGCGGCGGCGGGGCCGCCCGCCATCGCTGCGATCAATGCCATGGCAAGCAAGGTGGGGCGCAAAGCGTTCATGTGAAACTCCTGTTCCAGTGTCTGCAAAGCCGAGTCTGTCGGCGGTTCCATTGAAGGCCCGCCACCTTTTGCGTTCTTTGCTGTAGCGCAAACTTCGGACCAGCTTGCAGGCCGGCGCGCATTGCCGCCGCGCGGCCGCGGTGTCACCATCGGGGCATGGACCCTCCTCACGCTTCCGAGCAAGCTGCGGCGGCCTCGCCGCTGTGCCACGCCCTGCTCCGCAACCTGGATCTGTTCAGGCCCTTGTCCGATGCACAGCTGGATGCCGCGTTGCGCGGCGCGACGCCATGCCGCCTGGAGGCCGGCGCATTGGCCTACCGCCAGGGCGCCGCGGCCGCGCACTTCTTCGTGCTGCTGCATGGTTGCCTGAAGGTGGCGCAGCTGACGCCGGAAGGCGAGCAGGTCGTGGTGCGCTACGTCAATCCCGGCGACATGTTCGGGCTGGCTTGCGCCATGCGGCAGCCCTGCTATCCCGCCACGGTCCAGGCCGTGCAGGAAAGCGTCTGCCTGGCGTGGCCGGCCGCGGCCTGGGAACGCTTTACCGCCAGCCATCCCCAGCTGGCCGCGGCCGCGCTGCAAACCATGGGGCAACGCCTGCAAGACGCCCATGTCCGCATCCAGGAACTGTCCACCGACGAAGTCGAGCAGCGCGTCGCGCGCGCCATCCTGAGGCTGGTGCAGCAATCCGGCCAACCCATGCAGGACGGCATAGGCATAGGCTTTCCCATCACCCGCCAGGACATCGCCGAGATGACCGGCACCACCTTGCACACGGTCAGCCGGCTGCTCAGCGACTGGAAGCAGCGCGGCATCGTCTCGGCCGGACGCAAGCGCGTGGTACTGCGCTCGCCCGCCGCGCTGGCGCGGCTGGGCGAACATGCCGGACCCGCCGTGGACTGTTCGGCCTGCCTGTCCTGTCGCCACGGATCGCCGGCCGCGGACGATGCGCCCGCGGCGCAGGAGCCCATGGCGGCTGGCGCCTAGCGGCCCGCGCCGCGCCCTAGCCGGGGTCCAGCACCAGCCGCAGCCCCAGGTTCGCCGGCGGCACGCCCACCGAACACGCCCCGCCCTTCGGATCGCGGATGAAGTCGGGCAGATACGCGATGTGCCTGCCGGCGGCGACGCGTATGCCGCAGTTGCGGCTTTCCTGCGCGTCGGCGCCGTTGGCGGGGGCTCCTTCGCGCAGCGCGTCCAGCACGTGCCGCGCATGGCAATCGTCGGTCCAGTCCCACACGCTGCCCGCCATGTCCATCAGGCCGGCGCGGTTGCGGCCGTAAGCCCCGAAGGTCCGCACCGTGTCGTCGCCCTGCGCGCCGCGGCGGCTCTGCTGCTCGTATTCCGCCAGCCAGCGCTGCGCGGGGTCGCTGCTGTCAGGCAAGGCCGGCAAGGCTTCCTCGCGATAGGCCTCGCCCGCCGCATAGACCCATTCCGCATAGCTGGGCAGGCGCAAGCGCTGGCCGGTGCGCGCGGACAGCCATGCGGCATAGGCCGACGCGTCGGTCCAGCTGATGCCTACCGCCGGCAGGTCGGGCGCCGCCGCCCCGCGCTGCGCGAGGTCCGGCGCCTTGCATCCGCCCGCACGCACGCAGGCCGCGTACTCGGCCTGGCTGACCTGCCGCGTCATGATGGCCAGGCCATCCGGGTAGCGCGCGACGCGGGGCGCGGGCGTGGCGGGATAGCCGTTGCGCAGCGCCTCGCCCGGCGGCACATAGCTCACCTGGCCCGGCGGCAGGCGCGTGATGTCCGGCAATGCAAAACGGGCCCCTTCCTGGGGCCCGCAAGCGGTCAACAGCAATGAAACGATGACGGTCGGCAGGATGCGCATGCGGCGGTGCTCCGGAATGCCCGCGCCGGTCGGGCGCGGGCTGAATTCCATTGGACCGGCTGCGGCGGCTGGCTACTTTGCGCTGTAGCAAAGAAGCCGATGCCTGCCTCGCGCCCCGCCGCGCAACAGCGTCGCTGCGCGTCAGGGCGGCCGGCGCTAGCCGCGCGCCGCCTTGGCCTGCAGGCGCGGCTCGGCCAGCGCGGGCTTGCCGCTCAAGAGGCCCAGGATCACCTGCATCACGATGGCCAGCGCGCCCAGCAGGAACACCACGTCGCCGAAGGTGCGGCCCCAGCGCAGGTTCTGCAGCAGCTCCTGCTGCATGAAGCCTTCGCTGCGGGCGTACCACATGCCCTCGCTGACGCTGGCGTGGAACTGGATCAGCCCCACCGGCAGCAGACTGGTGAAGATCATCAGCGCCAGGCCCAGGTTCATGCCCCAGAACGCCAGCTTCATCAGGCCGGGGCTCAGCGCGTACTGCGGACGGATGTAGCGCAGCACCAGCAGGGTAAAGCCCAGCGCCAGGAAGCCATACACGCCGAACAGGGCCGCGTGCGCATGGACCGGCGTCGTGTTCAGGCCCTGGATGTAGTACAGCGAAACGGGCGGGTTGATCATGAAGCCGAAGACGCCCGCGCCCAGCATGTTCCAGAACGCCACGGCGACGAAGCACATCAGCGGCCACTTCAGGTTTTCCATCCAGGGCGCGCGGGTCTTCAGGCGCCAGTTCTCCCAGGCCTCGTGTCCCAGCACGATGAGCGGCACCACTTCCAGCGCCGAGAAGCTGGCGCCGATGGCCATCACGGGCGTGGTGGTGCCGGCGAAGTACAGGTGATGGAAGGTGCCGGGTATGCCGCCCAGCATGAAGAGCGAGGCCGAGGCCAGGCTGGCCGTGGTCGCCATGCGGCGCGACACCAGGCCCAGGGTCGAAAAGATGAAGGCCAGCGCCGTGGTCGCGAAGACTTCGAAGAAGCCCTCCACCCACAGGTGCACGATCCACCAGCGCCAGTACTCCATCACCGTCAGGTGCGTGCGCTCGCCGTAGAAGAAGCCCGCGCCATAGAACAGGCCGATGGCGGCCACCGAAGCGGTCAACAGCGCCAGCAGGTTCTTGTCGCCGCCCGGCGTGCGCAGCGCCGGCACGATGCCGCGCAGCATCAGCACCAGCCAGAAGCAGATGCCCGCGAACTTGCCGATCTGCCACAGACGGCCCAGGTCCACGTACTCATAACCCTGGTGGCCCAGCCAGAAGTTCAGGTCCGGCGGCATGATCTGCGCGATCGCGAGATAGTTGCCGGTGAACGATCCGACCACCACCAGCACCAGCGCCCAGAACAGGATGTCGACGCCCACCTTCTGGAACTTCGGGTCGCGCCCGCCGTTGATCAACGGCGCCAGGAACAGGCCGGCGGCCAGGAAGCCGGTGGCGATCCAGAACAGCGCGCTCTGGATATGCCAGGTGCGCACCAGCGAATACGGGAACCACTGCGACAGGTCGACGCCGTAGAACTTCTGCCCTTCGACGGTGTAGTGCGCGGTGAAGCCGCCCAGCAGCACCTGGAAGCCGAACAACGCCACGACCAGGAACAGGTACTTGCCCAGGGCGCGCTGCGAGGGTGTCAAGGGGAACGTGGTCAGCGGATCCTTGGCCGGCGCCAGCGGCTCGTCGTCTTCCTTGCCGCGCAGGAAAGCCCAGGCCCAGACCAGGAAGCCGATGCCGGCCAGCAGCACCACCACGCTGAGGATGGACCACATGACGTTCTCGGCGCTGGGCACGTTGTCGATCAGGGGTTCATGCGGCCAGTTGTTGGTGTAGGTGACGTTCTTGCCTTCACGCTCGGTGGCCGCGGCCCACGCCGTCCAGAAGAAGAAATGCGTGAGCTGGGTGCGGCGCGCGGCATCCGGCAAGGTGTTTTCCTTCATCGCGAAGTTCTCGCGGCTGCGGTGCAGCGCGGGCGCGTCGGAGAACAGCTGGTCGTAATAGGCGGCGGTCTGCGCCATGGCGCGAGCGCGCCGCGGGCTCACCGCCAGCGTGTCGGTGGCGGCGTCGCTGCGATTGGCGCGGTACTCGGCCTTCAGTTCCGCGCGCAGCGCGGCCTGGGCGCCCGCGTCCAGCTGCGCGTAGTCCTGTCCATGCTTCTCGCGCGCGGCCAGGTCCAGCCAGGCCGTCAGTTCACGGTGCAGCCAGTCGGCCGTCCAGTCCGGCGCCTGGTAGGCGCCGTGCCCCCAGACCGATCCCAGCTGCATGCCGCCGACCGACTGCCAGGCCGTCTGGCCGTCCAGGATGTCGTCGCGGCCGAACAGCGGCTTGCCGTCGGTTGTCACGACCTGCCCGGGAATCGGCGGCGCCTGACGATAGACCTCGCCGCCGTAGAAACCCAGCAAAGCGAACGTGATCGCCAGTACGGCGATCAAGGTGAACCATAATTTCCGATACGGACCCATGATGGGAACGCCCTCCAGTGTTGCGGTTTTGGGGTACGTACCCATATGCGAATTCCGTGCCAGGAAAAATTCCATTCAAATCATCAGCTTGCAATTAGCGCGGTCTTTTTCACCGCCGCCAGCCAGGGTACAAATCACCGATCAAGGGTGATTTGGACCATGAAATGCCGGCGCCGCGCCTGGCGTGCGCCTCTTACAATCCCCGCTGCATTCCCCTCTCTTTCCAAGGAACCGATCGCATGGCCACGGGCAAGCCCGACGCATGGAGCCTCTTCCTGACCGCGCATGCGCTGGTGGTGGAAGACATCGAAAAGCGCCTGTCGGCCGCCGGCCTGCCGCCGCTGGCCTGGTATGACGCGTTGTGGGCGCTGGAGCGCGCGCCCGGCGGCACGGCCAGGATGTTCGAGATCGCCGAACGCATGGTGATCGCGCGCTACAACCTGACGCGCCTGATGGACCGCATCGAGGCCGAGGGCCTGGTCGAACGTTTCCGTTCCGACGAGGACCGCCGCGCCACCTACGCCCGCCTCACGCCCAAGGGACGCGCGCTGCGCCGCGAGATGTGGCAGGTCTACGGCCCCGCCGTCGACGAGCTGTTTCTGTCGCGCTTGCCGCCGGCGCAGCAGGAATCCATGGCGGCGAGCTTCCTGGACATCGCGCGCCACGTGCGCGCATCCCGCAAGGAGTCTGCCGAATGAACGCCACGCCCCTGCATATCGGCATCGTCGCCTGTTCGGCGGAAGGCGCCGCGCTTTGCTACCGCACGCTGTGCGCGCAAGGCGCCGAGCGCCTGGGCCCGCACGCGCACCCGGAAATTTCGCTGCACACGCATTCGCTGGCGGACTACGTCGCCTGCCTGGACCAGGCCGACCTGGCGGGCGTGGGCGCGTTGATGCTGTCCTCGGCGAGCAAGCTGGCGCGCGCGGGCGCGGATTTCCTGATCTGCCCGGACAACACCATCCACCAGGCGCTGGGCCATGTGCTGCCGCAGTCGCCCCTGCCCTGGCTGCACATCGCCGCGGAAGTCGCAGCCGAAGCCCAGGCGCGCGGCTTGCGCCGCATCGGCATCCTGGGCACGCGCTGGCTGGTGGACAGCAGCGTCTATCCGGACCAGTTGGACGAACGCGGGCTGCAATGGCTGCGGCCAACGGAACAAGACCGCGACACGCTGGCCCGGATCATCATGGACGAGCTGGTGTACGGCGTGTTCAAGCCGGAGTCCGTGGCCCGGCTGCAAAGCGTGATCGAGCGCCTGCGCGAGGCCGGCTGCGACGCCGTGGTGCTGGGCTGCACCGAATTGCCGCTGGTGCTGAACGACGGCAATTCCGCCCTGCCCACCCTGGATTCCACCCGCATCCTGGCGCGGGCGGCGCTCAAGCGTTCGCTGCGCGGCGCCTGATCCGGCGCCCTCAGATCTGGTCCAGGCCGTATTGCCGCAGGCGGTCCAGGTCCAGCACCTTGATCTGGTTGTAGGCCAGGGCCAGGATGCCCTGGTCCGCCAGCGTCTGCAGGGCCTGATTGACCCGCTGGCGCGACAGGCCCGTCAGATAGCCTAGTTCTTCCTGCGAAATCGCCAGCGTCAGATCGGTGGACGGATACAGCTGCGGATTGAACAGCTGCGCCAGCGACTGCGCCACGCGCGCGTCCGCATCCAGCAAACGGTGGTTCTGGATGGAGGCGATGAACTCGCCCATGCGGTTGTTCAACTGGCCGATGACGAAATGCGAAAAAGGCAGGCTGGCCGACAACAGCGCATGGAAGGTGGCCGTAGGCACCTGCAACACCAGCGACGGCTGGATCGCCACCACGTCGTACTTGCGCAGTTCGCGCTTGATGACGCTGCCCTCGCCGAACCAGCCGCCCGGCGGCACGCCCGAAAACGTGCAGCTGCGGCCGGACTCGTTGTAGATGGCCAGCTTCAAGAGACCCGAATGCACGCCCAGCCAATGGTCCGAGGGCGCGTTGCGCCGCGCGATCCAGGCGCCGTTGGGCACCTGCTCGGCGCGTGAAGTCGCCAGCACCAGATCCTGGTGGCGGGCCTCCAGCGCGGCAAACCAGGCACAGGCTCCGAACAGGCCGGCCAGTTCCGCGGCGGAAACGATGTTTGAAACGTCGGTCATGGGAATAACTGTGTAAAACTGGGGGAAGCCGGGCCGGCCGGACGTCTGTCATGCAGGTGACAGACAGCATTTTCAGGCTGCATCTAAGCTAGGGCAAGCGACGGGGATCAAACGCCCCGCAGATGGATAAGGGACGCCTGCGCGTCCCAACTGGAGACAAGCATGAGCGGTATGTTCGACCGCGGCCTCGAGCGCCGCGACGCCAACTACGAAGCCCTGACCCCGGTGGACTTCATCGCCCGCGCCGCGCAGGTCTATGGCCAGCGCCTGGCCGTCGTCCACGGCAAGGTGCGGCGCAATTGGGCCCAGACCTACGAACGCGCCCAGCGCCTGGCCGGCGCCCTGGCGCAAGCCGGCATCAAGCGCGGCGACACCGTGGCCGTGATGCTGCCCAACATTCCCGCCATGGTCGAAGCCCACTTCGGCGTGCCCATGCTGGGCGCCGTGCTCAATACCCTGAACACCCGCCTGGACACGCCCAGCGTGCTGTTCATGCTGGGCCACGGCGAAGCCCAGGCGCTGATCGTGGACACCGAGTACGCCGAGGTCGCCCAGCGCGCGCGGGCCGAATTCCCGCAACTCAAGCTCATCTCGGTGCATGACCTGGACACCGCTGCCGCCGAACTGCCCGGCGCGGTCGATTACGAAGCCTTCCTGGCCGGCGCTCCCGCCCGCTACGACTGGAAGCCGCCTGCCGACGAATGGGACGCCATCGCGCTGAACTACACGTCCGGCACCACCGGCGATCCCAAGGGCGTGGTCTACCACTACCGCGGCGCCTACCTGAACGCCATCAGCAACATCCTCGAATGGGACATGCCCAAGCATCCGGTCTATCTGTGGACCCTGCCGCTGTTCCACTGCAACGGCTGGTGCTTCGCCTGGACCGTAGCCGCGCGCGCCGGGGTCAACGTGTGCCTGCGCAAGTTCGATCCGCAGACCGTGTTCGACCTGATCCGCAATGAAGGCGTCACCCACTATTGCGGCGCGCCCATCGTGCAGAGCGCGCTGGCCAATGCGCCGGCCGAAATGCGCGCCGGCATCGACCACACCGTGCGCACCATGGTGGCGGGCGCGGCGCCGGCGCCCGCCGTCATCGCCAAGATGCGCGACATCGGTTTCGAACTGACCCATGTATACGGCCTGACCGAGGTCTACGGACCCGCGGCCGTATGCGCCCGCCAGGAAGCCTGGGACGCACTGGACGAGGAAGAGCGCGCGCTGCGCAATGCGCGCCAGGGCGTGCGCTACCACCTGCAGGCGGGCGTGTCCGTGCGCAATCCCGACACCATGGAAGAGGTGCCGGCCGACGAGCAGACGGTGGGCGAGGTCATGTTCCGCGGCAACATCTGCATGAAGGGCTACCTGAAGAACGAACGCGCCACCGATCAGGCCTTTGCCGGCGGCTGGTTCCGCACCGGCGACCTGGGCGTGATGACGGCCGACGGCTATGTCCGCATCAAGGACCGCAGCAAGGACATCATCATTTCCGGCGGCGAGAACATCTCCAGCATCGAAGTCGAAGACGCGCTCTACCGCCACCCCGCCGTGGCGGCGGTGGCCGTGGTGGCGATGCCCGATCCCAAGTGGGGCGAAACCCCCTGCGCCTTCGTCGAGCTCAAGCCCGGCTGCAGCGCCACCGCCGAAGAGATCATCGCGCACTGCAAGCTGCTGCTGCCCGGCTTCAAGGTGCCGCGCGCGGTGCGCTTCGGCGAACTGCCCAAGACGTCCACCGGCAAGATCCAGAAATTCGAACTGCGCGCCGCCGTCGGCGCGACCCAAGCCATCGACGTGGCCGGCCCCGGCAAGGCCGGCTGAATCCCACGTTCCCATCCCATCCAGGAGCTCCGACGCCATGACGTACCAAGCCCCCGTGAAAGACATGCTGTTCGTGCTGAACCACCTTGCCGGCCTGCCGCAAGTCGCCGCGCTGCCCGGTTTCGAGGAAGCCACGCCCGACACCACCCAGGCCGTGCTGGAGGAATCCGCGCGCTATGCCGGCGACGTGCTGGCCCCGCTGAACCACGCCGCCGACCGCGAGCCCAGTTCCTGGCGCGACGGCGCCGTCACCACCTCGCCGGGCTTCAAGCAGGCGTTCGACCTGTACGCCGAGGCCGGCTGGCAGGGCATGACGCATCCGGTGGAATACGGCGGCCAGGGCCTGCCCGGCCTGATCGGCTCGCCCTGCTCCGAAATGCTGAACGCCGCCAACCTGTCGTTCGCGCTGTGTCCGCTGCTGACCAATGGCGCGATCGAGGCGCTGCTGACCGCCGGTTCGCCTGAGCTGAAACAGCGCTTCATCGAACCCATGATTTCCGGACGCTGGACCGGCACCATGAACCTGACCGAACCGCAGGCAGGCTCGGACCTGGCCATGGTGCGCTCGCGCGCGCAGCCCGTGGGCGACGGCACCTACCGCATTTCCGGCACCAAGATCTTCATCACCTACGGCGAACACGATCTGGCCGAGAACATCCTGCACCTGGTGCTGGCGCGCATGCCCGACGCGCCCGAAGGCGTCAAAGGCATTTCGCTGTTCCTGGTGCCCAAGTTCCTGGTCAACCAGGACGGCACGCTGGGCGCGCGCAACGACGTCCATTGCGTGTCGATCGAACACAAGCTGGGCATCAAGGCCAGCCCCACCTGCACGCTGCAGTTCGGCGACGCGGGCGGCGCGCTGGGCTATCTGGTAGGCCAGGAGAACCGCGGCCTGGACGCCATGTTCATCATGATGAACGCCGCCCGCTACGCGGTGG
>JALDYL010000166.1:0-10234 GCA_032153965.1 Achromobacter sp. | reverse complement strand
CGCGCGCCTTCAGCGGCGCCACGCGCGCATCCTTGGGGTTGAACCAGTGGTTGCAATCGAGGATGCCGTTGGCGATGTCGGGAAATTCCTTCAGGAACTTGTAGCTGGAGGCCGCGCCGCCCAGCACCGAGTAGATCGCCTTGGGCTGCACCTTCTGCTGCTTCATGGCGCGCAGCAGCAAGGCGTATTCGTTGTAGTAGTTGGCCGGGATCACGATGTCCGGATTGAGGGACTTCATGCGCAGCACGATGTTGTTGAAGTCGCGGGTCGGGTTCGGGTGCTTGACCACGTCCTTGACCTCGAAGCCGTGCTGCGGCAGCGCCTTGGACAGCAGCGCCGCGGTGCCGGTGCCGAACAGCGAATCCTCGTGCACGATCATCACCGTCTTGGCCGGCTTGCCCGCGGCATTGTTGAGCGCGGCCAGGTCGGTGATGGCGCGTTCGCTACAGGCGCGGTAGCCCGGGCCGAAGCGGAAGGTGTTCTTCAGGCCGCGCTCGACAATCTGGTCGGCCACGCCCACGTCCACCACGTGCGGCAGGTTGTACTTGGCCGCGGTCTGCGTGGTGGCCAGGCAGATCGCCGAGGCGTAGGCGCCGACGATGGCCGACACGCCCGCCTCGTTCATCTTCTCGACCTCGGCCGAACCCGCCTCGGGCCGCGACTGCGCATCGCCCAGCACGGCTTCCAGCGGCGCGCCGCCCAGCGACTTGATGCCGCCGGCCTTGTTGATGTCCTCGATCGCCAGCAAGGCGCCCAGGCGGCATTGCTGGCCCGAATAGGCCAGCGCCCCGGTCACCGGATGCAGGATCCCGACCTTCACGGGCTTGGCGCCCTGGGCGCGGGCCACCCACGGCGCCGACACCATGGCGGCTGCGGCGGCGGATTGATAGAGGAAAGTGCGGCGCGAATTCATGGGCGATCTCCGGGGGTTCAATGGAATTGGGCGGACAGCTCTTCGCTGACCCAGACCTTGGCGTCGATGCTGCCGACGCGTGACAGCTGCAACTGGTACTGATAGCGATCGGGACGGTACAGGCCTTGCAGCAGCTGCACCGGCCGCTCATTCACGTCGCGCACGATGCGCGTCACGGCCAGCAGCGCCGAGCCCACGGCCACGTCCAGATGGCGCGCCACCTGGGCATCGGCCAGCCGCGCCGAAATGGTCTGGGTGGCGCCGCCGAACTCCACGCCGGCCGCTTCCAGCAGCATCAGCAAGGGTTCGCGCTCCAGGTCCGCGCGCGTGAAGTCGGCCACGGCCTGCGGCACGTAGGTCGTGATGTGGGACAGCGGCCCGGCCTCGGTGCTGCGCACCCGCAGGCTCTTGTGCACGGGCGCGCCGGGCGCGAGGTCCAGCGCTTCGGCCACCACGGGCGGCGCCGACACCAGGGTGCTGTCCAGCACCCGCACCGAGGTGCGCAGGCCCATGTTGACGATGTTTTCCAAGAGGCCGGTGAGGTGCGCCTTCTGCGGCGGATTGGCCTTGGGCGCGCTGGCCGGATTCGCCGGCGCGCGCAACGGCCAGGTGCCCAGGCCGGGCCGGCGCGACACCAGCCCGTCGGCCACCAGCATCTCCATGGCCTTGCGGATGGTGATGCGGGCCACGTCGAACTGGTCGGCCAGCGCGTGTTCTCCGGGTACGCCGTCCTGATCGAAACGCCCCTCCTGCACCTGCTCGCGCAGGACGAGGTAGATCTGGTGGTACTTCGGCAGCGGTAGTGAGGTTCCCATGACGGGAACTCTAGGAGTGTCCTAATGTACCGTCAATGGAACAAATGGCTTGGACGGTTGTTCTATCGGGAAAACACTGAGGGCGCGGACTCGATACGGTTGCGCCCGCGCTGCTTGGCGCAGTACAGCGCGCGGTCGCTGCGGCCGAGCGCCAGCTCGGCATCGGCGTCCATGGTGTGCATGGTGGAAATGCCGATGCTGACGGTCAGCGGAATGTGCCGGTCGTCGCCCAGCGAGAACGGGGCCGCCGCGATGCGCTGCTGCACCCTCGCGGCGAAGGCGTGCGCACGCTCGATGTCGGTGTCCGGCAGCACCACGGCGAATTCCTCGCCGCCGATGCGCCCCACCAGATCGACCGCCCGCAGCTGCGCCCGCAGCGTATTGGCGAAATGCTGCAGCACGCCATCGCCGATGGCATGGCCCCAGGTGTCGTTGATGCGCTTGAAATGGTCCAGGTCGCACATCAGCACGGCGGCGCAGTCGCTGTTCTGCCGCTTGATCCGGGCCAGCTCCGCCGCGATGCGCGACATGAAGTGGCGGCGGTTGGGCAGCGTGGTCAGGGCGTCGGTGGCGGCAAGTTCGCGCAATTCGAAGTCGGCGCGCTTGCGGTCGGTGATGTCGGTCACGAAGCCGTGCCAGACCACGGAGCCATCCGGCGCCTTGCGCGGGCTGGCGTCGCCCTGGCGCCAGCGCAGGCCCTGCTGCGGCAGGCAGACGCGGAACTCCAGGTGCCAGGGCGTCTGCGCCGCGGCCGCGGCCTGCAGCGAGGCGTGGTAGGTGGCCAGGTCCTCGGGATGGACGCGCTGCTCGATCGCCGACGGACTCACGCGCACGTCGTAGGGAGTAAGTTCAAACATGTCCCAGATGCCGGCGCTGACGTACAGGAAGCGCGACCCGCCCTCGGGCCGCTGGCCGCACTGGAACACCATGCCAGGCACGGCGTCGGTCAGGTTGACCAGCAGGTCCGCCGTGCGCCGCAGGCGCTCCGACATGGCGCGCATGGCGCTGATGTCGGTGGTGGTGCCCATCATGCGCAAGGCCCGTCCCTGCGCGTCGCGGCTGACGACCTTGCCGCGGCTGCAGATCCACTTGTAGCTGCCGTCCTTGCAGAGGATGCGGTGCTCGACCTCGTAGCTTTCGGTCTTGCCTTCGAAATGCGCCTGCATGGCGGCGCGCACATAGTCGGCGTCGTCCGGATGCAGGCGCTTGTAGGAATCCTCGATGCGGTTGGTGACTTCGGATTCGGCATAGCCCAGCAAGGCCTTCCAGCCCGGGGAATACGTGATTTCGCCGGTCACGACGTTGCGGTCCCAGATACCCGTGCCGCTGCCGGCGATGGCCATGCCCAGATTGCGCGCCTCGGTGCGCCAGCCGTCCTCCGCCGCCCGTTCCGCCGCCAGGGCCTGGCGCTTTTCCACGGCCGCGACGGCCAGTTCGGCGAAATCGCGCAAGGCATCCAGGTCCTCGTCGCCGAAGTCCCGCGGCTGGGCGTGCAGCAAGCGGAACGAGCCCAGCCGGCGGCCATCGGCGGCGCGCAGCGGGCAATCCACGGAAAAAGGAAGCGTGCCGGCGCGGGCTGCGGGCAAGGCGCCCGCCTGGGCCTGCCAGACGCCGTCGGCGTCGCTGCAGGCCACCAGCGCCATGTCCACGCCGAAATGCCGCCTGGCCAAGCGGGCGAGCCGGTCCAGGGGACCGTCGAGCCCGGTTTGCACATTTTCCGCGCCGCCGGCGGGCGCGCATGCAGGGGGAACGTCACCTGTTGCTGGCATTTCTGGACCTGATTCAACACTAGGGTTCATGAACATGACCATGCCGGTGGCCATGTCTGACATTTTGTCACGCTCTGCACCAAAATAGCATCATTTTGAACGATATGATCACCGGCCTATGGAACACCCTATCCGCGTGCCCCCAGGCTGGCTGCAACGTGCCTGGCTCCTGCTGCTGGCCATCCTGATCACCCTCCCCGGCGGCATGACCCACGCCCAGGCGTTCGACCGCCAGGCGGAAAATGCGCGCTACCGGCAGTGGCTGGACGACTTCCGCGCCGACCTGCAGCGCCTGCGGCAGTCGCCCGATCCGGCCAAGGCCGACATCGACAGCCTGTTCGCGAAAACCATCGCCCCGGGGTCCCGCGCCACCCAGCTGGTCAAGACGTTGATCGAGGCGCCCGGCGACTCCACCAGCGGCGAGATCCACTACGCGGGCTTCCAACGCATCGTCCTGGCCGCCCTGGCCGACGCCGTGGTGGCGGGCGACGGCGGCGATTACCCGGAAACGCAGGCCAAGTATCAGAAACAAGTATTGCGCGTGCGTTACATGCATGTGGACGGCGGCGGCCGGCTGGAGCCTTTCTTCAAGAACCCGGAAGTCTTCAAGCCCTACCGCCTGCCCGCTCCCGGCACCCTGGAGCGCGACGCCTACCCCTTCCTGCTGTTCGAGGACCATGACGGCAAGCTGCGGCTGGGCGGCTTGTCCAAGGAGTTCTGGGATCTGCTGAAGTTCATGGACATGCTGCAATATGCATAAGCGACTGGTCCTGCTGCTGGCGGCCATCGCGCATGCCGGCCCCGCGCTGGCGGCCTGCGGCCCGGCTGCCGTTGATTTCACGGCGCCCGTGGCGCTGACGGCGGTGCCCGTCTCGGTCGGCCTGGGCGGCGACCGCGTCCTGCTGGGCCGCCAGGGCGAACGCATTGCCGCCCGCAACACGCCGGCCTGGGTCGAGGAAACCGGCGATCCGCTGCCCCGCACCTGGATGGACAAGGTCGATTGGTCCGCCTACCGGCTGGACAGCGCCTCGCAGGCGCCCGCGAGGCTGTACTTCGACGGCGACGGCCGCCTGTGCCGCGCGGAAAACTACGAGATCCCCCGCCACGGCGGCACGCCCTTCCTGGCCGGCGGTTACACGCTGGAGTACGACAGCGCCGGCGCCCTGACCCGAGTGGTCGAGTACGAGCAGACCGCCGTCCGCCGGCCCGCCACCTACGAGGCCAGCCGCCAGACCTGCCTGAAACGCGATGCCCGCGGCGCGCTGACCGCTTTCATCAATGAGGCTTGCGACGACAAGCAGGAACCGGCTGGCGGCCGGTTCTACGCGCGCGACGCCGCAGGCCGCTTGCTGCGCGCCATCGATACCATCTCGCAAGGCGGCGCCTTCCAGGTCCAGACCTATGATGCCCAGGGCCAGCCGCAGCAGCGCTATCTGCGCCGCCATTCCCCCGGGGATGACGCCAGATCCTACGCCGATGTCGCGCACGCCTCCTCCGATTCCCGCCCTTATCCGGTGCGCCGGGAAGAATTGGGCAAGCTGTCCACCGAGGTGCCGGGCAACGACTGGCGCATCGTCAGCATCGCCGACGAAGTGCCGCTGGACGACACCGACATGCAGTCCTGGAATCCGGATACGCAAACCATCCTGGCCCAGGGCGTGACCGACGCGCAAGGCCGCGCGCTGCTCGCGGCGGACGCGCAGGCGCGCGTCTGGCAGGCCATGCGCGACAAGCCTGGCAGGATCTTCTGGTATTCGGACTTGATGAGCCGGGTACTGCTGCTGCCTGCCATGGACGAGGCCCGCTGGCGCGCCTGCGTTGATCCCACGAACCAAGCCGCCGACGCCTGCGGCTGAGGCGCGCGGCTCAGCCCAGGCCTTACGCTCCGCGCCGCTGCGCCGCGATCGCCCGCCACAAGGCGGACATCCGCTCGGCATCCTGCATGAAGCCCACATTGAACCGGAACCACGGCGAGGCGGCTCCCGGCTCGGGCAGGAATATGGACCCGGGCGTCAGCGCGAAGCCGCGTTCCAAGAGCGCGCGGGCGCAAGTCGCCGCATCCTCCACTCCGGGCAGCTTGACCCAGAGGAAGAGCGAATGCTCCGGGGTGCAAAACACCGTCGCGCCATGCTTGGCGAACTGCCTGAGCGCATCCTTCACGGCGCGCCGGGCCCGCTGCTGCAGGTCCAGCACGTGCTTGTGGAATCGTCCTTCGGTGATCACCGCATGCACCGTGCGCTCGGCAAACTGGGAGCTGTTGAGCGACAGCACGGTCTTGGCCGACACCAGTTCCCTGACATGCCGCGGCGCGCACGCCAGGAAGCCTACGCGCACCACGCTGGACAGCGACTTGGAAAAACTCCCCACGTATATCGTGTTTTCCAGCTGATCCAGCGAGGCCAGGCGCGCGCAATGCCCCGGCTTGTAGTCCGCCAATGCATCGTCGTCGACGATCGTCAGCCCCGCCGAGGCCGCCAGCTCCAGCAGCTCGCGCGCCGTCTCCGCGGACATGTCGCTGCCCGTCGGGTTATGGCCGACGGACTGCGTGAAGAACAGCTTGGCGCGGCTGGCGCGCAGCGCGCGCTTCAGAAAGCCCAGGTCCGGTCCTAGCGGCGTGCGGGGCACCCCGATGATTCTGGCGCCTTGCAGGCTGAGTTTGTTGAAGGTGGGATAAAAACCCGGCGCATCGACCAGCACGGCGTCTCCCGGCCGGACCATGCGGCGGATCAGGATATCCACCGCCTGATAGGCGCCTTGGGTGAGGATGATCTGATCCGAGCGCGCCTCGATGCCATAGGCGCCGAGCTTTTGCGAGATGCTCTGGCGCAGCGGCAGATAACCGTAGGGATCGCCATAACGAAACACGCTGCCCAGGCCGCTGCGTCCGATCTTGTGCATGTAGCGGTCGAGCCGGCAGTTCTCCAGCCAGGCCGAGGGCGGCAGGCCCTCGCCCACCGAATGGCCGCCTCCGGCCAGATGGAACGTCGACCGGTCTATGCCGATGGCCGCCAGCGCATGATCCAGGGCCGGCGCCCAGCGCTCCGCCGAAACCGGCGCCTGCGGCACGCCCACCACGTAGAACCCCGAACCATGGCGAGGCTCCGCATAGCCATCCGCCACCAGCAGTTCGTAGGCCTGCACCACGGTGTTCTTGGCGACCCCCTTGATCTGGGCGTAATGGCGCAGCGAAGGCAGTTTTGCGCCTGGGGCCAGATCGCCCTGCCGTATCTGCAGCTTGATCTGGTTGGCGATCTGCTCGGAAAGAAGGTCCGGCGCGAAATGGGTGGCCATGGCGGATATCCAACTGTAGCCGGCAACTGTACCACTGACTTTTCGGTACAGCGACCTACGATGGATGCACAACGAATCACTACCCACGGAGACCGCGTAATGCCCCACCCCAACGACCACTCGTTCAACGGCCTCATCGGCAAGACCTACCGCGATTCGACGCCGGACTGGCCGCGCAAGCCGACCGCCCCCGAGCGGGCGCCGAACGTCCTCTTCCTGGTACTCGATGACGTGGGTTTCTCCGACCTGGGCTGCTACGGCTCCGAGATCCACACCCCGAACATGGACCGGTTGGCTGCGGACGGGCTGCGCTATACCAACTTCCATGTCACCGCCATGTGCTCGCCTACCCGGGCCTGCCTGATGACCGGGCGCAACGCGCATTCGGTTGGCGTGGGCATCATTTCGGAATGGGCCAACGGCTACCCCTCCTATCAGGGGCGGATCACCCGCCAGGCCGCCACCTTGCCGGAGATCCTGGGCGACTATGCCTATGGCTGCTATGCCACCGGCAAATGGCATTTGACCAATCTCGCCGATTACGGCGCATCGGGGCCGCACGGCGACTGGCCGCTGGGCCGCGGGTTCTCCCGCTGGTACGGCTTTCATGGCGCCCTGATCGACCAATGGAATCCCGAACTCTACGAGGACAACCACCCCATCCATATCGCGCCGCAGCCGGGGTACCACCTGTCGTCCGACCTGGTCGACAAGACCATCTCGCAGATCCGCGACCACGTGACTTCGTCCGACAACCGGCCGTTCTTCAGCTATCTGGCTTTTGGCGCCTGCCACTGGCCGCACCAGGTCCCCGCCGATTACATCGAGAAGTACAAGGGCCGGTACGACCGAGGCTGGGACGCCGTGCGCGCTGAACGTTTCGCCCGGCAGAAGGCCATGGGCGTGGTCCCGCAGAACGCGGAGATGGCTCCCCGTAATCCCGGCATAGGGGCATGGGAAGAGCTGTCGGAAGACATGCGGCGCCTGGGCTGCCGTCTGCAGGAAACCTACGCGGCGTTCCTGGACCATACCGACGCCGAAATCGGCCGCCTGGTGGATTATCTGCGGTCCATCGGCCAGCTGGACAACACGCTGATCGTGCTGCTGTCGGATAACGGCGCCAGCGCCGAGGGAGGCCCCACGGGCGCGATCAATATGCGCAAGCATATGACCCACGAACAGGAAACCGTGGCCTCCGCCCTGCCCCATATCGACCTGATCGGCAGCGAGCATTCATTCAGCCACTACCCGATGGGATGGGCACAGGTCTCTAACACGCCGCTCAAGTGGTTCAAGAAGGACACCCATGGCGGCGGCGTGCGCGCCCCGCTGATCATGCACTGGCCGGAACGCATCAAACAGGCCGGCGGGCTGCGCACCCAGTTTCATCATGTGATCGACGTGGTGCCGACGGTGCTCGACTGTCTGGGCGTGGAGCCGCCCTCCGTCCACCAAGGCTACAAGCAGCTGCCGCTGCATGGTGTCAGCATGCGCTACAGCTTTGCCGAACCCGACGCCCCCACCGCCAAGACCACCCAGTATTTCGAACTGCTAGGCGACCGCGCGATCTGGGACCGGGGCTGGAAAGCGGTGGCGCGCCACGTCAAGGGCCAGGACTACGACACCCAGGACCGCTGGGAACTCTACAAGCTGGACGAGGACTTCACCGAGACACGCGATCTCGCCCAGTCCCATCCCGACAAGCTGAAGGAGCTGCTGGACCTGTGGTGGCGTCAGGCGGAAGAATTCGGCGTGTTGCCGCTGGATGACCGCGAAGCCGAGCGCGCCCGCGACTTCCTGGGAACGCAGACCCGCACGCACTATGAATTCCAGCCGGACATGGCGCGCATCGACCGCTTCATGGTTCCGGAAATCAGCGACCGCAGCTACTGCATCACGGCGCAGCTGGCGGACCTGTCGAGCGCCACCGAAGGCGTGGTCTTTTCCTGGGGCAGCAGATTCGCCGGCTTTGCCCTATACGCCCTGGCCGGTGAACTGGTCTACGAGTACATCTACACCGAAACCGTCGCCCATCGCCTGGCGGTTCCGCTGCCGCAAGGCGCCGCCACCGTCACGCTGCAGTTCACCCGGACCGGCCAGAACTCCGGACGCATCGCGCTGCGCATCAACGGCGAACTGATGGGAGAACTTGAACTGCCGAAGACCTGGTGGACCTACAGCACGACCGCCGGGCTGACCTGCGGATTGGCGGGCGTGCCGCTGACCGACGCCTATCGTCCCCCTTTCCGCTTCAATGCCGCCATACTGCGCCTGGCCGTGGACCTGGAAAACGACGGCGGCGACAGCGGCGACGGCAAGCTCTGGACCGTATTCAAACAACAATAGCCCCGCCACACGGAGACAAACCATGAAAGGCATACCACTGGGAAAGGCGCTGCTGGGCCTGGCGCTGTCCATCCTGGCCGCCGGCGCCACAGCGGCGCCGCCGGCCTACCCCTCCAAACCGATCAGGCTGCTGGTAGGGTATCCGCCGGGAGGCACGACCGACCTGCTGGCGCGCGCGCTGGGACAGCAATTGATGCAGGCGCTGAAACAGCCGGTCGCGGTCGAAAACAAGCCCGGCGCGGGCGGCGGGCTGGGCGCGAACCAGGTCGCGCGCGCCGAGCCCGACGGCTATACGTTGGGGGTAGGCAGCGCGGGCAATCTGGCGCTGAATTACGCCACCTACGCCAACATCCCCTATGACTCGCAGAAGGACCTGACCGCGCTAAGCCTGGTGGCCAGCGTGCCGAATGTGCTGGTGGTCAATCCGGCGACGCCGGCCAAGACCGTGCAGGAACTGATCGCGTATGTGAAAAACAAGAAGGGCGGCGGCTTTTTCGCCTCCACCGGCACCGGCAACGGCCCGCACCTCACCGGCGAACTGTTCAAGGCGCGCACCGGCCTCAACCTGACCCACGTGCCCTACCAGGGAGGCGCGCCGGCCATCACCGCGCTGCTGGGCGGCGAGGTCGACCTGCTGTTCGACAACCTGCCGTCGGCGCTGCCGTTCATCCAATCCGGAAAACTGCGCGCCCTGGCCGTCACCAGCGCCCAGCGCGCGGCCATCCTGCCCGAGGTGCAGACCATGCAGGAGGCCGGCATCGACAATTTTCAGGTGGATGCCTGGTTTGCCTTGTTCGGACCAGCCGCCATGGACCCGGCGGCGGTCGCGCAAATCGGCGCGGCCATCCGCGGCATGTCTGGCAACACAGCCTTCCTGGAAGCGCTGAAGAATATGGGTACGGTACCGGAGCTCACCGACGGCGCGGCGCTGTCCAGGCTCATCGACATGAAACGCGAACGCTGGCCGGCCCTGGTCAAGCAAGCCGGCATCAAGCGCGAATAGCATGCCCGCCGGGGGGGACGTCGCCGGAAGCCTAGCGCCAGGTTTCCGGCTCGACGCTGACCTCGCCCTTGTCGGCCGAGAAATACACCACGCCGTC
>JALDYL010000165.1:0-10286 GCA_032153965.1 Achromobacter sp. | reverse complement strand
TTGGGATCGCCTGCCTTACCGTCGTAGACCACTGCCCGGTCGCCCAGACTGCCCACGTTGTCAGCCACGGACTTGAGCTGGCTTACGTTCACCGCGTCCGTGTCGGTCGCGCCCGCCGCCACGTTGGTGATGCGCCGCTCGGCGCCCACCGAGCCTACGCTCACCTCGCCCACCGGCGATGCGCCGGCCACCGCCGCCGCGCCCGACCGGTATGCCGGCGCGGCCAGCGTCGCGCCGTTGGCGACCGCGTTGGCGCCCAGCGCCACGCTGCCCTCATGGCTGGCCTGGGCATCGCGGCCCAGCGCCAACGCGTTGTCGGCCGTGGAACGCGCGTTGTAGCCCAGCGCCGTGCTGCCCACGCCCTGCGCGTAGGCGTCAATGGGCGCCAGTCCCCGCTCGTTGGTCCGCGCATAACGGATGCCCAAGCCGTTGGCGTCCGTGTTCGTCTGACTGGTGTCTCCGGTAAGGTTCGTGAGCGTGTCGCCCAGGTTCGTCACGGTGTCGCCCAGGCTGGTCAAAGTGCCGCCCATATTCGTCACGGTGCCGCCCAAGTTCGTCACCGTGTCACCCATGCGCAGCACATCCTGATTGGTGTCGTAGAGCTGCGAACCATTCACCGCATCGGTGCTGGTAGCCGACACGGCCCCGCGCGTCAGGTTGGTGATCTTGGTCCCACCCGTTGCGCCGCCGTCCGTGGACGCGGGCCCACCCAAGGTAATCAGGGTCTTGGGATCTCCTGCATTGCCGTCATAGGCCACCGCCCGATCGCCCAGCGCGTTCACCGCCTGATTCGTGGCTTGAAGTTGCGAGCCGTTGACGGCATCCGTGCTGAGAGCGCCGAGCCTCCCTGCCGCGACATTCGTGATGGT
Organism: Achromobacter sp.; assembly: GCA_032153965.1. Classification (GTDB taxonomy): domain Bacteria; phylum Pseudomonadota; class Gammaproteobacteria; order Burkholderiales; family Burkholderiaceae_B; genus Achromobacter. The sequence goes on along the minus strand of JALDYL010000165.1, from coordinate 9,417 downwards.
GCGCTCCGCGCCAGCGCTGCCCACGCTGACCGTGCTGGCGGGCGCCGATCCGGCGAAGGAATAGGATCTTCCCGCGATGGAGACGCCGGACGTACCGACGGCGGCAGCGGTCGCCGATCCCGCCCCCAAGGCGACGTCGCCCGAATTGGAAGCGACCGAGTCAGCCCCCAGCGACAGGCTCTGCGCCGCCAGCGCGTTGGCGTCGTCGCCAACGGCCAAAGCCCTGGCTCCCGTAGCCGCCGAGCTATTGCCTAGCGCTACGGCCCCTGGTCCGGTGGCCCGATTGGCATTACCTAGCGCCACCGAGTTTTCACCAAGGGCCGAACTGCCCCGGCCAATGGCCACTGCGGAGAAATTTCCTGCCGTGCCGTCAGCCACACTGTCCATACCGATGGCCACGTCACCGTCACGGCGGGCCTGTGAACGCGTGCCGACCGCAACGGAATCCGCCCCCATGGCGCGCGACTCCCCGGCGATCGCGACGGCGCCAAGTCCCGATGCCTGCGCCCCCGCCGCCGCGGTGTTGGAAGAAGTGTTGCCGCCAATGGCGACGCTGCCGGCCGCCGTGGCGCGCGCCCATTGGCCAAGCGCGGTCGAACCCATGGCAAGGGCTCCGGCCTGCATGCCTACCGCGGTGCTCCGGATTGCCGCGGTCGCGGCAAAACCTATGGCGGTCGCGGCGTTGCCCGTCGCCGTCGCACTGAAACCCAAGACCTGCACCCCGGTAAAACCACCGCCATCGGCATTGCAACCAATGACGTTCGACCAGACGCCAGACCCATCATTCGGATTCTTTGACCCCGGGTAGACTATGCCGTCAGGTCCTGTCCCTCTGCCGCCAGAGCAGCTCCCTGCCACGTATGTTCCCGCGTATACCTCGGGCGCTGCGCCCCCCAGCCCCGCGCATAGCGCAAGCGCCGCCGCCATGGGCGCCAGGCGCGCGCCCCGCCCCCCGATGTTCAGTACGGGCTTCCCGCGTATCACCGCGAGTTCGTCCGCTTCGATCCATGCGTTCCTGAGTATCTTGTTCATGAATGGGTGCTCCAGTTCAAAAACTCAATGTGGAACTTCTCATCTCCGCGGCCTCCCCCGGCTGCCATGACCGGCCCGGGAACAAGCCGCGGCGAATGTCGCCCTCTTGCCTCGCAAACGCTCAAGCCGAAGCCGGGCTGTCGCCAAGTGCGTCAAACAAGCTGTCGATCTACTGATGGATATGGGAAAGGAAATGGGCCGAGATCATCGCGGGTGGCCTCGCTTGCCGGCGGAGGTTTCCCGCAGCGACTGCATCGGGCGATGCATTGAGCCAGAGACTAAGCCGTGCAATTGCAATCGCACATTGCATCTGGGCCTATGGGACATATCGGCTTGAACCCTCTATGCGGATATGTTCGGCACAAGTAACACTTGTAAGATATCGCTTCCGCGCCCATTCCCTCCTGCGAGCTAAACAAAAGGATCGCTCAGCCGTCCTAGGGGCCACCCAAGGTCTCATCACGAGGAGCGACCCCATGGACTTGCTGGCAACAATACGCATCTATCTGAGGGTGGTGGAACGCGGAACGATCTCCGGCGCGGCGCGTGACCTGGACATGAGCCAGCCCTCCGTCAGCGAACGCATCGACAAGCTCGAACGTTTCCTGAGTGCTCGACTGTTGGTGCGCAGTTCCCGCAAGCTAAGCTGTACCGCCGAAGGCCGGACCTTCTACGAACAGGGCAAGCACCTGCTGGATACGGCCGAAATCACAATAAATTCAGTAACATTAAGCGACCGTCAGATACAAGGAAGCTTGAGACTCGCCGCACCGCAGTGCCTCGGCGAGATCGTCGTTCCCAAAGCTTTGATGAACATACGCACGGCGCACCCCGATCTGTACATGGACGTCACGCTTAGCGACGCCATCGCCGACCCGGTCACCGAAGGCGTCGACATTTCGCTACGACTGGGCCGTCTCAACGAAAACGGAGGCTATATAGCGTTTCCGCTCGGCTGGGTGGCCCGCAAGCTGGTCGCGACGCCTTCTTATCTGGCAACTCACGGCCCGATAGCAACGCCGGCAGACCTGGCCTTGCATCCATTCATCCGCCTGAAGGCCTTTTACGTGAAGGATCAAGTGCCACTGACACACGAGAACGGCCCGGTGATGCAGACGCGAATCAAAACCGCCATGACGGTCAGCCACTGGCGCCCCATGTACGACCTGATTCTCTCGGGCGGGGGCATAGGCATCCTGCAGCATCCCGCATGCGCCAAGGCGCTGGCGCAAGGACGCCTGGTGGAGCTGCTGGACGACTATCGCGTTCCGCCGCTTGCGCTCAATGCGCTGATTCCGCCTCTGCGGCCGCTGCCGCAACGCGTGCGGGCAGTACTTGATCTGCTGAAGCGGGACATCCCCGCGCTGCTGCGGCCTGCTGTTTGAACAAGCGCAAGGGCCTCAGCGCCTTGCGGCGCGAATGCTGGCGCACCGGCCACCTCCGGGCCTTTCAATCCCGGCGTTTTCATGGTTTTTCCCATCGTTTTGCGCCTCGCTATACAGCGCCGCGCGTGCATTATTACGCCGTGGTGCAACATTGACGCCCTTCAAGGCCATCTGCTAAAAGCTTCGGTATCCGCACGTTAAACGCAATGCCCCAACTGTCGTAGTGAGGTGCTGTGTGCAAAACGAGTCCGATGGCTACACCAAGCCTCAGGAACTACGAAGTTTCCTGTTCCTGACGGCTGTCATGGCCCCCGTCCTGTCGGTCGTCATCGTGGCGGGCTACGGTTTCCTCGTCTGGTTCTATCAGTTGCTGGCCGGCCCCCCCGGTAGCTGATGCGACGCGACGGAACCCCTCCCATGTCCGCGCTCCCCCACTCCGCGCCGCCTGCGGCGCCGCCAGAGCTGCATATCGCCAGCATGGTGGTGCACGCCACGCCGCGCCGCTTGCCCGACGTCCGTGAGGCGATTCTTGCGATCGCCGGAGCGGAAATCCATGGCGCTTCCGACACCGGCAAACTGGTGGTCACCCTGGAAGCCCCCTCCACCGACGACATGATGGCCCGGATCTCCGAGATCCAGCGGCTGGATGGCGTGCTGGCTTCGGCGCTGGTCTACCAGCACGCCGATACGCTGGACGCGATGAACGAGGAGATTGACGATGGCAATGGCTCGTAGAGACTTCATCAAGCAATCCGCCGCCGCCGCGGCCGCCACCGTGGCCGGCATACCCATCGTCGGCTACACGCAGAACATCGTCACCGAATCCGAGGCCGCCAAGCTCAAGTGGTCCAAGGCGCCCTGTAGGTTCTGCGGGACCGGCTGCGGCGTGAACGTCGCGGTAAAGGACAACCAGGTCGTGGCCACGCACGGCGATTTCAACGCCGAGGTGAACAAGGGCCTGAATTGCGTCAAGGGCTATTTCCTGTCCAAGATCATGTACGGCAACGACCGGCTGACCACGCCGCTCTTGCGCATGAAGGACGGCAAGTACGCCAAGGACGGGGAATTTGCGCCGGTGTCCTGGGACCAGGCCTTCGACGTCATGGCCGAGCAGTTCAAGCGGGTGCTGAAGGACAAGGGGCCCGAGGCCGTGGGCATGTTCGGCTCGGGCCAATGGACCGTCTGGGAAGGCTACGCCGCGCTCAAGCTGATGAAGGCGGGCTTTCGCAGCAACAACCTGGACCCGAACGCGCGCCACTGCATGGCCTCGGCCGCGGTGGGCTTCATGCGCACCTTCGGCGCCGACGAGCCCATGGGTTGTTATGACGACATCGAGAACGCCGATGCCTTCGTGCTGTGGGGCTCCAACATGGCGGAAATGCATCCGATCCTGTGGACCCGCGTGACCGACCGCCGGCTGTCCGCCCCCAAGACCAAGGTGGTCGTGCTGTCCACCTTCGAGCACCGCTCTTACGAGCTGGCCGACATCGCGCTGACCTTCACGCCGCAGACGGACCTGGCGATCCTGAACTACATCGCCAACCACATCATCCAGACCAAGCGCGTGAATCGCGATTTCGTCGACAAGCACACGACTTTCCGCGAGGGCAATGCCGACATCGGCTATGGCTTGCGGCCCGAGCATCCGCTGCAGAAGGCCGCCAAGAACGCGGGCGACGCCGGCGGTTCCAAGCCCATCACGTTCGACGATTTCGCCAAGTTCGTCTCCAAGTACGACCTGGATTACACCGCCAAGCTGAGCGGCCTGCCCAAGAAGCAGCTGGAAGAGCTGGCCGAACTCTATGCCGATCCGAAGGTGCGCGTGACGTCCTTCTGGACCATGGGTTTCAACCAGCACACCCGCGGCGTGTGGGCCAACAACATGGTCTACAACATCCACCTGCTGACCGGCAAGATCTCCACGCCCGGCAACAGCCCGTTCTCGCTGACCGGCCAGCCCTCGGCCTGTGGCACCGCCCGCGAGGTAGGCACCTTCTCGCACCGCCTGCCGGCCGACCTGGTGGTGACCAATCCCAAGCACCGCGCGCACGCCGAGGAAATCTGGCAGCTGCCCGACGGCACCATCCCCAGCAAGGTGGGCGCGCATGCGGTCCTGCAGAACCGCATGCTCAAGGACGGCAAGATCAACGCCTACTGGGTCATGGTCAACAACAACATGCAGGCCGCCGCCAACCTGATGAACGAAGGCTTGCCCGGCTACCGCAACCCCGACAACTTCATCGTGGTGTCGGACGCCTACCCCACCGTCACCACCATCTCGGCCGACCTGATCCTGCCGGCGGCCATGTGGGTCGAAAAGGAAGGCGCCTACGGCAACGCGGAACGCCGCACTCAGTTCTGGCACCAACTGGTCAACGCGCCGGGCGAGGCGCGCTCGGACCTGTGGCAGCTGATGGAATTCTCCAAGCGCTTCAAGGTCGAGGACGTCTGGCCCGCCGACCTGCTGGCCAAGAAGCCCGAGTACCGCGGCAAGACGCTGTTCGACGTGCTGTTCGCCAACGGCAAGGTCAATCGTTATCCCAACACCGAGCGCGACAAGGATTACGCCAACCAGGAGGCCGAGGCTTTCGGCTTCTATGCGCAGAAGGGGCTGTTCGAGGAATACGCCGAATTCGGGCGCGGCCACGGGCACGACCTGGCGCCGTTCGACACTTATCACGAAGTGCGCGGCCTGCGCTGGCCCGTGGTCAAGGGCAAGGAAACGCTGTGGCGCTACCGCGAAGGCAGCGACCCCTACGTGAAGCCGGGCGCGGGCTTCGAGTTCTACGGCAACGCCGACGGCCGCGCGGTGATCTACGCCCTGCCCTATGAACCGCCTGCGGAATCGCCGGACAAGGAGTATCCGTTCTGGCTGTCCACCGGGCGCGTCCTGGAGCACTGGCATTCTGGCTCGATGACGCGGCGGGTGCCGGAGCTGTACCGGGCCTTTCCCAACGCGGTCTGTTTCATGCACCCCGACGACGCCCAGGAAATGGGCTTGCGGCGCGGCGTCGAGGTGGAGGTCGTGTCGCGCCGCGGCAAGATGCGCACGCGCCTGGAGACCCGCGGGCGCGACAAGCCGCCGCGCGGCCTGGTGTTCGTGCCCTGGTTCGACGCCGGCCAGCTGATCAACAAGGTCACGCTGGACGCCACCGATCCGATCTCGTTCCAGACCGACTTCAAGAAGTGCGCGGTCAAGATCGTCAAGGTCTGAAAGGCGAACCGGAGACAGCCATGAACCTACGCGCCCTGACTCTCGCGACTTGCGTCATCCTCGGTTCGGCCGCCTGGGCGGCGCCGCCGCTGGAGGTCGAAGACCCGATGCGCGGCCCCACCCCGATCGCGCAGGAAGCCGATCCGCCGCTCATCAGCCCGGTCGAAAACAAGGACATCCGGCGCATGCGCACGTATTCGATGCAGCCGCCCACCATTCCGCACAAGATCGACGGCTACCAGGTCGACAAGGACTTCAACCGCTGCCTCGCCTGTCACGCCCGCGTGAACACAGAGGAAACCCAGGCCCCGCCCCTGAGCGTGACCCACTACATGGACCGCGACAGCAACGTGCTGGCGGAAGTCTCGCCGCGCCGCTACTTCTGTGTGCAGTGCCACGTGCCGCAGACCGAGGCCAAGCCGCTGGTGTCCAATACTTATCAGGACATCGATGTGATCCTCAAGCGCCTGACCGCCCCGGCGCCCGCCAAGAAGTAAGCGACCGGAGGCAGCCATGCTCGGACTCATCAAGCGCTACTGGAACATCATCCGACGGCCCAGCGTGCATTTCAGCCTGGGCTTCCTGACGGTCGGCGGGTTCATCGGCGGCATCCTGTTCTGGGGCGCCTTCAACACCGCCATGGAACTCACCAATACCGAGAAGTTCTGCACCGGCTGCCACGAGATGCGCGACAACGTGTATGCCGAACTGAAGGGCACGATCCACTTCACCAACCGTTCCGGCGTGCGGGCGCTGTGCTCGGACTGCCACGTGCCGCACAACTGGACCGACAAGATCGCGCGCAAGATGCAGGCGTCCAAGGAAGTGTGGGGCAAGATCTTCGGCACCATCGACACGCGCGAAAAATTCGTCGACAAGCGGCTGGAACTGGCCCAGCACGAATGGGCGCGCTTCAAGGCAAACGATTCGCTGGAATGCCGCAACTGCCACAACTACGAATACATGGACTTCACGCGCCAGAGCCCGCGCGCGCAGAACATGCATTCGACCTATCTGGCCGACAAGAGCAAGACCTGCATCGACTGCCACAAGGGCATCGCCCACAAGCTGCCCAACATGGGGCCGGGCCCGACCTCCATGACGCCGCAGCCAGCAGGCCCGGCCAAGGAAGTGGCGCATGCGGCCCGCTGACGCGCCGCCGCCCATGCTTTGCGCGCGCGGCCTGGCCAGCCGCCGCGGCTATTGCGCGCCGCTGGATTTCGAGCTGCATGGCGGCCAGTTGCTGCACGTGCGCGGCGCCAACGGCAGCGGCAAGACCAGTCTGCTGCGCATGCTCGCGGGCCTGTTGCGGCCGCTGGCGGGCAGCGTGCTGTGGCGCGGCGGCGACGCGCGCCGCGATGTCGCAGCCTACCGCGCCGGCATGGCCTACCTGGGACACGGCAATGGCCTGTGCGGCGAACTGAGCGTCGCCGAGAATCTGCGTTACGCCCTGCACGTCGCCGGCACGCCGCAGGCGGAAGCGCGTTTATCGGACACCTTGCGCGCATGGCGCCTGGAATCCTGCGCCGACATGCCCGCCCTGCGTCTATCCCAGGGACAGGGCAGGCGGCTGGCGTTGGCGGCGGTCGTGCTCGGCGCCAAGCCCCTGTGGCTGCTGGATGAACCCGACGCCGGCCTGGATGCGGCCAGCCTGGAGCAGCTGCGCCTGGCGCTGGAAGCCCACCTCGCGGCCGGCGGCGGCGCCGTGCTCGCCTCGCACCGCGAACCCGGCACTGCCGCCACGCATACCCAAACCCTGAACATGGATGAATACGCGGATGCTGGCTACGCTGTCGCAGTTGGCATTGCGTGAAATCCGGCTGGCCTGGAGACGGCCCGCGGACACGCTGGGCGCCACCCTGTTCTTCATCGTGGCCGGCACGCTGTTCCCCTTGGCGGTCGGTCCCGACCCCGCGCTGCTGCTGGCCATCGGGCCGGGCGTGCTGTGGGTCTGCGCCCTGCTGGGCATCCTGCTGACGTTGAACCGCCCTTTCGCCCAGGACTACGACAACGGCGCGCTGGAACAACTGCTGGTGTCGCCGCACCCGCTGCCGCTGCTGGTGGGCGCCAAGCTGGCGGCGCACTGGTTCAGCAGCTGCCTGCCCTTGATCCTGGCCAGTCCGGTGCTGGCCCTGCAGTTCGGCCTGTCGCCGCATGCCATCGGCATCCTGGTCCTGTCGCTGCTGCTGGGCACGCCGACGCTGGCGCTGGTGGGCGGACTGGGCGCGGCGCTGACGCTGGGCCTGCGCGGCGGCGCCCTGCTGCCGCTGCTGGTGCTGCCGCTGTACGTGCCGGTGCTGATCTTCGGCGCGGGCGCGGTGTCGGCCTCGCATGCCGGCATGGGCGCCGGACCGCAATTGTCATTGCTGGGCGCATGCCTGTGCCTGGCCATCCTGCTGTGCCCCTGGAGCGCCTCGGCGGCGCTGCGCGTGGCGCTGGACTGAGGTCGCCATGCACAAGCACCCTGCCCTGAATGCATATCCGCCCGCTGCGGCAGCCGGCGCGGGCTGGCTGCGCTACGCCTCGCCCGCCGCCTTCTATCCGCTGGCCGGCCGCATGATTCCGTGGCTGGCGCTGGGCGCCGCGCTGTTCGCGGCCGCGGGCCTGTACGTGGGGCTGGCGGTCGCCCCCACCGACAGCCAGCAGGGCGAGGTCTACCGCATCCTCTTCATCCACGTCGGGGCGGCGTGGATGTCGATGTTCCTGTACCTGGTCATGGCGCTGTACGCCGCGCTGGGGCTGATCTTCAATACCCGGCTGTCGTTCATGATGATGCGGGCGCTGGCTCCTACCGGCGCGCTGTTCACCTTCCTGACCCTGTGGACCGGTGCGCTGTGGGGCAAGCCGACCTGGGGCGCCTGGTGGGTGTGGGACGCCAGGCTCACCTCCGAACTGATACTGCTGTTCCTGTACCTGGGCTTCATGGCCTTGCAGGCGGCCGCTGCCGATGACGCGCAGCGGGCCGATCGCGGCGGCGCCATCCTGGTGCTGGCGGGCGTGATCAACGTGCCCATCATCTATTTCTCGGTGCGCTGGTGGAGCACGCTGCATCAGGGCGCGTCGATCAATCTCACCACCGCGCCCAGCATGGCCCACATCATGGTGACCGCGATGCTGCTGATGGTGGCGGCATTCTGGCTCTACAGCGCGGCGGCGGCGCTGGCGCGCGTGCGCGGCATCATCGCCGAGCGCGAGCCGGGCGCGGTCCGGGCTGACCGGACGCGGCAGGAGGCGGCATGAGCTGGGACGCGCTGTTCTCGCTGCAAGGCCACAGTCCCTATCTGCTGGGCGCATATGGCGTGACGCTGGCGCTGATCGGCCTGGAAGCGTCGGTGTTGTGGCGGCGCAGCCGCGTGCGGCGCGCGGCGCAGGTTGCCGCCCGCCGAGCGGACAGGACTGCGCCATGAGCCCGCGCAAGCGCCGCGCGCTGGCCATCGTCGGCGGCCTGGGGCTGCTGGCCGCGGCCGCCGCGCTGGTGCTCAATGCCCTGCAATCCAATCTGGTGTTTTTCTTCAGCCCCACGCAAGTGGTGGCCAGGGAAGCGCCGGCCAGCGGCAGCTTCCGCGTCGGCGGCCTGGTGGAGCAAGGCTCGCTGCGCCGCGAGGCCGACGGCCTGACGCTGCGCTTCGTGGTGACGGACACCGCGCACACCGTGCCGGTCACGTATCAGGGCCTGCTGCCCGATCTGTTCCGCGAGGGCAAGGGCGTGGTGGTGGCCGGCAAGCTGGGGCCGGACGGCGTGTTCCGCGCCACCGAGGTGCTGGCCAAGCACGACGAGAACTACAT
>JALDYL010000164.1:0-10412 GCA_032153965.1 Achromobacter sp. | reverse complement strand
TGGGTTCGTCCAGCAGCATCAGCTCGGGTTCCATCGCCAGCGTGGTGGCGATTTCCAGCGCGCGCTTGCGGCCGTAGGGCAGGTTGACGGTGGTTTCGTCGGCGAAGGCGCCCAGATCCACCTGCTCCAGCAGGTCACGCGCCGGCTGGTTCAGCGCCGCCAGCTGCTTGTCGCTTTTCCAGAAGTGGAAGGACAGGCCGGTCTTGCGCTGCAGGCCGATGCGCACGTTCTCCAGCACGGTCAGGTGCGGGAACACCGCCGAGATCTGGAATGAACGGATCACGCCGCGCCGCGCGATCTGCGCGGGACGCTCGCCGGTAATGTCGATACCGTTGAACTTGATGGTTCCCGACGTGGGAGAAAGAAACTTGGTAAGCAGGTTGAAGCAAGTGGTCTTGCCCGCGCCGTTAGGCCCGATCAAGGCATGAATCTCGCCCCGCTTGATACGCAAATCGACCCCATTGACCGCGACGAATCCGCGGAATTCCTTGGTGAGGCCTTTTGTCTCCAGGATCGTGTCGTCCATGTTCGCTGCACCGGCGTTGTATTTATTTCGGTCTCCACCTGCCGTCGTTGCGCCAGGTCCCCGCAGGGTCCGGAAAACTGTTCATGAAATAGCAGTTTTCTTATGAGTTGCCGGCGAGTATGCGCACCTATTTATCAAAATTCCATGAGGGTTTGTCATAGGTTTTGCAGTGCGGAATGGGCAATTGTCGGCAGGCCGACAATGCTTGCGCCACAAGGGAAGAGAGCCTTTCCATAATGGAAACGCAATGCAGCAAATATGCGTTGATCGTCATCAACGCGTCATGGATTTCAGGGCGAGGGAAAACCCGGTTTGCTGTGCGCCGATGTCGTGTCGGCGCATAAGCTCATGCGCCGTCAGACAGGCGTCTTCTGCTTGAATTCGCAGAGATCGGAAATGCCGCATTGAGGGCATTTGGGCTTGCGCGCCACGCAGACGTAGCGGCCCAGCAGGATCAGCCAGTGATGCGCGTCCTGCATGTATTCGCGCGGCACGAACTTCTCGAGTTTCTGTTCGACTTCCAGCACATTCTTGCCGGGCGCGATGCCGGTGCGGTTCGACACGCGGAAGATGTGCGTGTCCACCGCCATCGTGGGTTGTCCGAACGCCGTGTTGAGCACCACGTTGGCGGTCTTGCGCCCCACGCCGGGCAGGGCTTCCAGCGCCTCGCGCGTCTGCGGCACTTCGCCGCCGTGCTGCTCGATCAGGATCTTGCAGGTGGCGATGGTGTTCTTCGCCTTGGTGCGGTACAGGCCGATGGTCTTGATGTAATCCGCCAGGCCCTCTTCGCCCAGCGCCAGCAGGGCCTGCGGCGTGCCGTAAGCAGGGAAGAACTTGCGCGTGGCGATGTTGACCGATTTGTCGGTCGCCTGCGCCGACAGCAGCACCGCGATCAGGAGCTGGAACGGCGTGTCGTATTCGAGCTCGGTGGTCGGGTGCGGATTGGCGGCCTGCAGGCGGGCGAAGATCTCTCGGCGTTTGGCTGCGTTCATGATTGCGTGGGGTTGCGGCGGGCCCGTGCGCGGGCCAGCGCGGATTCGATGGCGGAGCGTTTGCGGTCCTCGTTGCGCGCCTCGTCGGCGGCGGGAGCGGGTGCGCTGATTGCGGCGGTGGGCTCGGGCGCCATCAGGCGCGCGTTGTCGGCGGCCAGGCGTTCGGTGCGCGCCAGATGGCTGCGGTGGCGCTGGCGGCTGATGGCGGCATCCTGCGGACCCCAGGCGCGGCCTGCCGGCACCATCTGGATGCAATCGACCGGACAGGGCGCCACGCACAGGTCGCAGCCGGTGCACCAGTCGGCCAGCACGGTATGCATATGCTTGTTGGCGCCCACGATGGCGTCCACGGGACAGGCCTGGATGCACAGCGTACAGCCGATGCAGTGCGCTTCGTCGATGCGCGCCACCAGCAGCGGACCGGGTTCGCCGCGGCTGGCGTCCAGCGGCAGGACGGGGGTGTCGAGCAGGGCCGCCAGCGCGACGATGCCTTCATCGCCTCCCGGAGGGCAGCGGTTGATCGGGGCGGAGCCGTCCGCGATGGCGTCGGCATAGGGCCGGCAGCCGTCGTATCCGCACTTGGTGCATTGCGTCTGGGGCAGCAAGGCATCGATGCGGTCGGCTAATGAGCGACAGGACATGGATGTGAAGAAGAAATCGTGGGACGGGGGCGCGAAAGACGGAAGCCAGGGACCCAAATGCAGATCGCGCGCAACCCATCAAACAGCAGTGATACTTCTAGCCACCGCTGTTTGATGGGTTGCGCGCGTCGGAGGTCCGGGCCTTAGTCCGGCTTGACTTGCGCTACACCCATCCTACGCAGATTGCCGGATGAATTCGGCAATTTTAGGACAGATCATTTCGCGCCAGCGGCGGCCCGAGAAAATGCCGTAGTGGCCGCAGTTGGGCGCCGTGTAGTGCGTCTTGCGTTCGGCCGGGATGTTCTTGCACAGCTTGATGGCGGCGCGGGTCTGGCCCTGGCCGGAGATGTCGTCCAGTTCGCCTTCGATGGTCAGAAGGGCGACCTTCTTGATGTCCGCCGGGCGCACCAGCTTGCCGTCCACTTCCCAGGTGCCGTTGGGCAACTGGAATTCCTGGAACACCATGCGGATCGTGTCCAGGTAGAACTCGGCCGGCATGTCCAGCACGGCGTTGTATTCGTCGTAGAAGCGGCGATGCATTTCCGCGTCGCTGTCGTCGCCGCGCAGCAGGTCCAGGTAGAAGTCGTAGTGCGACTTCATGTGGCGGTCGGGATTCATGGCCATGAAGCCCGCATGCTGCAGGAAGCCCGGGTAGACCTTGCGGCCCGCGCCCGGATAGCGCGGCGGCACCGGATGGATGACCTGGTTCTCGAACCAGCTGTAAGGCTTGGTCGTGGCCAGGCGGTTCACCTGTGTGGGCGACTGGCGCGGGTCGATGGGACCGCCCATCATCACCATGCTGCGCGGCTGGCAGGGATCGTTGGCGGAGGCCATCAGCGAGACGGCGGCCAGCACCGGCACCGTGGGCTGGCACACGGAGATCACGTGCACGTCGGGGCCCAGGTGGCGGATGAAGTCCTGCACGTAGCGCACGTAGTCGTTCAGATGGAACGGGCCGGCCGACAGCGGCACCATGCGGGCGTCGACCCAGTCGGTGACATAGACGTCGTGGGCGGGCAGCAGGGCGCGCACGGTATCGCGCAGCAGCGTTGCATGGTGGCCCGACAGCGGCGCGACCAGCAGGACCTTGGGGTCGTCTTGGCCCGCGTGGCGGACGTCGCGCTGGAAGTGCAGCAGGCGGCAGAAGGGCTTGTCCATGGCCACGCCTTCGATGACGCGGACAGACTTGCCCTTGATCTCGGTGGCGGGCAAATTCCAGGCGGGCTTCTGGTATTCCTTGCCGATGCGAGTCATCAGCTCATACCCGGCCGCCATCTGGCGAGAAATCGGGGTATAGGCGAGAGGGCTGTAGGGGCTGGAAAACAGCTGGGAACCGGCGTCCGTGAATGCAGCGAACGGAGTCAGGAAGGCGCGCTGCATTTCGTGCAATTGATACAGCATTTGAGAAAAGTCCTTCTGGGTCGTGCGTGTGTCCCGATTATTGCTCTGGGGACTAACGATATTTCTAAACAGCCTGAAGAAACGCCGACAAAAAACGCAAATCTGTTGCTAAAAAGCGACCCAACTACCCATTGGGCACCAGTTTAGGGCGCTTTTTACACCCTGGAGCAATATCAAAGGGAGGATTTATGCACTAAGTCGGACGGAGAGAACTACCAGTAGTTTTCTACCGCCAGATTGCCGGGGATGCCGCGGCGTCCCGGCTTGAAGCCGCGTTCGCCCAGCAGCTTGCGGGCGTCGGCCAGCATGTCGGGGTTGCCGCAAAGCATGACCTTGGCCACTGCGGGATCCAGCGGCTGGCCGGCCAACTGCTCCAGGCGGCCGTCGGCGATCAAGGTGGTCAGGCGTTCCTGCGGCATGCCGGGCAGGGCCTCGCGGGTGGCGATGGGCAGGTAGACGAGCTTCTGCGGATCCGCGGCAAAATCCTCGGCCAGCTCGGGCTGATTGCGCCAGGATTCGATTTCGGTGCGGTAGGCGAGCTCCGCGGCGGTGCGCACGCCGTGCACCAGGACGATGCGGCGGTAGGCGCGCCAGACGGCGGGGTCGCGCAGGATCGACAGGTAGGCCGACAGGCCGGTGCCCGAGGCCAGCAGCCAGAGATCGCCGCCCGGCGCGAAGCGCTCCAGGGTCAGGAAGCCGTAGGGAGCCTTTTCCACATATAGGGAATCGCCCGGCTGCAGCCGCGCCATGCGCGGGCTGAACAGGCCTTCGGGGACCACGATGGAATAGAACTCCAGCCAGGGTTCGTGCGGCGCCGACACCATGGAATAGGCGCGCCACAGCGTGGGCGTGTCGTCGGCAGCGCCGGCCTCCGGCAGACCGACCCGGGCAAACTGGCCGGGCTGGAACGTATACGCGTCGTCGCGCGTCACGCGCACGGAGAACAGCTTGTCGGGCACCCAGGTCTGGACGTGGGTTACGGTCTGGCGCGTGTATTTGGAGTCGTCGGTCATCGGCACATCGCGCGAGGCCGGCCGCCAGGCTGGGGCCGGCGTTCGCGGATTATTTTTCCAGGTATTGCAGCTTGTCCTGCTTGCCGTTCCATTCGTCGGCGTCCGGCAGGGGCTTCTTGGCGCGGCTGATGCTGGCGAACTCGGGCGAGAGCTCAGCGTTCAGGGCGATGAAATTCATCTGGTCCTGCGGCACATCTTCTTCGGCGTAGATGGCATTGGCCGGGCATTCCGGGATGCAGACCGCGCAGTCGATGCATTCGTCAGGGTCGATCACGAGGAAGTTCGGACCCTCACGAAAACAGTCCACCGGGCACACATCAACGCAATCGGTGTACTTGCACTTAATACAGTTTTCGGTGACAACGTGGGTCATTCAGGAACTCCGGGAGCGGCGGCTTTTGTGTCTTGTTGGGCGGATTTTACCCAATGCCGCGCCGATGTGCCGGCAATACCCGTATTGACATAGTGGCCCTTCGCCCTTAACGCGGGGGGCTCTATGCTATGGTGTCGCGAAACGAAACGCGCCATCATGATAATCACTTCGCTGCTCGACACCGATCTGTATAAATTCAGCATGATGCAGGTGGTTCTGCATCAGTTTCCCGCTGCCCAGGTCGAGTACCGTTACAAATGCCGCACGCCCGGGGTCGACCTGCGTCCCTACCTGGATGAAATCCGCGAAGAAGTACGCCTGCTGTGCCAGTTGCGCTTCACCGAGGACGAACTTAAATATCTGGGCGGCTTGCGCTTTATCAAAAGCGACTTCATCGATTTCCTGGAACTGTTCCACCTGCCGGAGCGCTGCATCCACATCGGCGTGGGCGAGGGTCCGGGCGAAATCAGCATCGAGGTCAAGGGCCCCTGGCTGCACACGATCCTGTTCGAGATCCCGGTGCTGGCCATCGTCAACGAGGTCTATTTCCGCAATACGCGCAAGAATCCCGACTGGGAAGAGGGCCGCAAGCGCCTGCAGTCCAAGATGCACCTGGTGCTGGACGATCCGGCGCTGGCCGATTTCCGCGTGGCCGAATACGGTACGCGGCGCCGCTTCTCCAAGGTCTGGCACGAGGAGATCGTGTCGACCATGAAGGCGCAGATGGGCGAGCACTTCGCCGGCACCAGCAATGTGCTGCTGGCCAGGCAGCACGAAGTCCTGCCCCTGGGCACGATGGGCCACGAGTACCTGCAGGCCTGCCAGGCGCTGGGCCCGCGGCTGCGCGATTCGCAGGTGTACGCGCTGGAAGTGTGGGCCAAGGAATACCGCGGCGATCTGGGTATCGCGCTGTCGGATGTCTACGGCATGGATGCCTTCCTGCGCGATTTCGACATGTATTTCTGCAAGCTGTTCGACGGCGCGCGCCATGACTCGGGCGATCCCTTCGTCTGGGGCGAGCGCCTGCTCGAGCACTACCGCAAGAACCGCGTGGATCCGCGCGCCAAGACGCTGGTGTTCTCGGATTCGTTGACCTTCCCCCGCGCCATCGAACTGGCCCGCCAGTTTTCCGGCCGCTGCAAAGTGTCCTTCGGCATCGGCACCAATCTGACCAACGACCTGGGCCATGAGCCCTTGCAGATCGTCATGAAGATGGTCCGCTGCAATGGCCAGCCGGTGGCCAAGGTGTCCGACGCGCCGGAAAAGACCATGTGCGACGATCCGGCCTATCTGGCCTATCTGCGCCAGGTATTCCAGCTGCCCCCCGCCTGAGGGCGGCTCGGGGTAAATTGCGGGTTCTTCAGTATCGTTCCACCCAACCCACTCGAACCTAGGGGACTATTCATGAGCAGCATCAAGCGCTTCCACGTGGCCAAGCGCCTGTCCGACATGGCCGTGTACAACGGCGTCGCGTACCTGGCCGGCCAGGTGCCGGACGATTCCACGCTGGACATCACCGGCCAGACCGAACAGGTGCTCGCCACGATCGACCGCCTGCTGGCCGAAGCCGGCACCGACAAGACCAAGATCCTGATGGCCCAGATCTACGTGGCCAACATGAAGGAATTCGACGGCATGAACAAGGCCTGGGACGCTTGGGTCGCCGACGGCAATTCGCCCCCGCGCGCCACGGTCGAAGCCCGCCTGGCCAATCCGGACTACAAGGTCGAAATCGTCGTGACGGCTGCCGTCTAAGACGCTTGCCGCGTCGGGCGCCCTGGGCGCCTGATGCGTGCACGGGGGCGGGCTGGCGCGTGCGCCATCCGTCTCTTCATCCCGCGTTGTGCCGGCTACTGCCCGAGCAACAGCGTCGCGGCCAGCAGGCCGCCCAATTCCTCGCATTTCGCAATATCCGCGCTGGCCACGGTCTTGGGCGCCAGGATCTGCTGCGCCGTCTGCGCACCCATGTTGACAATGAGGGGCGGCGCCAGGGAGTTGAGCCGCCAGCCGGTGCAGATGCGCTCCACCTGCCGTGCCGCGCCCGCGCCGTCGCTGCCCGCGCTGATGGCGCAGGCATAGGGCAGCCCTTGTATCCGGTCCAGCACCGCGTAGTAGTTGCGGTCGAAGAATTCCTTCATTTCGCCGCTCAGCGAGGCCAGGTTCTCGGGGGCGCAGAACAGATAGGCCTGACTGGCGAGCAGCGCTTCGGCCTGCGTGTCCGCGGCTCGTTGCAGGACCACGTTCAGATCGGTCGCCTGCTCCAGCTGTGCGGCGGCCGCCCGCGCTCCGCGCGCCGCCGCGTCGGCCATCTGTTGCGCGGCGCCGGTGCGCGAATGCCACACGATCAGCAGCTGTTTCATGCGTAGCGTTCCAGGGGATCCTGCCGGTAGTAGGCCCGCAGCAGCCCATACCATTGCGGCAGCGCTTCGTGCATGGGGTGGGGATCCACGAAGAAGTGCTCCGAGCTGACCGCGAAGAATTCCGCCTCGTCGGTGGCGGCATAAGGGTCCATGGGCAATTGGCCGTACCAGGCGTCGGCGGCCTCGCTTTCCGGATCCACATCGTGCGGGATGGCGGCCTCGACCGCGTCCACGGCCGCGATGAAGCGGTCCAGGCTGTCGTCCAGGATGCGGCGCCAGGCCTGGGGCTTGAGTTCGGGGTGCGCGGCCAGCGAGGGCATGCCGTCGGCGTAGCCCGAGCGCAGGTCCAGCTTGTGGGCGAATTCGTGGATGACCACATTGAAGCCGCCATCGGACAACTGCGTGTCTTCCCAGGACAGCACCAGCGGCCCGCCTTCCCAGGCTTCGCCCGCCGCGTCTTCCATGTATTCGTGCACCACGCCGTCGTCGTCCTGGCTGGAGCGCGGGATGCGGAAGCTGGCCGGGTACACGATGATCTCGTCCCAGCCTTCGTACAGTTCCGGCGCGAGGTTGAGGATGGGCAGGCTGGCCTGGGCCGCGATGCTCAGGCGCATGAAATCCGAGACCTCCAGTCCCTGCGCGCCATTGATGTTCTTGCTGGCCAACAGCCAAGCCGAGCGCGCCTGCAACTGGGCCGCTTCTTGGGCGTTCAATGCCGCCAGGAATGGGTGGGCGTCCAGCACCTGGCGCCACAATTCCGGCGAGATGCGGGCCTGCATTTCGGCCACCACGGAGGGGCGGGCGCCCCGGCCCTTGAGCCAGCGCAACATAAGCTTGGGTTCCTTCCATATGCCGGGGCTAGCGGCTGCTTTTGGTGTCTACAAACCCTAGTGTAGAGTGTCGGGATATCAAACTACATCCGCCTGCCGTCCGTCATGTCCGCCCCGCCTGTTCCCGACGCGCCTACGCCTTTCGACGCTTCCTGGCGGCAGGAGGTAGGCGCGGGCCTGGATGCCGACGGCATGGCGCTGATCGACCAGGCGGTGGCCTGGGCCGAACCGCGTTTCGAAGGGCAGCAAGCGCTGACCGGCGAACCGCTGGCCGGGCACGGCGCGGGCGTGGTCCGCATCCTGGCGGCCTTGCATACCGATGCCGCCACCCGCGCCGCGGCGCTGCTGGCGGCCTTGCCGACCGACCTGATGGCGCCCGCGCCTTCCCTGCGCAATGATCCGGTCGCGACGGCCTTCGGCGCCGAGATCGCGCGCTTGCTGCAAGGCACGCGCGCGCTGTTGCGGCTGGGCGTGGTGGCGCGGCAGGCGAGCGACGCGGCGGCCGAAAGCGGTTCGCAAAAGGAAATGCAGCGCAAGATGCTGCTGGCCATGGCGGCCGACCTGCGCATCGTGCTGATGCGGCTGGCGTCGCGCCTGCGCACCTTGCGCTGGCATGCCGAAAGCAAGGCGCCGTGCTCCACCGATTTCGCCCGCGAAACCCTGGACCTGTATGCGCCGCTGGCGAACCGCCTGGGGATCTGGCAGATCAAATGGGAAATGGAAGACCTGGCGTTCCGTTTCCTGGAGCCTGAAAAGTACAAGCAGATCGCCCGCCTGCTGGAAGAAAAGCGGGTGGAGCGCGAGGCTTTCATCGCCGGCGCGATCGAGCGCCTGCAGGCCGGATTGGCCAAGGCGGGGGTCGAAGCCGAGGTCAGCGGCCGGCCCAAGCACATCTACAGCATCTGGAACAAGATGCGGGTGAAGCGGCTGGATTTCTCGCAGATGTACGACCTGCGCGCGCTGCGCATCATCGTGGACGACGTGCGCGGCTGCTATACGGCGCTGGGCATGGTGCACGAAATGTGGACGCCGATCTCGGAAGAATTCGACGACTATATTTCGCGGCCCAAGCCCAACGGCTACCGGTCGCTGCACACGGTGGTGGCCGACGACGACGGCCGTCCGTTCGAGGTGCAGATCCGGACGCGCGAAATGCACCAGTTCGCCGAGTACGGCATGGCCGCGCACTGGCGCTACAAGGAAGCGGGCGCCAAGGGCGGCCAGGTGGCGGCCTCCAGCGAATACGACCGCCAATTGGCGTGGATGCGCCAGTTGCTGGCCTGGAACAGCGATGTCGAGGGTGGCGGCGAGCCCGCCAAGCCCGCGCCCGCCAAGCCGGCATCGGGCAAGCAGCGCGGCCCGGCGACGCCGCCGCCCCATACCGACGAGCGTATCTACGTGCTGACGCCGCAGGCGCGTGTGATCGAGTTGCCGGCCGGCGCCACGCCGGTGGATTTCGCCTATCACCTGCATACCGATCTGGGCCACCGCTGCCGCGGCGCGCGGGTCGATGGGCAGATGGTGCCGTTGCAGACCCATTTGTCCACCGGCCAGACCGTGGAAATCATCTCCGCCAAGTCCGGCGGGCCGTCGCGCGACTGGCTCAACCCGCAGCTGGGCTTTCTGGCCAGCCCGCGGGCCCGCGCCAAGGTGCGCATGTGGTTCAACGCGATTGAACTGCAGCAGCGCATCACCCAGGGCCAGGCCCTGGTCGAAAAGGAATTGCAGCGCCTGGGCAAGACCGCGGTCAATCTGGAACAGCTGGCACAGAACCTGGGGTTCGCCCGCGCCGACGATCTGTACGTGGCGGCGGCCAAGGAAGAGTTCAGCCTGCGGCAGATCGATACCCTGTTCCAGCAGCCGGGGCCTGCCGTCGAGCCGCAGCCGGCCGCCTTGCGCCACGCCAGCGCCGGCAGCGCCGAGAAAAGCGGCAAGAGCGGAGTGCTGGTGGTGGGGGTGGGTTCGCTCTTGACGCAGTTGGCGCGCTGCTGCCGTCCGGCGCCGCCGGACCCGATCGCCGGTTTCGTCACGCGCGGGCGCGGCGTGTCCATCCATCGCAGCGACTGCCACAGCTATCTGGCGCTGGCCGCGCGCGAGCCCGAGCGCGTCATCGAGGTGGCCTGGGGCGAAACCGCCGACACGTTCTATCCGGTGGATATCAGCGTGCGCGCGCACGACCGTTCCGGCCTGCTGCGGGACCTGTCCGAAGTTTTCGCGCGGTTGCGCCTGAACGTGGTGGGCGTGAACACGCAGAGCAAGCAGTCGCTGGCCCATAT
>JALDYL010000163.1:0-10456 GCA_032153965.1 Achromobacter sp. | reverse complement strand
CCAGTTCGGCGAACACGCCGGGATAGGTCGTGGCCGTCTTGCCTTCCAGCAAGCCCAGCTTGGCCAGGAACAGCACGCCCGAATCGATGGCGCCGATGACCTGGCGGTTCGGATCCAGTTGCAGGCGCGCCATGAAGTCCGCATCCGCCAGTTTGGCGCGCGAACCCGGGCCGCTGACGATGAACACGGCGTCGGCCTCGCGCAGCTCTTCCAGCTTGCCGTGCGGCCTAAAGCTGATGCCAGTGTTGGACTTGACCTCATCGCCATCGGAACAGATGCGGACCGACCAGGGCCCTTGGTAGTTCACATAGTCCGGATCCTGCACGCGGTTGAACAGGTCCCAGGGCAGGAACAGGTCCACATCGGTAAACCCGTCGTAGGCAAGCATTGCGACTTTCATCAGTCTCTCCAGTCTGGACAAGACGTGATGCTAGTGTCGCCGCCCCCCAATCTGTATAGTCAGATCTTCAACAAAATGGCATATACAGAATTCAATGGCCGCTTCCGCCACCACATACGGCCGCATTGCTTCGCGGCTGGGCGCCGTGATCGCGCGCGGCCAGCTCGCGCCGGGCGACAAGCTGCCGTCAGTGCGGCAACTGGCGTTGGCCAACAAGGTCAGCGCCCCCACCGCCGAACGCGCCTTGCGTGAGCTGGAATCGCTGGGCCTGGTCGTCGCCCGCCCCCGCTCCGGCTACTACGTGGCGCCGCGGCACCAAGCGCCGGTTGCACGTCTGGCGCCCGAACGTCCGCCCGCTCTGCCGCGCCCCGTCACGCTGACCGGGCAGGTCCACGACCTGTTCGCCCAGGCCCGCTCGCCCGACCTGGTCATGCTGGGCGCGGCCACGCCCTGCCCCGACTGGCTGCCCAGCCGCGAGCTGGCCCGCAGCGTCGCTGCCGCACATCGCCGCCTGGGCGCGCAGGGCATGCTGTACAGCGTGCCGCCCGGCCGCACGGACCTGCGCCGCCAGATCGCCAAGCGCGCGTTGCGCTGGGACGGAAACCTGGATCCCGACAAGCTCATCATCACTGCTGGCGCCACGCAGGCCATGCAAATCGCGCTGAGCGTGGTGACGAAGCCAGGCGATACGGTCGCGGTGGAATCGCCCTGCTACTTTGGAACGCTGATGCTGCTGAAGGCGCACGGTTTGAAGGCGCTGGAGATCCCCGCGCACGCGGACCGGGGCATGGACCTGGATGTGCTCGATGGCGCCTTGAAGCGCTACCGGATCGCGGCGGTGATCGTCTGTCCGACCGCGAACAATCCGTCCGGCTTCACCATGCCGGTGCAGGCGAAGCAGCGGCTGGTGCAGTTGGCAGCCCGCGCAGGGGTGCCGCTGATCGAAGACGACCTGTATGGCGATATCACCCTGCAGCCGCAACGCGAACCTTCGTGCAAGACCTTCGATACCGCAGGCATGGTGCTGTACTGCTCGTCCGTGTCGAAGACGCTGGCCCCGGGTTGGCGCACAGGCTGGCTCGAGGCCGGACGCTTCGTGCGCGAGGCCACGGAAAAACGCGTCGAAGCCAGCCTGGCGGGATCGCCCGTCATGGAAGCAGCGCTGGCCGACCTGATGCTCAATGGCGACTACGACCGGCACCTGCGGCGCTTCACAGCCAGGACGCAGGCCTCGATGCGCGCCATCTCGGCGCGGATACGATCTTCCTGGCCCGCAAGCACCCGCTACACGCAACCGGATGCGGGGTTCCTGCTGTGGCTGGAATTGGCAGCAGGAACCGATACACAGGAATTGATGCGACAGGGGCAGGCAGAAGGTTTCAGCGTCTGCCCGGGCGCTATGTTCTCGGCGGACGGCAAGCGGTTTGCGAATTGCCTGCGAATGAACACGGCATTGCCGGCAACGCCGCAGCTGCTGGCAGTGATAGACCGGATCGGAGAGCTGATTGCGCAGCGCGCGGCTACAGCACACCCTGCCTGACGGAAGAAAGCGCCCCCTTGCGAGCGCCCGAGGGCTCAATGCGCCACGGCCTCCCTGAGGTCCTCCGTGGTCCGTACCGCCGGGACATCGCTCCGCCCGCCTGGACGAGTGTCCTTGCACACCTGCCCATCCTTCATCACCAGCACGATCCTGTCCGGATCGACCAGCAGCGACAGATCCTTGAGCGGATCGCCATCGACCATGACCAAGTCCGCCAGATAGCCGGCGCGCAGCATGCCCAGTTCATCCGGCCGCTGCATGATATGGCCGCCCAGGCCGGTGGCGGAAACCAGCGCCTCCGTGGGGGTCATGCCGATGTAGTCGACGAAATACTGGAGGTCATTGGCGTTGGTACCGTGCGGCATCCAGGCAAAGCCATAGTCGCCGCCGGGCAGGATGCGGATGCCCCGCTTGTGCATCTTGCGCAGCGACTCCGAGGCGATTTCCAGTTCACGCTTGTAGCCCATCTGCTCGGCGATGGCGGGCGTGATGCCGTATTCAGAGGCATTGAAGGCGGTGCGGATCAGCCAGCCTATGCCGGGCGCGACGAAATGGCTGTCCTTGTTGGCTTCCAGCATGTCGAGCGCCTCTTCGTCGGCGAAGCTGGCGTGGTAGATCATCTCGATGCCGTGGCGCACGCATTGCTTGACCGACTCGCTGGAGCGCGCGTGCGCCGCGACGCGCTTGCCGTAGCGCTTCGCCTCGCTTGCCAGCATGGCGATCTCGTCTTCGGCGAAGGGCGACATTTCGGCCGGCAGCCCGGCGATGTACTCGCCTGACAGGTTGATCTTCAGGTGGTCGACGCCGTACTTGATGAAGGTGCGCGCCGAGCGCCGGATCTCTTCGGGGCCACAACACACGCTGCCGAAGCTCAGCTCGTCGAACGGCATGTGCGGCAGCGAGTTGTCGCCCAGCGCGCCTATGGTGGTGATTTCCTGGCTGCCCGCCAAGTAGCGCGGCCCCGGGCATTCGCCGGCGTTGATGGCGTTGCGCAGCACCACGTCCAGGCGCGGCTTGGCCGCGGCCGCGCCGATGGCCGAGGTCCAGCCCATTTCCAGGTAACGCTTGGCCACGCGCACGCACCAGAGGATATGCTCTTCCGGCGGCATGAACTGGATCGCGGCCAGGGTGGGCTGGTCGTTCCACGAAAAATGCGTGTGCGCTTCCGTCATGCCGGGCATCAGAAAGCGGCCGCGCCCATCGATCAGGCGCGCGCCCTCCCGGCTCACCTGCTCAGGCGCGCGCGCGACCTGCGCGATGCGCGCACCGTCGATCAACACTTCGCCTTGAAAGGGTTCCATGCCGCTGCCATCGAAGATGGCGACATTGGTAATGGCAATTCTGGACATGACAGGTCTCCTCCGGCCCGCGTTGGGGGCCGATTTCTTATGTTGAAACGCCAGGAAAACGTGGCCTAGCGCAGCGCCGCGTGGAACTCCCGCAGGGCCTGCATGCAGGCTTGGGGCTTTTCGTAGGTGGTCCAGTGGCCGCATCCGTCCAGCACGATGCGGCGACTCCCGGGCATGCGCGCGGCCAGGGTCTCGACATTGGCGGGCGGCGCCACGCCGTCCTGGTCGCCGGTAACCAGCAGGGCCGGCACGCCTATCGTCTCGACAACGGCCGGCTGCGCATCGGCCAGCGCCTCGCAGCTCTGCGCATAGCCTTCCGGCGGTTGGCGCATCACGCTCTCGCGCACCAGCGCCAGCACGGCAGGCCGATCCTGCTTGGTCTGGGCGCTGGTCGCGGCCTTGACGATGGCGTCCGCGATCTCCTGCATGGCGGCGTCGCCGCCGCGGGCAAGCTGCGCCCGCGCACGGATGCCGGACCGCCCCGCGTCCGGCGGCGAGGCCAGCGGGCCGAACAAGGCCAGCGACTTGACCCTGCCCGGATGCGTCACGGCGAGATGCTGAGCCACGACGGTTCCCAGCGAATGCGCGGCGATGTGCGCCGCATCCACGTCCAGTGCGTCCAGCAGTCCGGCCAACGCGTCCACATAGACGGCGATGGACAGGCGCCTTTCGCCCAGAGCCGAGCGTGCGCTGCCGGGCAGATCGGGACGGATTACGCGGAAACCGTCGAAGGCGCCCATGACCGGCGTCCAGGTGTTCGAGGAGCCGCCCAGTCCGTGTATGCACAACAGTGCAGGCCCCCCGCCGTCGATTTCCACGGCCATGCCGTTGACGTGTTGCGTGCTCATGCTGCCGTCTCCTTTTGTCTGAACAGTCGCTATTTGCATCGGCATTGGTGCCGGCATTTTTTCAGGACTGTATCGGCGCAGGCGGCGGCGCGCTTATCGTCGGGTACGCGGACTTATCGCAGAGTCAGATTTTGTGCCTAGTGAATACACCTAGCGCGGACAAACGCGCAAACCCCCATAAAATTCCCTGAGCGCCGCACCCGCCCGCACACACGCACGCCCAGGCTTGCGCGACGAGGCGATGAGAAAAACGGGAGACAAAGATGCAGGAGACCTACGCCTTGCACGAAGGCGCGTTCGGCCGCGCCGTCGTGCTGGAACTGCGCGACGACCTGATCGCGCACGCGCATGCGGAAGTGCAGCTGGCCCTGTGGCTGGGCGGCGCGCGCGTGCTGGGGCATGTCGGCCAGACTCCGGTCCCCTACAGCGAACACCTGGCGCTCGGCACCAACACCTACGAGTCGCACGACGCGCGGTTGCTGGAACGCTCGCGTCCCGCCATCTTCCTGGTGCTCTACATCGCCAAGCCCTGGCTGGACGAACGGCGCGCCGCCACCGGCCGGCCGTTCCACTTCGCCGCCCCTGGCGTTCCGATCGACGCGGCGGTGCGCCAAGGCTGTTGGCGCCTGCTGGACAAGATCGTCGCCCCGCACGAGCACCCGGGCGCCGACCTGGATGCCGAAGTGGAGGCCCTACTGCAAGCGGCGATCGACTCGTCCACCGGACCGGAACGCCCGCGCAGTCTCATGCCCGCGGCGCCGGCGCTGGATCGCAGGCTGCGCGCGGCAATCGCCTATATGCGCGAGCATGCCCACGAACCGCTCACGGCGGAGGAAGTTGCCAGCCGCGTGGGCCTGTCGCGCGGCCATTTCTTCGCGCTGTTCCGCGACCAGCTCAATACCACGCCGCAGGTCTTCTGGAGCGCCGTGCGCGTGGAGGAAGCGGTGCGCATGCTGGTGCAGCAGGAACAACCGCTGACCTCGGTGGCACTGGACCTGGGCTTCTCCACGCCCGGCAATTTCTCGCGTTTCTTCCGCGAGCACATGGGCGTGTCGCCGTCGCGCTTCAGGCGCGCGGCGACAGGCGCCGCACAGCATCTGCTGACCGGGGTTTCCTGAGCCGCTGCCGGCCCGAAACTGCCCTACCCGCGCCTACGCTGCCGCGGCAGGCGCGCGCGATCGCAAACCCACGGCGTCCGAGCCCGGACGATCCCGGTTGAAATGCGCCCCCCGGCTTTCACTGCGCGCGCTTGCCGCCCGCACGATGAGATCTGCCACCAGGGCCAGGTTGCGCAGCTCCAGCAATTCCAGGCTCGGCCCCTCGCGCAACAGCCGCGCCTCGATCTGCGCGCGCAGCGGATCGATGAAGGCCGCCGCGCGCGCGAGCGATGCATCGCTGCGCAGCACGCCCACGTCGCGGCTCATCAGCTGGCGTAGATCGCGCCGCAACCGGGCCAGGTCTGGAGACGCGGGCCGCGCGATGTCATCGGCGCTCCGAGTCCGGCCGGAGGCATCTGCCGGCTTCTGCTCGAGCATGTCCTGCGCCGCAGCCCGCCCCGTCACCACGCATTCCAGCAACGAATTGCTGGCCAGGCGGTTGGCGCCGTGCAGCCCGGTGCAGGCGGCCTCGCCCACCGCATACAGGCCGGGCAGATCGCAGCGGCCAGCCAGGTCGGCGACGATGCCGCCGCAGGTGTAATGCGCGGAGGGCGAAACCGGGATGGAAGCCTTGGTGATATCGATGCCCAGCGCCAGGCAGCGCGCATGGATGGTGGGAAAGTGTTCCCACAGGAATTCCGGCGGCTGGTGGCTGATGTCCAGCTGCACGCACTCCAGCCCATGGCGTTCCATCTCGCCCTGGATGGCGCGGGCCACGATGTCGCGCGGCGCCAGTTCGGCGCGCGCATCGTGCGCCGGCATGAAGCGCGCGCCGCCGGGCAGGCGCAGCAGGCCGCCCTCGCCGCGCACGGCCTCGGAGATGAGGAAGCCGCCGGCCTGCGCATGATGCAGGCCGGTGGGATGGAACTGCGTGAACTCCATGTTGGCGACCCGGCAGCCCGCGCGCCAGGCCATGGCAATGCCGTCGCCGGTCGCGGCCGGCGGCGCGGTCGTCGTCTGGTATGCCTGCCCCGCGCCGCCCGTGGCCAGCACGACATGGCTGGCCGCCGCGTCGAAAATCCGCCCGCTGCGCAGGTCCAGCAGGCGCACCCCGCGGCAGCGCGCCCCGGCCGTGCCTGCTGCCCCGTCCACGATCAGGTCCACGGCGCAATGCGCTTCCAGCAAGGTGATGCCGGGCTGCCGCCGCGCCCGCTCCTCCAGCGCCGCGATGATGGCGCTGCCGGTCGCGTCCGCCGCGTGCGCGATGCGGCGCAGGCCGTGTCCGCCTTCGCGCGTCAGATGCAGTCCGTCTTGCTCCGGCGTGAACGCGACGCCCTGCTCCTGCAGCCAGGCGATCGCGCCGCAGGCCCGGGAGATGATGCCCCGCGTGGCCGGCAGGTCGCACAGGCCGGCGCCGGCGACCAGGGTGTCGTTGACGTGCGCCTCGATGCTGTCCTGCGCGCCCAACGGCGCGGCGATGCCGCCCTGGGCGCGGTTGCTGGCGCTGTCGCGCAGCGCCCCCTTGGAGACGAGCGCGACGCGCCGCCGCGGGGCCAGTTCCAGCGCCGCGGCCATGCCGGCCAGCCCGCTGCCGATGATGATGACGTCGAATTCCATGAGCGGACCTCCGGTAGTCCCTAAGCCGGTCCGACGCTGGCGTACAGCGCCGTGTCGCGCGCCAGGTCGCCGCTGGCCTGCACGCGGCGCTTGCGCCGGTCGGCGAAGTCCAGCATGCGGTCGATCGGCGCCTTGGCGCGCAGGCCCAGCGCCGGATCCAGCCTGATCTCGTTGCGGCCGTGCTCCAGCGTCTCGGCCAGGTTGCTCAAGGCGTTCATGGCCATCCAGGGGCAATGCGCGCAGCTCTTGCAGCTGGCGCTGTTGCCTGCGGTGGGCGCGGCCAGGAAGGTCTTGCCGGGCGCCGCGGCGCGCATCTTGTGCAGGATGCCCTGGTCGGTCGCCACGATCAGCAGGCCGGTATCGAACTTGCGCGCGGCCTCGATCAGCTGGGTGGTCGAGCCCACCACGTCCGCCTGCGCCAGCACCGCCGCGGGCGATTCCGGGTGCGCCAGCACCTTGGCCTGCGGATGCTCGGCGCGCAGCAGCTCCAGCTCCGTGCCCTTGAACTCATCGTGCACCAGGCACGATCCCTGCCACAGCAGCATGTCGGCGCCGGTCTGGCGCTGCACGTAGTCGCCCAGGTGGCGGTCCGGCGCCCACAGGATTTTCTCGCCGCGCGCATGCAGGTCGGCGATCACGTCCAGCGCGATGGACGAGGTCACGACCCAGTCCGCGCGCGCCTTCACCTCGGCGCTGGTATTGGCGTAGACCACCACCGTCCGGTCCGGATGGGCATCGCACCAGGCCGCGAAGTCGGCGGCCGGACAGCCCAGGTCCAGCGAGCAGGTGGCGTCCAGGTCCGGCATCAGGATGCGCTTGTGCGGGCTCAGTATCTTGGCCGTCTCGCCCATGAAGCGCACGCCGGCCACCACCAGCGTGCGGGCGTCGTGGTCGCGCCCGAAGCGCGCCATCTCCAGCGAATCGCCGACGCACCCGCCGGTTGCCTCGGCCAACTCCTGCAATTCCGCATCCACGTAGTAGTGGGCGACCAGCACGGCGCGCTCCCGCGCCAGCAGTTCGCGTATGCGCGCCACGCAGGCCGCGCGCTCGCCGGCCGGCAAGGGTTCGGGCACGCGGGCCCAGGCCTGGCCGACGGCGCTGGCGCAACTCGGCGTGGCTGGCAGATCGAATTCGACATACCGGCGGTTGGGGATGTCCATGGGCGCGTCTCCTCGCGGAATATTTATGCTCACAGTGAGCATTTATTGGTCAAAAAAAGAGCACGGTTTATGCTAGTGTTGAGCATAAACCGTGTCAATCTCTCTTTTGTTACGCCGCAGAGCGCGCGGGCGGCTGCCCGCCCTGCCTCAGATGAAGATCGTGCCGCGCATGTACAGGGCCGCCTGGCCGCTGATGATCACGCGGCCGTTATCCAGCACCTCGCAATGCAGCTGGCCCTTGCGCGCCCCGCCCTGCTGCGCGCTCAGGCTGCGCTTGCCCAGGCGCTGGGCCCAGCATGGGGCCAGCGAGGTATGCGCCGATCCGGTCACCGGATCCTCGTTCACACCCACGCGCGGCCCGAACCAACGCGACACGAAATCGAATTGCGCCGACGGCGCCGTCACCGCCACGCCGCGCACGTCGAAGGCCGCCAGCGCGGCGAAGTTCGGCTTCAGGGCATCGATCAGCGCCTCGTCATCGATCACCACCAGATAGTCGTCCGTCTTGTAGAGCGCCTGCGCGCCCGGCAGGCCCAGCGCCTGCAGCAGGCCCGGCGGGATCTCCTGCGCCGCGGGCTGCTTGGCGGGGAAATCCATGGCCAGCCGGTCGCCCGCGCGGCGCACCTGCAATTCGCCGCTGCGCGTGGCGAAGCGCAGCACGTCTTCCTTTGCGCCCAACTGCTCGAACAGCACCCAGGCCGAGGCCAGCGTGGCATGGCCGCACAGGTCGACCTCGACCGCGGGCGTGAACCAGCGCAGTTCGTAGACGTCGCCCTTGCGCACGAAATAGGCGGTTTCCGAAAGATTGTTTTCTTCGGCGATGCGCTGCAGCGTCGCGTCCGGCAGCCATGCCTGCAGCGGCACCACCGCGGCGGGATTGCCGCCGAAGGGCGCGGCGGTGAAAGCGTCTACCTGATAGATGTCGAGTTGCTGCATGACGGGTTCCTGGTGGGTGGCTGAGGTGGCGCGTGAAAGGCGCAAGCCGGCATTTTCCTATGAAAACGCCGGCTCCGATCGCGGCGCCCTCGCCGCTACGCCGTGCGCACGAACAGCGCCCGCAGCTTGCTCCAGAAATCCCCGCCCAACACGAAGAAACTGGCGATCAGCATGATGTCCCCGGCCAGCTGCGCTTGCCACAGGTTGGGCCGCAGGCCCGGCCACATTTCATCGATATAGGGTTCCAGCACCGAGGTCAGGATGGGCAGGAAGAACATGACCAGGCCGATGGCATGGCGCACCGGGCCGACTGTCTGCACGGGAGCGAGTTTCTTGGCGTGGCCGAACACGATGGACTTGAGCCGCTGGAAGCCCTCCTTGCCCATGACGGCGATGCAGCTCAACAGCAAGACTTTGTTGGCGATGAAAATGGTGCCGGTCAGCGCGGCGATGCGCGGCCCCGGCACGTCCATATAGCCCGCCACCGGGATGAGGAACCACAGGGCGAAGGCAATGATGAACAATCCGATCCCGCATTTGAAACGCCACCCCGCCGAGTGCGAGGGTGGGGCCGGTTCGTCTGGCAATGACATGGCTGCCTCCTGATTCAAGCGTCTGAGGGGACTGCGGTTGAGGTACTGCTTCCGGATTCCTGCCCGACCCGCGATTCGAGCAGGCGCAGCATCAGGCAGGCGTAGAGCGTGACGCCGATGAACAGGCCCATGCGCACCGCGAACGCGGTGTAGACGTCCTTGCCCGCGGCGCTGTCCTGCACCGACTGGCCCAGCAGGATGACGAGCGTCACCAGCGTGTTCAGCCAGAAGCTGGGCGGGTGCCGGGTCGGGCTCAGCCGGTAGAGCCTGCGCGCGGCCACGAGGGCGAACAGCAGCGTCCACAGAAAGAACATCCACAGGTTCACGAACAGGCTCAGGGCGCACCAGAAAGCGACCGCCAGCGCGCCGCCCAGCAAGGTCGAGCCCAGCAATTCGCGCGCCGCGCCCTGGGCGGCGGTGACGCAGCTTTGCCGCCCCAGGCTGACCGACTTCAGGATGATGGGCATGTAGCCCAGCGGGTCGGTCAGCGCCAGCAGGAAGGCCGGCATCACCACCAGCGCGGCGCGCAAGGCCAGGCGGCTGGCCTCGCCCGCCGGCAGCACCGGCGCCGCGGGCGGCGCGGCCGCGGCCGCTGGCTCGGGGAACAGCAGATGGCAGCCGCCCAGCGCCAGGACCGCGACCAGCAGCCCCTTGCCAAGCGCTTCGATCACCAGGGCGGCCAGCGCGAAGTCGACGGTGCCGGCGGCGGAAATCATGGTCAGGCCGATGATGAGAAAGGTCGACAGCAGGTTGTTGCCGCCGCGCAGCCCGTGGAGGAAGGCGTAGTAAAGGCACAGCGCGATGAGCAGCACGCCGCTCAAGGGGTAGTAGCGCAGCCAGGGACTCAGCAGCAGGCCGATCGCGGTGGTGAGCAGCGCCATCAGCATCAGGCCCAGCCCGCTCTTGAACGACAGGG
>JALDYL010000021.1:0-47698 GCA_032153965.1 Achromobacter sp. | reverse complement strand
TGGCCAGGCTGCCGAGTTCGACGATGCGCCGGAAGGCGCGCATGTAGTTGAAGGTGTCCATACTTGCAGTTCAGTGTTTGCGTGCGCGGGCTTTCCGCCTGCCTTGCGCCGCCTTCAATTCTGCGTCCGACAGCGTATGCACGGACGAATCCACGAGCCGTTCGACGGCCAGCTCCACGAAGGCCCTTGCGCGCCGCGGCGCCACGCGGCTGCCGTAGTAGACGTACACGCCCAGATGATCGCAGACATGCTCGCACAGCACTGGCACCAGGCGGCCAGCCCGTATGTGCGGAGCCGCCATGACGCCGGTCAGCTGGGCCATCACCTGACCGGCCAGGGCGGCCTGCAGCTCCAGGTCCATGTCATTGGTGCAGAGCGCCGGCGCGAGATCGTAATCCGCCAGACCGTCGCCGGCGCGCACGGTCCATGGCATGGGCTTGCCGGTGTTCGGATGACGGTAGACGCTGCACCGGTGGGCGACCAGATCCGCAAGGCTCTGCGGCGCGCCATGCCGCGCGATGTACTGCGGCGCCGCGCAGATGATGAGCTGCAGCGGAAACAACCGGCGCGCAATCACGCCATCCGCTGGCTGGGTCCCGGTGCGAAATCCCACGTCCACGCGGTCCATCACCCAGTTGCCGATGTGATCGTCCAGCTGCACGTCGGCTTGCACCGCGGGGTGCTGGGCGCAGAACTCGTCCAGCACCGGCTGCAGCACCGGAAGAAACGTGGATCGCGGCCCCGCGATGCGCAACGGTCCGGCGATTTCCTCGCGCGCGCTGCGCACCCCTTGCACGGCCTTCTGCAATGCAATCAGACCGGGCTGCGCCGCCTCCAGGAATTGCTGTCCGACATCGGTGAGCGCCATGTTGCGCGTGGTTCGGTGAAACAGCCGGGTTCCCAGGAAGTGTTCAAGCTGGGCCAGCGCCTGGCTGGCTGCCTGAGGCGAGATCCCCTGCGCGATCGCGGCCTGGCGCAAGCTACCCAGCTCGGCCGCCTTGGCAAAGATCGTGATGGCGCGCAGTTCGTTGATGGGCATGGGACGGCAGCCTTGGTGCGGTCCCGCCATTATCAAGTAAAGCTTGCCTATTTAACAAGGAAATAGCCAGTAGTTGCTTGTCGTCCACATCGATACATTCCATCTCATCGTTTCCCTCCTGGAAGCGGCTCAACCGAATCCCCACTGAAAGGACTGAACCATGACTACCTCTACTCTCCAACGCGTCTGGCTCATTACCGGCGCATCGCGCGGCTTCGGCGCCCGCATTGCCCACGCCGCCCTCGAACGCGGCGATGCCGTGGTCGCCACCGCCCGCAAACCCGAAGCCGTGACTCAGGCGCTGGGCACGCACCCGTCCCTGCTTCCGGTGGCGCTGGACGTGACCGACGAAACGCAGGCGCAACGCGCCGTTGCCGTCGCCCTGGAACGGTTCGGCCGCATCGATATCCTGGTGAACAATGCCGGCTACGGCCTGTTGGGCGCCGTCGAGGAAGCCAGCGCCGATGAAGTCCGCCGCCTGTACGAAACCAACGTCTTCGGCCTGCTCAATATCACCCGCGCGGCCCTGCCCGCCATGCGCCTGCGGCGCGCCGGCCGTATCGTCAATTTCTCGTCCATCGGCGCTGTGCGTGCCGCCCCAGGCTTCGGCGTGTACAGCTCGACGAAGTTCGCCGTGGAGGGCCTGTCCGAAGCGCTGCGCGCGGAACTGGCCCCTCTGGGCATACACGTGAGTTCGGTGCAGCCCGGCTACTTCCGCACGGATTTCCTGGACTCGAGTTCACTGGCCGTGTCACCGGCGCCTATCGACGATTACGCCGCCACTGCCGGTCGGGTGCGCGAAATCGCGCGGGATCTCAGCCACAAGCAGCCCGGCAACCCCGAACGCCTGGCCGACGCCATCCTCGCCCTGGTCGACGCGCCGAATCCGCCCGCGCGCCTGCCCCTGGGCACCGACACGCTGGGCGCCATCGGCCAGCGACTGGTTGAGGTCGGCCGGGAGACGGAGCAGTGGCGCAGCATTGCCTCGTCCACGGACTTCAATGAGACAGGTACCCACTGAGTCCATCCCACAGCAGTTTCATGGCCGTGACCACCAGCAGGCAATAGCAGGCCTTGTACATCTGCCGCTGATCCAGCCTGGCATGCAGGCGCCAGCCCAGCCATACGCCCGACGGAATCGCCAGCAGGCAGATCGCCATCAGGATCCACGTGTTCCCCGCCGGCTGCGCCAGCGCCAGCCACGGCACGGCCTTGATCAGGTTTCCCACCGTGAAGAACATGCTGGTCGTGCCGGCATAGACCTGCTTGCTCAGGCCCAGCGGCAGCAGATACATCGCCAGGGGCGGCCCGCCCGAATGCGCGACCATGGTGGTGATGCCGGACGCCACGCCGGCGGCCACGGCCTTGGGGCGCGAGCGCGGCTGGATCGCGACCTGGCCGCCGCGCACGAACCACAAGCCCACGAACGCCAGCGTGATGATGGCCATCACAACGGCGATGGCGCGGTGGTCCAGTCCCCGGAACAGCAGATAACCCGCCCCGATGCCGACGACCAGTCCGGGCAGCAGCAAGGCGAGGTCGGGCCTGGACCAGGTGGACGGCCTCCAGTAGCGCAGGCCATAAAGATCCATCGCGACAAACAGGGGCGCGAGCAGGCCGCCGGCGGTGACGGGATCCATGACGAGCGAGAGCAGCGGTATGCCGATGATGGCAAAGCCGCCTCCGAACGCGCCCTTCATGAAGCAGATCAGGAAGACGCCCGCGAAGGTGACGAGAATGGTGCCGGCGGTCAGTTCCATGGCGTGCGTCGATCGAAGGAAAGAAGCATCGTATGCCGGCCATATCAGTACAATCAAATTATTGTCATGGATACATTCCTTCATGCCGCAAGCGCGCTACAAGCAATTGGTGGACCGGCTGGCCGATGACATCCGCCAGGGCCGGCTGCCGCCCGGAACGGCGCTGCCGACCCACCGCCAGCTGGCGGCCAACCAGCGCATCTCGCTGGCTACCGCCACGCGCACCTATGCCGAACTGCGGAACATGGGGCTGGTGGCCGGCGAGGTTGGCCGCGGCACCTTTGTGCGGGAACCCCTAGCCTCCAGCGAGGAGGTCGGCATGCATATCGCCAGCGGCGATCTGGCGGACCTTACCTTCAACTACCCGGCCTTGCCCACGCAGACCGAACTGCTGCGCACGGCGCTGCGGCAACTGGCTTCCACGGGAGAACTGGAGTCCGTGCTGCGCTACCAGCCACATGGCGGCCGGTTGCACGAACGAGCCATCGTCGCGGCGCATTTGCGGAGTCGAGGGCTGTCGGTGGCGACGGACTCTGTGCTCATCGTCAATGGCGCCATCCATGGACTCGCCACCGTGGCCATGTCCTTGCTGCAGCCCGGCGACGTGGTGGCGGTGGACGCCCTGAGCTATCCCGGCATCAAGGTGGTGGCCGAGCAGTGCCGGCTGGAGCTGGTCGCGGTCCCGGCAGGACGGGGCGGCCCGGACGCGGATGCGCTGCAGGCGCTATGCCGCAAGCGCAAGGTCCGGGCCTTGTACTGCATGCCCACGCTGCACAACCCGATGGGCTGGGTCATGACGCAGGCAGAACGCCACGCCCTCATCGCCGTGGCGCGGCGCCACGGATTGCTGCTGCTCGAAGATGGCGTCTACGCCTTTCTGGAGGCCAAGGCGCCCCCTCCCCTGGCGGCGTTGGCGCCCGACATCACCATCCACGTGTCCAGCCTGTCCAAGAGCGTTGCCGCGGGCCTGCGCTTCGGGTTCGTGAGCGCGCCGGCGGCGTTCATCCCGAAGATCAATCGCGCCATACGCGCCACCGCCTGGAACACGCCCAGCCTGGTGACTACGCTCTGCTGCGGCTGGCTGCAGGACGGCACGGTGGCGCGGCTGGAACGGGAGAAACGCCGCGACGCCCGGGCGCGCCAGGCCATCGCGGCCATGGCGCTGGCAGGCTTGCAGACCGTGCGTCATCCGGCGTCCTACTTCGTCTGGCTACCCATGCCCGGCGAGGTGCGCTCGGACTCGGTCGCCAGACGGCTCAGGGAGGAAGGCGTCCTGGTATCCACGGCGGAGCCCTACGCCATGGACAGCCAGCCTCCCCATGCGATCCGACTTGCGCTGGGTTCGGTCGCGCACGCACGGCTGCGGCAGGCGCTGGAAACCGTGGCTTCCACGGTGCGCAGCCTGGACTGCTGAAAACTGCCCTGCCTAGGCGCCGTTCGGCCGCGCCGCCTCGACCAGGTTGTCGCGCAGCGCGACCACCTGCCGCCTCAAGGACGCGAACTGGTCGCCCGTGAGCCCGCAGGCATCGCTCAGGTTGATGCCGGCAGTCTTCTCGCGCAAGCGCCGCCCTTCGTCGGTCACGCGTACCCGCACCAGCCGCTCGTCCACCGAGTCGCGCACGCGTTGCAGATAGCCCATGCCCTCTAGCTTCTTGAGGATCGGCGTAAGAGTGTTGGACTCAAGAAAGAGCTTTTCGCCCAGGCTGCTGACTGTCTGGTCGTCTTCTTCGAAGAGGGCAATCATCGTCACGTACTGCGTGTAGGTGAGCCCGAGCGCATCGAGGATGGGGCGATACACGCGGCCGAACGCCAGGTTGGTCGAATACACCGCGAAACAGAGGAATTCGGCCAGCTTTCTCTGGGACGGGTCGTTGGGGGGCTTGGGCTTCATTTGCACCTCATGGATATCTGGTCTGCCTGATGGCGTCACTTTACATCGCATGCGATGCAGTCGCAAACGATTTGATACGAATTTCCTCTCCATGGGCTATTGACGCGGGTACCGCCGCTATTTACCATGCGCCTAAATCGCATTCGATTTAATCGAATACGATTTAAATATTCAACCTTCAGGAGCGCACCATGACCGCCCGAATCCAGAAAGTCCTCTTGACCGGCAAGACCCATACGACCCTCTCCCGCAACTACGCCTCCCAGGGCGGCGAGGAGCGGCTCGACATCCGCCTTTCGACCCCCAACAACCCGGGCCTGGTCCAGGCGTTCGAGGACATCCAGCCGCATCCGACCGCCGAGCAGCTTTTCGCCGGCGCCTGGTCCGCCTGCTACACCAGCGCGCTGGATGTCATCGCCAAACAGATGAAGGTGCAACTGCCGGCCGCTCGCGCGGTGGAGGTGGAAGTGGACCTGGGCATGTCGGGCAGCGCCTATTTGCTCCAGGCCCGCTTCAACGTGTTCCTGCCAGGACTGGACCAGGCGCTGGCCGAACAGATTGCCCACTCGGCCGACGAGATCTGCCCTTACTCGAAGGCCACGCGGGGCAACATCGACGTGACCCTGAACGTCCATGCGGCCTGAAAGGGAATCGAGATGCGCAAGCTCCTGCTCGTGCTCATCCTGTTTGCCGGCGGACTGACGCACGAGCTGCGCAACCCGCTGAGCTGCCAGACCATCACGGCGCGCAACGACAGCGGCGCGCGCCGCCAAAAGCGAGAGCCCTGACTCTCGCCCTCTCCTCCCTTGCATAGCGGTGCCTACCCATGCTGATCCTTCTCGTGGCCTTTCTTGGCGGCGTCCTCACCATCGTGAGCCCTTGCATCCTGCCCATCCTGCCCTTCGTGTTCGCGCGCGGATCAGGTTCATTCCGCACCCACGCCTTGCCGCTGCTCGCCAGCATGGCCCTCGCCTTCACGGCGGTCGCCAGCCTTGCCGCCTTCGGCGGAGCCTGGGTCGTGACGCTCAACGAGGGCGCGCGCTACGCCGCGATGGGACTGCTGGCGCTTTTTGGACTCGCGCTGCTGCTGCCCGCCGTGGGCGACTGGATGAGCTGGCCGCTGGTTGCGCTGGGCAACCGCCTGGCCGGCGCGGCTCCTGGATCGCCGCGCACGGCCGGGCTGCTGTCCGTCGGGCTGGGCGTGGGCACCGGCTTGCTGTGGGCGCCTTGCGCCGGCCCGATCCTGGGCTTGCTGCTCACCGGCGCGGCGCTCAACGGCGCGAACGTTCAGACCTCCCTGCTGCTGCTGTCATTCGCTTGCGGCGCGGCAGCGGCGCTGGCCGCGGCGCTCTGGCTGGGCCGCGGCCTGGCCACCGCGCTGCGCCGCTTCCTGCCGGCAGCCCATGGCCTGCGCAGGATTGCCGGCGCCGCCGTCATGGCCGCGGTCGCGCTGCCCGCGCTCGGGTGGAACCCGGCGCTCCTGTCCAGCGCGTCCGCCTCGGGCGCCGCGCAGCTCGAGCAGCAATTGGTCGAACAGGTACGCCCCGGTGAACCGGCACAGGCGCGCGCGGCGGCCAACGGTCCGTTGGCATCGCTGCCCGACGCCAACGGCTGGCTGAATTCGGAACCACTGGGCGCCGCCGATCTGGACGGCAAGATCGTGCTGGTCGACTTCTGGACCTATTCATGCATCAACTGCCTGCGCACGCTGCCCTATCTGAAGACCTGGCACGACAAGTACAAGGACGCGGGGCTGGCAGTGATAGGCGTGCACTCGCCCGAATTCGCCTTCGAGAAAAGCGCCTCCAATGTGCGCCGGGCCGTTGCCGACCTGGGCATCCACTACCCCGTTGCGCTGGACAACGGTTTCCGGATATGGCGCGCGTTCCGCAACCAGTCCTGGCCTGCCTTCTATCTGCTCGATGGCCAGGGCCGCGTGCGGTACGCGGTCGCGGGCGAACACGATTACGCGCAGACCGAGCGCATGATCCAGCGCCTGCTTGCTGAAGCCGGCCGGACGCCGCCCGACGCCGATGCCGCCCGGCCCGCGGCGCGCGGGGTAGAAGCGCCCCCGCAGTGGTCGACGCTGCGTTCGGGCGAGAGCTACCTGGGTTACGGCAAGGCCGCGAGCTACGCGCCGGGCGGCACCCGGATCAGGCAGGACAGGGAGGCGGCCTACGTCCCCGCGGCCGAACTGGGCGCCAACCAATGGACGCTGGCCGGATCATGGCGCCTGGAGCCGGAGCGCGCGGTAGCCACGGGCGCCAACGGCCGCGTCATCCAGCGCTTTCACGCGCGCGACCTGCACATGGTGCTGGGCCCTGCGGCCGACGGCCGTCCGGTGCGATTCCGCGTCACGCTGGACGGCCAGCCGCCGCTCGCCGATCACGGCACCGACATCAACGAACAGGGAGAGGGCGTCATCGACCGGCAGAAGCTCTATCAGCTCGTGCGGCAACAGGCGCCGGATCGGGACCGGGTCTTCCAGATCGAGTTCCTGGAGCCGGGCGTCGAAGCCTATGCCTTTACTTTCGGCTGATGCAAAACCGGGCGTGCCGCAACCGCTTTCCCCGGCCGATTCGACCGCGCTCACGCCTGGCTTCGAAATTGTGTCCATTTATTTCGGTTTCGAGCCAAGAACGGAACAAAGATCCGCCGCGTCTCGACAACGGCGCAAACAGGACTGCGGCCTGGCGGCAAATCCGCTGTCGGGACAGCAACCGAAGAAATTGGAAATAATGCGAAATAATTTGCACCGCCCCCTCCGATAAGGTCGTTCAAGCCATTGACTAGGAGGAGAGCGAGCATGAAGGCCATCGGTTCTGCTGCGATTCTGTCCGCGACTATCGGCTTATCCCTGCCCGCCGCGGCCCTGGCTCAGGTCTACCAGAACGGGACCGCGACGGCGACTTTCAATGTTTCCCTGACCGTGCAGGCGAATTGCACGATCGCGGCCGATCCGCTGGTGTTTCCCTCTACCGGCCTCTTGAGCGCCGCGGTGAATCAGGAAACTACGGTCAGGGTCACCTGCACCAACACCACGCCCTACAACGTAGGCCTGGACGCCGGCACGGCGGCGGGCTCGACGATTGCGAATCGCCTGCTCGTGGGCACTGCGCCGGGCAACACCACCACCAGCGTGGGCTATCAGCTCTACCAAAATGCGGGCCGCACGACGATCTGGGGCAACACGCAGGGCACGGACACCGTAGGCGGAACCGGCACTGGCGCGGCCCAGACGCTGACCGTCTACGGCCAGGTGCCGCCCCAGGGGGCCCCCGCGCCGGACACCTATCAATCGACGGTCACGGCCACCGTCTACTTCTAGGCCCGGATCGACATGACGACGCTTGGGATCGTTCGCCAGGCGGCGGGAGCCTGTCTGTTCGGCATGGCGCTGCACGCGCATGCCGCCAGCCTGCAGATCTCGCCCGTAATCCTGAACCTGGACGGCGCGGACCGCGCCGCCAGCATGACCTTGCGCAACGAAGGCGCCGAGCCCATCTATGGCCAGGTCCGCGTATACGCATGGAGCCAAACCACGACCGAAGACGTGCTGCAGGAGACATCGGCCCTGGTGGCCAGTCCCCCGATGATCCAGATCGCGCCGGGCGGCACGCAGGTCGTGCGCCTCTTGCAGCCCGATCCCGCCAAGCGCCCCGGCGAGACGTCGTACCGCCTGATCATCGACGAGATCGCGCCGCCCGACCCCTTGCGCGCGACGGGCGTGCAAGTGCGGCTGCGCTATTCGGTGCCGGTGTTCGTGGGCGCCGCGCCGCAAGCTCCCGCGCAACGGGAGCTGACGTGGTCCCTGGTGCGCGCCGGCCCCGGCTGGGCCTTGCGCGTCGACAACCGCGGCACGCACCGCGCGCAACTCAGCGACGTGGCACTGGTCTTCAACGGCCAGCGCCGCAGCCTGCGGGATGGCCTGCTCGGCTATGTCCTGGGCGGCAGCGCGCGCCAGTGGTCCCTGCCCTTTCAACCCTCCATGCACGAGGCGATCACGGTCAACGCGCGGGTGAACAGCGTTCCCGTCCAGGCCGACGTGCAAACCGACACAGGGAAGTGAAACATTGCACATGCGCCATGCAGCTGACTCTGATGCTCGCCGCCGCAGCGGTCCATGGCGGTGCACGCGCGCAATCCGCCCCTGAGACGGCCGTGGGACTGGCGGCCATCGACGTCTATCTGAACGTCAGCATCGGCGGCCAACCCAGCCATCGGATCGCGCGCTTCGAAGACGCGCATGGCCGCCTGTCGGCGCGCGGCGCGGACCTGCGCGGCTTGGGGATCGATACCCATGCCTTGGGCATCGCGGACGAGGCACAGGTTCCCCTGGAACAGATCCCCGGCTTGAAGTACCGCTACGACGCGGCCGCGCAAGATGTCGATCTCGACCTGCCGGACCAGTACCGCATTGCGAACCGCATCGATGCGCGCGGCTTGAGCCCCGTCGCCGTCGCCACGGCGGATCGCGGCCTGCTCATCAACTACGATCTATATGCGCGCACCGACCGCGAAAATCCGCTGGCGCTCTGGAGCGAACAACGCTATTTCGACAGGAACGGGGTCTTCAGCAATACCGGCACGGCCTATCTGTACCGCGACCTGCGACGCTATGTCCGCTTCGATTCCAGCTGGACCCATTCCGATCCCGCCACGTTGACGGCGACCCAGGTGGGCGACACGATTTCCGGATCGCTGGCCTGGTCGCGCTCGATACGCCTGGCCGGCCTGCAATGGCGGCGCAATTTCTCGCTGCGGCCCGACCTGGTCACGTTCCCCATGCCGGACTTCGCCGGCAGCGCCGTGGTGCCGTCCGCCGTCGATGTCTATATCAACAACATCCGCCGCTATTCGGGTGACGTCCCCAGCGGCCCCTTCGTGGTGGACAACGTCGCGGGCATCACGGGTTTCGGGCAGGCGAACGTGATTACCCGCGATGCCCTGGGCCGGCCCGTATCGCAGTCGGTGCCCATCTACATCGACACGCGGCTGCTGGCGCAAGGCATGTCCAGCTATTCGGTCGAAGCCGGCTTTCTGCGCCGCGCCTATGGCTGGCGCTCGTTCGACTACAAGGACGATCCGGCCTTGAGCGGCACCTGGCAATACGGCGTCTCGAACGCCCTGACCGTGGAAGCCCATGGCGAAGCCAGCGCCGGCTTGTACAACGCGGGCGCCGGCATGCTGGCCAAGCTGGGCATGGCGGGCGTCATCAACGCGTCGCTGGCCGGCAGCCTGGGCAGGAACACCGGCCTGCAGGCCGGCCTGGGCTATCAGTACGTGGACGAGCGTTACTCCATCGACATACAGAGCCTGCGCGCGATTTCCGATTACGCCGATCTGGCGGCCAACGATGGCATCCCCGTATCCCGCGCCAGCGACAGGGCGACGCTGGCCGTGCCCTTGGGCGGCGGGCAGACCGTATCGCTGAGCTACATCGGCCAACGCTATCCGGGCGTCGAAGCCGCCCACATCGGTTCGGTGGCCTACAGCACGCGGCTGGGCAACCGCGCCACGCTGAGCCTCAGCGCCTACCAGGACTTCAACGACAGTGACAGCCGCGGCGCGTTCCTCAGCCTGGGCATCACCCTGGGCGAAACCTCGTTCAATGCCATGGCTGGACGCCAGGACGGCGGCGCGTACACCAACGCCAGCGCGATCCGCAGCCCCGATTACGGCGGCGGATTCGGCTGGGGCGTGCAGGCCGGCACCTACGAGGCGGGCCACTACGAGCAAGGCTGGGGCCGCTACCTGGGACGCTACGGCGAGATCACGCTGGGCGCGCAGCGCTATGACGGACGCACCACGGGAGAGCTCGATGTGAATGGCGCCATCGTGTTCATGGATGGCGCGGCGCAAGCGTCCCGGCGCATCGACGACGGCTTCGCGCTGGTCTCCACCGGCGAACCCGGCCTGCCCATCCTGCATCAGAACCGGGTCATCGGCCATACGGGCTCGAACGGCCGCCTGGTGGTGCCGGATCTGAACAGCTACCAGACCAACACGCTGGAACTCGACGGCCTGGACCTGCCGCCCAACGCGCAGGTGTCGGCCTATGCGCTAGACGTGGTGCCCCAGTCGCGATCCGGCGTGCTGGCGAAGTTCGGCATCACCCACGAGGCCGCGGCCACCATCGATCTGGTGGACGGCGACGGCAAGCCGCTGCCTGTAGGCGCGCGGGTCGTGCACAGGGAGAGCGGGTCCGAGGGCGTGGTGGGCTACGGCAGCCAGACCTTCGTGCGCAGCC
Source organism: Achromobacter sp. (assembly GCA_032153965.1). Taxonomy (GTDB): domain Bacteria; phylum Pseudomonadota; class Gammaproteobacteria; order Burkholderiales; family Burkholderiaceae_B; genus Achromobacter. The sequence continues at coordinate 36,758 of JALDYL010000021.1, read as the reverse complement.
TGGGCAAGCGCAATCATCTGGACGTGCAAGGACCGGATCTGGCCTGCACGGCGCGGTTCGACTTCCAGACGCCAGCCGACGGCAGCCTGCCGCGCGTGGGACCGGTGGCATGCGTGGAGGCCGGGCCATGAAAACGCTGATGGCCGCATTGTTGCTGGCGGCCCTGTGGCTGGGCGGAAACGGCGCGCAAGCGCAGACCTGCACCGTGTCCATGACACCCGTCACGTTTCCGAACTTCAATCCAGTGCTCGGCGCGTCGGTGACGCAGACCGGCACGCTGACGGCGACCTGCACCTGGGGCCTGCTCACCCCGGGCTATGCCCGCGTGTGCGTGAACCTGGGCGTCGGCGGCGGATCGACCGCGCAAGACCCGCGGCAAATGGCCAACGGCGCCAATCGCCTGCAATACCGGCTATCGCCGAACGCCTCCATGAGCCCACTGTGGGGCTCGGCCGCCAACGGCTCGACGCCCGTCACCATCGACCTCACCCAGCCCCTGCTGGGCAGCCAGGCCACCGTCAACCAACCCATCACCGGACAGATCCTGTCAGGCCAATACACGGTGCCGACGGCCAACAACGCCACGACCGCGTACACGGAGACCTTCCCCGGCGTGGCGACCTTCGACTACGGATTCTCCATTCTCGTCCGGCCCGCGTGCTCGTCGCTGACCACTCGCGGCAGCTATAACTTCACGGTGCGCGCCAACGTGACCAACAACTGCACCATTTCCGCCTCCCCGTTGAACTTCGGGTCGATGGCCGACTTTCGCGCGGCGCGCCTGGCCAATACGACGCTGGCGGTACGCTGCACCAATAACGATGCATACCGGATACGCCTGAACGGCGGCCAGAACGGCACCGTGAGCCAGCGTTACCTGCGAGACACCACGGGCACGCGGCTGGTAAGGTATGACCTGCACACGTCGGCGGACCGCACCATCCCCTGGGGTGACGGCACCGCAGGCACGGCATTCGTCACGGGCACGGGGACCGGCAACATCCAGCAGGTGCAGGTCTATGGACGGGTGCCCGCGCAGGCGGCGCCGTCCCCTGGGCAGTACAGCGACGTGGTCACCGCCACCATCGAATTCTGATGGTCAGAACACCACCGTCCAGTGCTGTTCGCCCGCCACGCGCTGCGCATGCCAGGGCGTTCCCTGGGAACATCGCACCGCCGGCCGGGCCGGACCCGGGCTGACCGTGCAGAGGCTGGGGACCGTGAAGCGCACAAGCATCGGCGCAAGCGGCGCGGACCGTGCCTGGTGGGCCGCCAGCGCGGCGCTGCCCGCGAGCAGGAGTGCCAACGCCGGGAACAGGAATTTGGAGGCCATGAAAAGCTCCAGACCAGAGTTGAGCCATTTGCAGTAACGGCCACGCGCGGCATTTCTTAATGCGCGTCTCGACCTCACCCCATTTTTCGACCAGATCGCACAGGAGATTCTCTAGTGGTTGGAACAGCAATGACAGCATCGATTCCTTACCCGCCCCGCAACCCGGCCGCCCTGCGTTGGCGGCACTGGCGCGAGAGGCCATGGTTGGCGACGCTACTGCTGGCGACAATGCTGTTTTTCCTGTCCTACGCCTGGCAAGCCCAGGCCGCCGGGCTGCTGCAACCCCAAGCGGCGCAGGCCTCCCCCTCCGCGCTGACCCCGGCTGCGCTGGCGGATCTTCTGGAAAATCCCGACGCGCGCAAGGCGCTGGTGGACGAGCTGCGCGCTCAGGCTGCGGGCGCAAAACCGGGTTCGGCTCGTCCTGCGGCGACCGCCGTTCCCGCGCACCCCGCCGAGCCCGGCTTGCAGGAACGCCTGGCCGACAACGTCCAGCGCTTCCTGACGGGCCTCGCGACCGACATGGGCCAGGGCGTGGAAGACATGCGCGCGCTGGCCTCGGGCGACAGCCTGCGCATGGACAGCGACGCCGCGGGCCATGCCTTGAAGCCTCTCGCGCTGGCCGCGGCCGCCACCATCCTCGCCTTCATCCTGCTGCGGATGATCGCCATGTACGTCTACGGCCGCATCGACCGATGGGTGGCCGAACAGCGCCACGCCCCCGAAGCGCCGCCCAGGCGCGGCGCTCCGGCCTCCATGCGGGTGCTGTACCGTCGCGCGGGAGCCATCGTGGGCGCGCTGGCCATCGATGCGGGCGTGGTGCTGCTCGCCGCCATGGCGGGCGGCGCCGCGGCGCTGTGGGGCACGCCTGGGCGCGGCACGCTGGACACGCTGGCGGCCGTGTTCCTGCGAGCCTTCGTGTCGGTCGAGCTCGTCAGGGTGCTGATCCGCACGGTGTTCGCCGTGAGGCATCCGCACCTGCGCCTTTTGCCCATGACGGACGAAAACGCCAGGTATTGGAATACCTGGCTGCTGCGCATCGCCACCGCGGCAGGCTACGGCACGCTGCTGGTCGATCCGGTGGTGTCGGCCTCGTTGTCGCCCGCGCTCGGCCGGCTGGTCAACCTGCTGATCATGCTGGCCGTGTACGTGTATGCGGTGCGCGTCATCTGGCGCAACCGCCAGACAGTGCGCGGGCACTTGGACCAACGCGCCGCCAGCGCGACGACCTTCATGGGCTCGCGGCTGCACATCCTGGCGCGCGTGTGGCATGTGCTGGGCATAGGCTATTTCACCATCCTGCTGGTGGTCAGCCAGGTGGACCCGACCAACGCGCTGCCTTTCATGGCCCGCGCCACCGCGCAGACCCTGCTGGTGATCGGCGTGGGCAGCCTGTTGATCCTGTTCCTGAACGCCGTGCTGGCCAAGCCCATCAGGTTGCCGGACGACCTGCGCAAGCGCCTGCCGCTGCTGGAAGCGCGCGTCAACGCCTATGTGCCCGCCACCTTGAAACTGATCGGACTGATCATCCGCATCGTCCTGGTGCTGCTGGTGCTCGATGCGTGGCGCGCCTTCGACCTGTCGCGGTGGCTGGCCTCGGATGCTGGCGGCGCAGCCATCAGGATGACGCTGAACATCGTCATCGTGCTGCTGATCGCGGCGCTGGCCTGGACCGTGATCGCCAGCATCATCGAACACCGCCTCAGCCAGAGCGAGGGACGCGGCATGCCCAGCGCGCGCGAGCGCACGCTGCTGGCGCTGTTCCGCAACGCGGCGCTGATCGTCATCGTGACCATGACGCTGATGGTGCTGCTGTCTCAGATCGGCATCGACGTGGGACCGCTGATCGCCGGCGCCGGCGTGGTGGGCCTGGCCATCGGCTTCGGCGCGCAGAAACTGGTCCAGGACATCATCACGGGCATCTTCATCCAGCTTGAGAACGGCATGAACGAGAACGATGTGGTGCAGGTCGCGGGCGTGTTCGGCACGGTCGAAAAGATGACGATACGCTCGGTCGGCATCCGCACGCTGGACGGCGGCTACCATCTGGTGCCGTTCTCGTCGGTGGACGTCGTCGCCAACCATATGCGCGACTTCTCGTACCACCTGGGCGAATACACCATCGCGCACCGCGAAAGCGTGGACGATGCGATCGTGCATCTGCGCGCGGCCTTCGCCGAACTGATGACCGACACCGTGCTCGGGCCCGAGATCCTGGAAGACATCACGGTGGCCGGCGTCACCGCGGTCAACGAAAAGGGCGTGACCATCCGAATCCTGATCAAGACCACCCCGGGCATGCAGTGGGCCGTGCAGCGCGGCTACAACCGGCTCCTGAAGAAGCACTTCGACGCCGCCGGCATCGAACTGCCCTACCCGCACACCGTGGTGTACTTCGGCCAGGACAAGCGGGGCTACGCGCCGCCGGCGAATGTCTTCGTGCAATCCGAGCGCCTCGACGAGGGCGAAGACGCGCGCGCGGCCGGGCACACGCGCCGCCCACTGGAACCCGCGCCGCGCGGCGAGGATTCGTCCGAAGTGCTGGGCAATGAGCTGGAAGCGCGCGAGGAAGGCGAAACGCCGCGCGCATAGCAGACGCGGGTAGCTGACGCGCGTCGCAGACGCGTGTGGCAGACGCGCGTGGCATCAGGCGGCACGCTTCGGCGTGCCCGCCTACTTCCCATACGTGGCGATCAACGTTTCCAGCGGCACATGGCCCCGGCACAGCCCCGAATGGGTAGGGCCTGCGCCATCTTCCAGCGCGATCGCATACTTGACCGCCGGATCGCTTTCCAGGCGTTGGCGCAGCGCCGCCAGCTTGGGCCAACGGGACTTGGCAGCGACCTCATGGAAATCCAGCCAGCGCGCCACGCCCACCAGCACGGCGTCCGCCAGCGTCGGGCGCTCGCCCATCAGGAACGGCGTGTCGCCCAGCATCGCCTCGAGCTTGTCGTGCCGCTCGATGACGCGCTGCGCGCCCCATTCCCGCAAGGTCTTCTGCAACGCCGGGTCAGGCGGATCCATTTCCAGGGCGACCCAATGCGGGGTAAAGGCGGCGGTGAAACCGGTGTTCAGGAAGGCCATCAACTGGTGCATGCGGTCGGATTCGGGCGACAGAGGATCGAAGCTGATCCTGCGTTCGCCATCCCGGTTTTCGATCCAGCGCGCAATTGCCATGGTCTCCGTGAAGACAGCACCCTGTTCGCTGACGAATGCAGGCGTCTCATGGCGCGCGTTGATCCGCGCATAGGAAGGCAGCCGCATTTCGCCCAGCATGTCCACGTGGCACAGACGATAAGGTTTGCCCAGCCACTCCAGCGCAGCGACGAGCCCCATGGAACTTCCCAGCGGAAAGCCATAAACAAGAATGGGTTCCAAGATTTTTTCTCCGTAGATGAGGGTCACGCTGCGCAGCGGATTGAATTCTACGGATCTGCTAGCCTAAGTAAATTACGCACATTTTTGTCACCATGCCCCGCCCATGAAAGACCTGGTTTCGCGCTGCCCCATCGAAGAAGTCATGCAGATACTGAGCGGCAGATGGCCGACGCTGCTGGTCTACTACCTCAAGGAAGGCACCAAGCGCTTCAGCGATCTGCGCCGCGACAATCCGACCATCTCGCATCGGATGCTGACGCTGGAACTGCGCAAGCTGGAGTTGGCCGGCATCGTCCAGCGCACCGACTACGACGGTTATCCGCGGCGCGTGGAATATGAACTCACGCCTTCGGGCAGGACGCTTGTGCCGCTGCTGGATGCGCTGGGCGATTGGTGGGATGAGCAGGGCGCGGCGTCCGAAGACGCCGACTGAGCAGGCCTGCCAGCTCTCAAGCAGGGCTTATTCGCCGCCCTGCTTGCCGGTGCCGATCAAATCCAGCAAGCCGTCCGACAAGGTCCCGCGCCAGACCAGGTAGTCGTGCCCGCCCGCCACCTCACGGTGCGTCACCAGATAGCCCTTGGCGCGCAGCACGTCCCGCAGATGCCGGTTGGTCTCCAGGATGCCCGGCTGGCCGCCGCGCCCGGACTCGAACAGGCCGGCGCCGAGGAAGAAGCGCACCGGCAGCTTGCGCACCGCAACGAATTGCCGAGTCAGCCATTGGTCCTCCTCGCCCGCGGGCGACCACCAATAGGAACCTGACTGGCTGAGCACATTGCCGAATACCTCTGGATGGCGCAGCGCCGCATAGGCCGACGCCAGCCCGCCATAGCTGGACCCGCCTATGATCGTGCGCGCGGCAGGCGCGCTGATACCCTGCTTGCGCGCCCACGGCATCAGCTCTTTCGCGAGGAAGTCCGCAAAGTCCGGATTGGGCGGCAATTCCTGGCTACGGGACTCCGCCGTGGGGTTGTCGATGAGCAGCGCCGCCGTCGGCGGAATGACGCCAGCGGCGATCATGTTGTCCAGGATGGTAGGCGTGGGCACGCGCCCCAGATAGGCGCCCGCATCGAACAGCACCAGCACATGATTGTTGGCAGCGCCAGGCTGCCAGCCCACAGGACGGTACAGATGGATCTTGCGCGTATTGCGCATGAGGTCGCTGCGCAGTTCCATTGTCTCAACCGCGCCCTGCCGCAAGCCCGCGCGGGGCTCGACCCAGGGCTGCGGCGGCGCGTCCGCCAATTCCAGCATGGAATAGGTCTGGTACGCGTCGACGCCCCGCACAGGGTATGTCTTGGGGTTGCTCGGATCGGCCTGCGCCGTGGCCAGGATCGCGCGACGCCGCGCCATGCCCGAGCCAGGAAGCTCGGGCACATCGGGAGCCAGGCGATATGACAGCCGTGTGGAGCGCGGTACGACGAAGCTGGCATGCCAGACATCGGAATTGCCCAGGCGCGCCAACTGCGCATGGTCCGACGATGGCCCGCCGAACAGGCGCACATTGCGTTCGGCGCCGCGCCACAGGAACGTGACGCGGTCATGCTTGGCATCCACGGCCTCGACCAGCGGCGTGCCTAGCCGTGCCACCTCATCCCAGAAGGCATCCGTCGTGCCCCCCTCGGCCAGCGTCGCCGCCAGCGCGGCCAGGCGCGGGCTGTCCAGCGCCGGCGCGGGCGCACGTTGTTCCGCGAGCGGCAGGCGTTCCGTTACGGCCCAGCGGAACACGCCCTGGCCCTGCGCGCGCACGGTGTAGAGGCCGTCCTTCGGTGCCACCAGCATCAAGGCCCCGGCCGGCTTCTCTGCGTCGCTCAGCCGGCGCACGTGCTGCCCGGCACTGTCCAGCAGATCCAGCGTCACGCCGGATTCGGCGGCCCAGGTGCCCGCGAGGAACTCTCCCTTCAGCAGCGAAATCCGTTCGTCTACCTGGGCCCCGGGCGTCACCGTGCCCTGCTTGGACTGTGCCGCCGCCATGCCCGGCGTCACGCCTATCAACGCAACCGCCAGCGCCGCCGCTGACATCCAATCCCGCCATTCCAAGCTGTTTTTCTTGCGCATATTCATCCGTTCATTGGTTCAAGACATGGGCGCGGCGATCCGCTATCCCTCGCTTGCGGCAAGCCGCTTCGGCGCCCATGCGCTGTCGGGCTCGCCCCGGCCGATCCTGCGCGCGCTGACCTTCGCCATCCAGGCAAACCCCAGCGCCGCAGCCAGCGCCGTCGCATCCACTGCCAGCGCCGCGGCCGACGTGTGCGCCCACAGGCCGGAGGCGGGAAACAGGCCGCCCACCAGCGAGGTCGCCGGTATCGCCAGCGTCAACGCCGCCGCCAGCCATAGCAGGTGCACCCCTGCGGCCGCGCCGCCGCGCAGGAAAGCCCAGGCCATGCTGGCGAAGAAGGCCGCGTAGTACAGCCCTTGGAGCCAGGCGTTCAGATCGCCTACATGCCCGCTCAGCCATTTGGAGGCGACCATCATCAAGGAAATGCCGCACACGCACCCGAGGCAGACGCCCACGGTCGCCGACGCCATCAGCCGCGTGTCCAGGCGCTGCACGGGGATCTCGCCGGTCTGCCGGTTGGCGCGCTTGCGACGGGTTTCTATCCACAGCAGGTTGCCGCTATAGAACAGCCATGCGCCCGCCAGTCCCAGCAGGAAATAGAGCCCCTGCACCGCCGCGCCGCCAAACGAGGCCATGTGCAGCGCGAAGAAGCTGCTGACCCAGAGGTTGGGCGCATCCTGCCCGCCCGGCAGATAGTCGCGGTTGAGCACCTTGCCGGTGTAGGGATCGAGCGCCACGAAACCGCCCCGCGCCCGCGGCGACACCGCGCTGTCGTCCTTGCCCCAGACGCGCACGATGGCGCGCGGGCTGGTGACCTGCTGATACTGCAGCGCACTCGGCTCAAAGCCCGGCGCCAGTCCGCGCGCCTGCGCCGCCAATTGCAGGGGCGTCAGCATGTCCGCGGGATTCCTGGCTTCTCCCGCCGGCGCGCCGCCGCCCGAGCGCTGGAAAACCGATTCCAGCTTGCCTTCGTACATCAGCTTGTCCTGCAGGTCGTAGATCCCATCGTGAAACGCGAACACCACCGAACTCAGCGCCATGATGATGTGAAACGGCAGCGACACGATGCCCACCACGTTATGCGCATCCAGCCACATGCGCTTCAGGTTCTTGCCGACCCGCAGGGCGAAGAAGTCCTTGACCAACGACGGCAGCAGCACGATCACGCCCGACACCAGGGCGATTGCATAGAGCGATGCGACGATGCCCATGAACCAGCGGTTGGGGTCACTGTCCGCGGGCAGGCCCACCACGCGGTGCAGCACGTCGATGAACGGCATCAGCCCGCTGGGTGCGGACTCCTCCAGCCGCAACTCGTCGCCCGCATCCAGGTAGGCCACATGGTGGCGGATCGACGATTCATCGTGGTCGTCGGCCTGTCCGTCACGGACTTCCCAGCCCATGCGGGCCGGCACATTTTCGGCGTCCTGCAGATGGATGCTGAACCCCTTGGCCACATCGGGTCGCGCTTGCAGGGTCCTGGCGATGAGGTCGGGCGCCTCTGCCAGCGGCACGGGCGAGACTGCCGCGGGCGGCGTCGCCCAACGGGTAAGCGGTTCCTTGAATACCGTCAGCGCGCCGGCGTAAAAAGCAATGAACAGCGCCATGCCGGTCAGGATGCCCGTCCAGGTATGGACGGATTTGTAGATGCGTACGTAGTCGGCTCTCATGGTCGCGGACTCCCCTCAGATCGCCTTGGCGAAAAACAGCCCGCCGTATAGCAGCGCGCAAGCCCCGCCCAGCCAGATCCAGGCGCGCAGGCCGCTGGCGAAGAAGTAGACGGCGCTCGCGATGCCCAGCCAGACCGGCGGCACCAGCCACATGGCTAACTGCGAGCGCGTCGCCAGAGGAATATTGGCAGTCAAGGCGGCAAGCGCCGCGCTGGCGCCCATGGCCAGCGCGAAGCCCAGCAGCACGCCCGCCAGGCTCTTGGAGATCCAATCGCGCCGGATCGGCGCGGGCTTAGCGGGCTTCATGCGTATCGCTTCCGCGCAGGCCCGCCAGCACGCCCAGATAGGGCATCAGGCTGAAGAACAGCATCAGGGCCGTGCAGAACACGAACACGGCGGCAACGGCAGAGAACGCATGCAGGCAACCCCAGCCTCCCAGAGCCAGCAGCAGGACGCCCGCGACGCGGGCGGACGGGGCTGGCCAGGGCGCGGCGCCCCATCGCTGGTTGGGCGAAGCGCGATAGATACAGAAGCAGCCCAGGAACAGGCTTGCCAGACTGAGGAAAATCAGGACTTCCATGGTCATCCCCGGATGCAATGGCCGCTGCCTTGCTGCCAGTCCGTGCCCCAAGGTCTGCAGTCTGGAACAGGGACTGGCGGAACAACGCGCATTCAGAAACTGATGCTGGCGGAGGCGGTAACGGTGCGCGCAGGACCCAGCGTCACGATGGGCGTCGTATCGCTGAAACTGCCCGCGTAATAGTGCTTGTCGAACACGTTGTTGACGTTCAGGCGCAGCACCACGTCCCGGCCGTTGATTTGCGTGGCGTAGCGGGCGCCCAGGTCCAATTGGCCCCAGCCCGGAATCTGCAGCTTGTTGGCCGCGTCGGCGTATTGGCTCGAGGTCGCCTGCACGCGCCCGCTCAGCGTCAGGCCGGGTACCCAGGGCGTATCCCATTCCAGCCCGGTATTGGCCTGCCAGCGCGGCGCGCCCACCGCGGTATTGCCGTCATAGCGGCCATACGAGGTCTTGACCTGCGTGCCCTGCGTGTACGTCACGCCACCCAACACGCGCACACCCGGGGCCAGCTCGCCGAACGTGTTCCATTCCACGCCGCGCACCCGCTTCTCGCCGCCGTCCGCATAGGTAGGCTTGGCCGTGGAACCCTCCGTGACCAGCATGGGCTTGTCGATCTGGAAGAACGCCAGGGTATTGGTGAAGGTGCCGGCGTTCCATTTGACGCCCAGCTCCTGCTGCTTGGTCTTGTAGGGCGCGAACACCTGGCCGTAGTTGCTGGCCGTGGTGTCCGTGACGCTATCGCCCTTGCTCAGGCCCTGCACGTAGTTGGCATACAGCGAAACGTCCGGTCCCCAGGGCTTGACGACGATGGCCACGGCGGGCGTCACGGCATCCTCGTCATAGCGCGCCGTCGTCTTGCCAGTCTTGTCGAAGTTGGTGGTCTTCACGCGCTGGTTGCGCAGGCCGCCGGTCAGTAGCAGCTTGTCCTCGAAGAACGACATGGTGTCCACCAGCGCCAGGCTGGACAGCGTGTTCTCCGCGGTCTTGGGTGCGCTGCCGGGCACCGCCGGCATGACCGGCGTGATCGGGTCGTAGATGTTGGACTTGAAGGTCGATGCGGTGCCGGTGGCCGACCCGTCCTCCAGCTTCAGCAAGGAAGCCTGGAGCACCAGCTCGTGCCGCACGCTGCCCGTGTTGAAACGCGAGCGCAGGCCGGCTTCGGCCGAGGTGGCATCCGTGTAGGCGCGCTGGCCGATGATGGAACCCGTGAAATTGCCGTTGGCGTCGATCTGCCGCGCGTGGGTGCCGTTGATCAGGCCCGATTGGTGGCTGTCGCGCCTGCCCACGCCGGCGAAGGCCGATATGCTGTCATTGAAACGGTACTCGGCGCGCGCCATGACGGCGTTGCTCTGGATGCTGCCATAGCCGGTGCTGAACTGGTTGATGCGGGGATCGGGCGCGTCGGGCACGACGGACCCGCCGAACCAGAACATGGCCGGCGTGCCGCCCGAGAACGACTCCTGGCTATGGTAGGCGTCTATCGACGCGCTCAATGCGCTGCCGCGATAGTCCAGCCCGGCGGACAGGAACTCGCGCTTTCTGGATTGGCCGTCCAGCGTGGTGGCGCCGTCGCTGAAGGAGCCGTTGACGCGCGCGCCCCACTCATTGGCGGAGCCAAAGCGGCGGCCGGCATCGATGGTCGTGCCCAGCTGGCCGTCGGCCTGCCAGTTCACGCCGAAGGTGGCGTTGGGGGTGTCTTCCGCCCGCTTGGGCACCAGGTTGATCGTGCCGCCCACCGCGCCGCTGGGCGCCATGCCGCTGAACAAGGCATTCGGGCCCTTCAGCACCTCCACCCGCTCGACGAACTCCAGCGGCGTGCGGCCCATGGGCGCCAGGCCATACATGCCATTGATCGCCACGTCGTTCTGGTTGACGTCGAAGCCGCGGATCCGGAAGTTCTCGTAGGCATGCCCGCTCGACGTCGTGAATCGCACCGAAGGATCGTTGGCCATGACGTCCGCCAAGGTACGCGCCTGCTGGTTCTGGATTAGCTCGGAGGTATAGCTGGTGACGTTGAACGGCGTGTCCATCACGTCCTGATTGCCCATCAGGCCCAAACGCGCGCCCTGCGCCACCTGCCCTCCGGCATAAGGCGCGGGCAAGTCCTCCTCCGAGACCGAACCCGCGGTCACGGTGACGGGCTGCAGCGTCGTGGTTTGCGCCGCGTTCTGGGCGGCGGCGCTAGCGGGAAGAATCAAGGACAACGCAACTGCCGGACTGAAACATTGGACGCACAGCGAGATTGTCAACTGAGTTTTCTTGGCCACAATTCATCGTTCCGATATCTAAATGCGAATACTTATCAGATGAATTATATGTTTAGAAAGGCACTGTTGATCAAGAAATATGGAACTCGCCGCTGGAATCCGCTCAAATTGGCCAGGCAATTCAAGAAGAATCAAAGGTTTATATTTTTTTGATTGACATCCAAAAACACGCTTCCGCAACCTCGACGCCATTGGTGACGCCCGCCGCCGCGGAAGCCCGTCCTGTGCGTATCACGGCCCGCCTGCCAGCAGCCGTTCCAGCACGGACTCACACATCCCGAGCTGGCTGCGCAGGATGTACTCATCCGCCGTGTGGGCCTGGCTGATGTCGCCGGGCCCGCAGACCAAGGCCGGGATGCCCGCTTGCTGATAGAGCCCGCCTTCCGTGGTGTAGGCTACGTGTCCGCCGGCCTGAGCCCCCGCCCGGAACAAGGCTTCCACCAGCATGTCGGTATCTGCCCTGGACACCAATGCGGGCACCGATGTCCGCTGCATCAACAACACCTGCGATTCGGAGACCCTTTGCCGCATCGTCCGCTCAAGCTCCCGGGCGCGCTGATGGATGGGCGCCAATACCGCGTCGGGATCGACGCCAGGCAGGAAGCGCAGATCAAAGTCGAACTCCGCCTCCTCCGGGATCACATTCGATGCATGTCCGGAATGCACGCGGCAGACCGCCATCGTCGAGAAAGGCACATAGAAGCCCTCGTCGCGCGTGGCAGACTGCAATGCCTGGGCCTGCGCCGCGACTTCCGCCGCGAGGGCGCAAGCCGTCTCCGCGGCATTCACGCCCATGCCGCTCAGCGAGGAGTGCTCTGCCCTGCCCCGGATATTGCAGCGCCAGGCATGGCGGCCCTTGTGCGCACGCACCACCTCCATGCGGGTCGGCTCGCCGACGATGCACGCGGACGGCCGGATGCCGTGCTGCCGCAAGTCAGCCAGCAGCCCACGCACGCCGACACAGCCGATCTCCTCATCGTAGGTCAGCGCGATATGCACGGGTTGGGCCAGCCTGCCGTGGCCCAGGCGGCCCACCGTCGCCAGCACGCATGCGAGAAAGCCCTTCATGTCGCACGCGCCGCGGCCATAGAGCCGTTCGCCTTCGTCGGTCAGGCGAAACGGATCCCGGGTCCAGTCCTGCCCCGCCACCGGCACGACATCCGTGTGGCCGGACAGCAGGATTCCGCCCACGCTGCCTCCGAGGCTGGCGTACAGGTTGGCGCGCTTGCGGTCCTCGCTGTAGGTGTAGCGCACCGCGAAACCGATCTTGCGCAGGAACGATTCCGCCAGCGCCAGCAACTCAAGGTTGGAGTGGCTGCCGGATACGGTGGGGCAGGCGATCAGCGATTCCAGCCAGGCTAGCGCGCCGCTGGAGCAATCAGGAGATTGATCAGTCAATTGGCCTCCAGGGAAATGTTGCCGGCTTTGGCGACACGGCGCCATTTGTCCAGTTCGGATTGGATATCGGCCGCGTATGCCTGCGGCAGGCCGCCTTGAGGCACCGCGCCCAATTGCCTGATCCGGCCTGCCACCTCCGGAGTCTTCAGCGCCGCCGCGGCCGCCTCGCTGACACGTTGCACGAATTCCGCGGGCGTTCCCGCGGGGGCAACCAGCCCGAACCAGGCAGGATCATTGAGCGCCTGTACGCCGACCTGCGCAAAGGTGGGAACGTCCGGCAACTGTTCCACCCTGCCAGGCCAGGCCACCCCCAGCGCGCGCAGGCGCTTGCCCTGGATATGCGGCAATGACGCGGGCAGGTTGTCGCACAGCACGTCCACGTGGCCCGCGATGGCGTCCTGCAACGCCGGGCCGGCCCCGCGGTACGGAATATGCCGCATGGGCGCGCCCGTGGCCTGGGCGAACAGTTCGCCCATCATGTGCCCCAGCGATCCCACGCCGGGCGACCCGTAGGTGATATCGCCGCCGCGCTGCCTGGCCAGCTTGATGAACTCGGCCATGTCCTGCGCCGGCAGGCCCGGATTGATGGAGATCACGTTGGGCACCCGGGCCAGGTTGGAGATGGGCGCGAAATCCTTCAGCGGATCGTATGGCGGCTTTGCCAGCACCGCAGGCTGTATCGCATGCGTGCTGACGGTCGCCACCCCCAGCGTGAGCCCGTCGGCGGGCGCCCGCGCCACATAGGACGCGCCGATCACGCCGCCCGCGCCGGCCCGGTTCTCCACGATCACCGTCATGCCCAGCCGTTCCGACATGGCCGGCGCAACGATGCGTGGAATCAGATCGCCAGAGCCTCCTGGCGCGAACGGCACCACGATCCTGATGATACGGTCCTGGGACCGCGCCACCACGGGCGCCACGGCCATCGACACAGCACATGCCTTGAGAAAACAGCGTCGCTTCATTGGGCATTCCCCTTGGGTTTTTTGAAGCCGAAAGCACTTTCCTGCCTGGTTGCCGCAATCCGTCCCGCGCGTGCCTCAGATCCGGTTGTCGTACGCCTTGCGCGGGATGCGGCAGGAGATGATCGAATACGTCTTTGCCGCCAGGGCCGCGCGTATCGCCTGCGCCAGGCCCGCGCGGTCCTGCACGTCGAAACCCAGCCCGCCCATGCTCCTGGCCACGGCCGCAAAGTCCGTCCCGGTAAAATCCACCCCCAGGTTCGGCTGCCCGGTGCCGCGCTGCTTGATCTCGATGAGCGACAGGGATTCGTCGGCGAACACGAAGACGATGACCGGGGTCTTGGCGTCCCTGGCCGTCGCCAGTTCGCCCAGCGTCATCTCCAGGCAGGCATCGCCCGTGAAGACCGCCACGGGGCGTCCGGGCTCGGCCAGCTTGGCGCCTATGCCCAGGGGCAAGGAGCAACCCATGGTGCATAGGCCCGACGACTGCATCAGGGTGCGGGGCTCGTAGCACTGCCAGGTCTGGGACAGCAGGATCCGATGCGCGCCGCTGTCGACCGACGCCACGGTATCGGCCGGCATTTCCGCGCGCGCGACGTCCACGATGGCGCCGGGGCCCCACTCTTCGTCGACGCGGTAGATGCCCGCCAGCGCACGCTTGATGGCCCGAACCTCGTCGTCCTTCCATTCCGATGCCGTGCGCAAGCCGTCGGCCAACACCTCCACCCCGCATTTGATGTCGCCCACGAAGCTGATCGCCGACTGGTGCATGTAGTGCGTATTGCGGTTCGACGACAGCTCGATCACATGCGCGCCGTCTTCCCAGATGTTGCGCCAGCCCACCCGCATTTCGATCGGGTCATAGCCCAGCAACAGCACCACGTCCGCTTCCTTGATCAAGGGCAGCACGATGTTGTCAGCCTTCGGCGACAGGCCCATGCCACCCACCGCCATGTCGTCACGCTCATCGATGATGCCCTTGGCTTTGTACGTGGTGATCAGCGGGATCCGGTGCTTCTGCACCAACGCGCGGACCTGCTCCTCCGCGCGGTGGTGCAGGGCCTCCACGCCGGCGATGATGACGGGGCGCTTGGCTTTGGCCAGCCACGACCGTGCCAGTTCGAGCTGTTCGGTATGCGCGGGGATAGCCGGGGCCGGCTGCACGCGCCGCGCACCGCGGGCCACGGCGGCCTCGGCAATGGCGACGCTGATCGGCACGTCGATGTGCACCGGCCCCGGGGGATCATCCATGGCGATGGCCAGCGCCTTGTCCATGACGGCCTCGGCATTGCCCGCCGTCATGCGCAACGACGCCTTGGTGATCGGCCGCATCAGGGCGGCATGGTCGAACACCTGATGGGTATAGGTGGCGGCTTCGTCCTCGTCGACGCAGCCGGTCAGGAAGATCATGGGCACGCGATCCTGCAGCGCATTGGCCACCACGTTCACCGCATTGGCCACGCCGGGCCCCAGGGTGGCGACCAGCACGCCCGGCGCGCCCGTGCGGTGGAACACGCCCTCCGCCATGAAGCCGCCGGAGTTCTCATGCTTGACCAGCGTGAACTTGACCCCTGCATCGTCCAGTCCGCGCATGACGGACAGGACCTCGCCGCCAGGAATGCCGAATGCGTGGCGGCACCCCGCCTCGTACAGGCGTTTACCGATGATCTGCGAAACCGTGGACATGCAACATTCCCCTTTAGGAAAGCTCTGATGCGAGTGCTTGAAAAATGGCGGCGGCAAGCGCCGCGGCTATTGAAGATTGCCCAGCGAGGCGGCCATGCGGGCGGCGGCGATGCGCAGGTTTTCGTCGGAGGTCGCGTAGGAAAGGCGCATGAATCCGGGCATGCCGAATCCCGAACCCGGCACGACCGCCACGCCCGCGGCCAGCAGGTATGACGCCAGCGCAACGTCATCCTCCAGGCGCAAGCCTGCGGGCGTCTTGCGGCCGATGAAACTGCGGACGTCGGGAAACAGGTAAAAGGCGCCTTCCGGCCTGGGCGTCGCCAGGCCGTCGATTTGCGCGAACTGCGCCAGCAGGTAGTCGCGCCGCTGCTGGAAGATGCCGCAGCGGCGGCGCACCTCGTCCTGCGAACCCGCGAGCGCGGCAGCTGCGGCCGCCTGCGACACCGAGGACGTGTGGGAGTTGATCTGCATCTGCACTTTCGTCATGGCATCGATCAAGAACTCGGGGCCACAGGCATAGCCCACCCGCCAACCCGTCATCGAGTAGGCCTTGGACACCCCGTTGACGGTCAGGATGCGATGCGCCAGATCCGGCGCGACCTGTGCGAACGTGACGAAAGCCCTGCCGTCATAGAGTATGTGTTCATAGATGTCGTCGACCATGATCAGGAAGTCCTGATTGCGGCTCGCCCTGATGACGGCGGCAAACTGCTCCAACTGCTGTTGCGTGTAGGCGGTGCCGCTGGGGTTGCTGGGCGAGTTCAGGACCAGCCATTTGGTCTGCGGCGTAATGGCAGCCTCGAGCACCTGCGGATGCAGCGCATAAGCCTCGTCCGGCGTCGTCGCCAAGGGGCGCAGCACGCCGCCATTCATCGACACGATATCGCTGTAGGACGCCCAATACGGCGCGGGGATCATCACCTCGTCGCCAGGCGATAAGGTGGCCAGGAACGCCTGATAAATCACCTGCTTGCCACCGCAACCCACGTTGATCTGCGCCATCGTGCATTCAATGCCGTTGTCCCTGCGGAACTTCTCGACGATTGCCTCGCGCAACAGCGGTGTGCCGTTGATCGGCGTGTAACGCGTCTGGCCGCCGGCGATGGCGCGCATCGCAGCCTCGCAGATATGGGCAGGCGTCGGGAAATCGGGCTCACCCAGCGTCATGTCGACGACGCTGCGGCCCTGCTGAATGGCCTGGCGGGTCTGCTGGGCCATGACCTGGATGGGAGAGGAACGCAGCGTGGCAACGAGTGGCGAGAGCATGGACTTTTTCCGGTGGCGACGGAAATAAGTCTAGAATTCAAAGTATTCAACAACAATTGAATTTGAATTCAATATGACCTCACCGCTTGGGCCCAATGCGCCGACCTTGCGCCAACTGGAGCTATTCCTGTCGCTTGCGGCGTCGGACGGCATCGCCAGCGGCGGCTCCAAGATAGGCATGACGCCGTCCACCACCAGCCACGTGCTGCGTGCGCTCGAAACCACGCTCGGCACCGACCTGATCGATCGCAATGCGCCGCAGCTGGAACTCACCCATGCCGGCCAGCAGATACTGCCGCACGTGCGCGACCTGTTTGCCGCGATGCATCTCATCCAGGCCACGGCGGGCGCAAGCGCCGGCCTCGACAGCGGGATGCTCCGCTTGGGGTCGTTCGGCCTGAGCTCCTCGTTGCAACTTCTGCCGCCGCTGCTGCAACGCTTCCGGCAGCTCTATCCCGGCA
Source organism: Achromobacter sp. (assembly GCA_032153965.1). GTDB lineage: Bacteria > Pseudomonadota > Gammaproteobacteria > Burkholderiales > Burkholderiaceae_B > Achromobacter. The sequence goes on along the minus strand of JALDYL010000021.1, from coordinate 19,703 downwards.
TCGATGTACGGGTCTTCGAGAAAGCCGATGCCGAGATCGAACAGGACTTGATCGAGCGCCGGCTGGAGATCGGCGTCGTCACCCTGCCCAAAAGCAATTTCGATACCCTGCAATTGGCCGAGGACGAATTGGTTGCGGTCCTGCCCGAAGGACATGCGCTGGCTGCGGCGGCATCCATCGACATCCGCGACCTGGGCCGCCACCCCTTGATCCTGACCCATGCCGGATCACAAAGCCTGGTCGCCAAGATGTTCGCGCGAGCCGACACCGCACCGAAGATCTCGCATGAACTGACCCAGATGCTGTCGATTCTGGCGTTCGTGCAGAAGGGCGAAGGAATATCGGTGGTGGCATCGATGGCATTGCCGGACGCCTATCCCGGCGTGGTGTATCGGCCTTTGCTGCCCAAGACGGCCCGGCGCGTCGGACTGGCATGCCTGAACGAGAACCGCCTGTCTCCCGCGGCAGCGGCATTCTGGAAGCAGGCCAAGACGAGCCAGAAGAAGAAGCAGCCCGCAGCGCGGCGCGCGTGACCGCGCGGGCGGGAAACAGCACCAATAACGTCCGCGCCGGTACACTGCGCCGTTGTCTCGGCGCCTGCGGGCTGCCCGGACCGGTACACAACCTGGAGCACTACACACGATGATCCGTCATCTGGTCTTTGCAGCATCGTTGGCCATGGCGGGCAGCGCCACCGCTGCCCCCTCTTTCAACTGCGCCAAAGCCGCGACTCCGGTCGAAAAAGCCATTTGCGCCCACCCGGCCCTGGCCGACCAGGATGCAGCCATCGCGCAGCAGTACAAGGCGGTGCGCGGCAAACTCGACGCCGAGGCAGTCAAATCGCTGACAGCCGACCAACGTTATTTCCTGGGCGTGCGGGACAGGATCTATGCCGAGCCCTTTTCGGGCAGCACGCCGGTCAAGGAGATCGGCACCAGCATGCGCTACCGCCTGAATTTTCTGAAATCCATCAATCCGCAGCCGCCTGCCGGCTTTGTCGGCAAGTGGAAGAACCTCGAAGGTGAAATTGAAATCACCCGCGGCGCCGACGGCCAACTGCTCGTGGCCGCCAATTCGGCCCAGCCCTACAGCGGCAACTGGGTCTGCGATCTGAGCGGCAAGGCGGTCACCGTCGGCGACAGCCTGATCGTCACCTATCAGGACGGGCCACCCTGGACCCTGGACCTGACGCGCCGCGGCGCGGTGCTGGCGGTGCGAGAAACGCCGCCCGCCGGGGTGGAGAAAGACGGCTTCGGTCCGCCGTTCTGCGGCATGAAAGGCAGTCTGGAGGGGGATTGGTTCGCGGCGCACTGAGCCGCTGCGCGCGATAGAGAGCGACGCGGCCCCATCACTCCACGCTCATCAACCGAAGCGCTCAAGCGTGGTTGATCAAGGCGGCCGCGTCGAAGAGATTTGCCAAATAAGTGAGGGCTTCGGAAATGTCGGTCTCTATCAATTGCCGTGCCTTGCCACCGTCGCGTTCACGCAAAGCGTCGCATAGCTCATAGCGCCATCCTGCGCGCACTTGTTGCACCATGCGGATGAAATCCGGATGCAGCAGCCGGATGTAGGGGCCGGTCTGCAGCCACAGCATTTCGATGTGCCGCACGAGTACAGGCATTTCGCTTGCCCGGTAAAGAGCGACCTGAAACTCGGCCACCTTTTGCGTGTCCTTTGCGATATCACCTGCACGACGGGCCGCCTCGACCTCGCCCGCCAACCGCTCCAGTACCTTGATATCCGCCGCCGTCGCGTTCGCGGCGGCGCGTTCGGCAGCCAGGCCTTCCAACGAAAGGCGGATGTCCCGTAACTCCAGCACGCGTGCTTTCGACAATATGGGCACACGCACTGAGCGGCTGTGCTCCTGCGTCAGCACGCCTTCCGCAATGAGACGGTGCAGCGCCTCTCGAACCGGGGTCAGGCTGACCTCGAATTCCGACGCGAGTTGCCGCAGCAGCAGCTTTTCCCCGGGCGCGAAGCGCCCGCAGATCAGAGACCCGCGAATGCCTTGATAGACGCTATCGCGCATAGCTGTTTCTGGGGTTGCTTCGGACATGGCACGCTGCATGGCGGAGTTGAATGTGACATAAAACAGGGCCAATTCTCCCAGAATTTCGCGCGGCGCACTCCGGCGTCGTTGCTTGGCCAGGTGGCAAGGGAATTCCCTAGATCTATTTTGTGATCACATTTATATTAATTGGTGATACATTAAAAGAACAACACCGACACTCCGGGGATTCGACATGGCCGACACCAGGTCCCACAATTGCAGCATCGATGCCAGCCCAGGCGCGCGCATAGCCCTCGCCGCCTTCCTTGCCTTCTCAAGCCTGGGGACAGCCGCCGCAGCGGCAGACTTCCCCAAGAACGAAATTCATGTCGTCGTAAATTACGGCCCCGGCGGTAGCACTGATGTGGCTGCGCGCGTTCTGGCCAAGGGCATGGAAGCGAGACTGGGCCGACCCGTGGTGGTCGAAAACAAACCCGGTGCGCTCGGCACGCTCGGCCCAAGCTACGTCGCACGCCAGGCGCCAGATGGCTATACCATCGGCGTGGTTACGTATTCCACACAGGCCATCCTGCCGCACCTGATGAAGCTCCCCTATGCAGATCAGGATTTCGCCTTTGTGGCTGGCATCGGACGGTACCGTTACGGCATCGTGGTGCGGGCCGATTCTCCCTATCTCACCCTGCAAGACCTGCTGAACAACGCAAAGAAGGGAGATGGCGTTTTTCTCGGCTCACCCAGCGCTGCAGTCAACCTCGCGGTGCTCGAGCTCAGTCGTCAGACCGGAGGCAAGTTCGAACAAGTCTTGTACAAGTCCGGCACCGAGACGGTTAACGCCCTGCTGGGCAAGCAAATAGACGTCACCGTCGCGAACCCCTCCGACGTTCTAGCGCACATGCAAGCCGGCAAACTGCGAATGATTGCGTCAGTGGGTCCGATGCGCTGGCCCGAGTACCCAGACGTACCAACGGTTCGGGAGAGCGGCTGGCCAGTACAGATCGACGCCTCGATCGGGCTTGCAGCGCCGCTTGGCACTCCGCCCGAGGTGCTTGCCATTTTGCAGGATGCAGTCATCGCAGCAGTCCGTGATGCCGCGACGCTCGAGTCATTCGACAAGTTGGGCATGGACGCAATGCCGCTGAACGGCGCCGAATATGCCGCACAGTTAAAAATGGGCCTCCAGGAAATGGGGCAGATGATCCGCGACACGCAAATGCCGCGAGTCAACTGAGCATCTGAACTGGCATGAAAACCGGATCCTTGAAAATTGTTGTTGGCGGCTTTTTTCACGAGACACATGCGTTCAGTCCTCGCCGAACCACGGCAACTGCATTTGCATGGCTCGAAGGCCCCAAGCTCATATCCGAGATGCAAGGCGCGGGCACGACCTTGGGAGGCATTGTTTCGGAACTGACACAGCGGGGACACACGGCCATACCGGCCCTCTTCGCCGAAGCTGCGCCTGGCGGCCCCGTCGATGAAGACGTGTACGAGAACCTCGTAACGCGGTTCAAGACAAGCATCGAAAGCACTCTGGACCAATTTGGACGAATCGACGGCATCGCGCTGGAGCTGCATGGCGCCATGGCCACCGCGTCGATTAGCGATGTCGAAGGCCACTTCCTTAAACTCTTGCGCGCCTGGGTGGGCGAGGACGTGCCAATTGCCGTCGGTCTGGATCTCCATTGCCATATAACAGCCGACATGCTGACGGCGGCAGACATTGTCAGCGCCTGCAAGGAAAACCCGCATCGCGACGTCATGGACTGCGGGCGCCGCTGCGTCCAACTGCTGGAGGCTGCAATCCGAAAGAAGATCAGGCCGGTTTCGGTGCTCACCAAGGCTCGCATGATTCTGCCAGGGAATGCCGACACCAGTTCAGGCCCGCTCCAGGCGCTGCACGAGCAAGCCCGCCAGATGCTGCACCAACACCCAGCGGTACTGGATATTTCCCTACTCAACGTTTTTCCCTACGCCAACGGCCAGGCCATGGGCCAAGGCGCGCTGGTCATCGCCGATGGCGATGCCGTGCTCGCCGCCAAGCTGTCCGCAAAGCTGGCGGGCGATTTCTGGCTTCGGCGTGATGAATTTCCAGATACGCTACCAACCACGGAAGCAGCTCTCGACAAGGTCCAGGAAAGTCCCAATGAACGCCCGTTTCTTTTGGCGGATATGGGAGATCGCGTGCTTGCTGGAGCGCCTGGCGACAGCATTGAAATCCTGCGCCAGGCCCAGCATCGCCAGCGGCCGCTGCGCGGCGCCGTCACAGTGACCGATGCAATCGCGGTCCAGGATGCGCATGCGCTTGGCGTCGGCGCTCGCTTCCTCGCCAGACTCGGGGGCCTTGATACGCCTGGCCTGTCGTCACTGGAAACCGGGGTCGAGGTCATCGCGTTGGGACCGGGCAGCTACGTCGTGAGCGGGCCATACAAGCACGGGACCTTGATTCAACTTGGCCTGACAGCGACTTTACGTCTGCCCGACGGTTCCGTCGTCATCGCCACCAGCCAGCCTGGACTGATTCACGATCCGCAGGGGTTCCGCAGCCATGGCGTCGAACCGGGCGAATTCGATTTTGTCGGCATCAAGTCGGGCTACCACTTCAAGCTGAACTTTGCAGGCATCGGTACAGCGCTCGCTGTCGCCACCCCAGGTCTCAGCATTTACGCCCCCCGCCGTTTCGCCTGGAGTGACAGTCGGATTTGGCCCGAGCACGACGTGACGGCGGCGCCCCTCCTAGGGCCGTGGTACTCGATCGATCGTTTCGCCTAAGCCGGCGCGGGGTATTGCGGCGCATGGCGCGCCCGTATCGGGCTGGCTATTGTCACTGCGGCCCGGCGCATCGACGCAAGCGCTCGCCACGGTAGTCCGTCTTGCCGCCCCGCGCTGTCGGAACGCGGCATCTTTCATGCCTCGCCGATAGGCCTTCTCGCAAAAGACTCAATCACATTGAACGTCGACCTTCCGGCGGGCATGCGCGCGCCCATGGAACTGGTCGTTCTCACGGAAATTTCGCGGATCCCCCTAGATCGTCCTGGCCACCTACGGGAATTCCCGATCCATTTTTGTGATCACAAATTTAATTGTTCGTGATATCTTAATTTCTCATCCACTTTCACATAAAGCACCTGCCATGACCACGCCTCACTCCCCTCTATCCCCGCGAATCGAGTTTCCTGCCACCGGCACGCCCTGGCCCGCGCTGGAAAAGCGCCTGGATGACGCCAAAAATGGGGACTACCGCTGGGACGAAGGCAGGATGGCGCTCTATGTCTACTGGCTGGATGACGCGCTCGGCGCCGTATCGAAGAACGCCTCGGCAAAGTACTTCATGGAAAACGGCCTCGGCCGCAAGGCGTTCCCCAGTGTCCAGCGCCTTGAATCGGAAGTCATCGACATGGCGCTTTCCCTGTTCAATGCTCCGGCTGGCGCCGCAGGCAGCTTCACTTCGGGGGGTACCGAGAGCATTTTCCAGGCGGTGAAATCGGCGCGTAGCCTGAAAAGGGCGACTGGGGTTGCCGCCAGCCATGAACGGCTCAAGATCGTGGTCCCGCGTTCAGCACACCCGGCGTTCAACAAGGCCGCGTATTACCTGGACATGGACGTGCAGCGCATTGCCATCGGCGACGATTTCCGGGTCGACGTCCAGGCGCTGAATGCTGCCGTTGACGAGCGCACGGCACTGATCGTGGGTTCCGCTCCTGCATACCCGCATGGCGTCTACGATCCGATCGCCGCACTTTCAGAGGTCGCGTTGAAGCACCAAATTCCACTGCATGTGGACGCGTGCGTGGGCGGCTTTCTCGGCCCGTTCATGAAGCTCAATGGCGAACCCATTCCTGACTTTGATTTCTCGCTGCCTGGCGTCACGAGCATTTCGGCCGACATCCATAAGTACGGATTCGCCGCGAAAGGCGCCTCGCTGATTCTGTACCGCAACGAAAACTTCAAGCAACACCAACGCTTCGAATTCGACGATTGGCCGCGTGGCCACTACGAAACGGACACCTTTCTGGGTACACGCCCGGCCAGCCCCGTCGCATCGGCTTGGGCGGTCTTGAACTACTTGGGCACCGAGGGATATCGGGGTATCGCCAAGATCGTGGCCGATACCCGCAATCGCATGATCCGAGGGATAGAGGACATCGAGGGCCTGGAAGTGCTCCGTCCTCATAGCGAGCTCTCTTTCGTGCTTTATCGATCGCGAGATCCATCGGTCGACATCAACGCTGTCGCCCAGGAACTGGACAAAAAGGGATGGTTCGTCGGCGTGGGCGTGGATCCCGTGGCAATCCACTTCATGGTGAATCCGGTGCACCAATCCATCATGGACAGCTACCTGGACGACCTGCGCGCAGCCGTCAAAAACGTACGCGACAACAAGCTGACGGCGCAAACCAACGCCCATACCTACTGAGCACCCAAGCACTGTAGCGCCAACAAGAATAGGGGAGTCGATATGACAGCAATCACCATTGCCAAACTGTCCAAGCACTACGATGGCACGACAGCCTTGCGCGATCTGAACCTGCACGTGGAACAAGGGGAGTTCCTAACCATCCTCGGCCCAAGCGGCTCCGGCAAGAGCACTACGCTGGCCTTGATCGCCGGGCTTACGCTGCCCAGCGAAGGAGCGATCCTCCTCGGCCCGCGCGACGTCACCCGACTCCCCCCTGCCCAGCGCAACATCGGCCTCGTCTTCCAAAGCTATGCACTCTTTCCCCATTTGTCGGTGCGCGAGAACATCGCGTTTCCTTTGCGCATCCGGCGCAACGATGCCGGCGCAATAGACAAAAAGGTGAAGGAAGTGCTCGCGTTGCTGCGCCTGGATGGTCTGCACAACCGTCGGCCTGCTCAGCTATCCGGCGGGCAACAACAGCGCGTGGCGCTCGCTCGAGCCTTGGTTTTCCAGCCCGACATCCTGTTGCTGGACGAACCCATGGGAGCGCTAGACAAACAACTGCGCGAAGAGGTGCAGGTGGAATTGCGGCGCCTGCAGCGTTCTCTGGGTACGACGACCATCCTTGTTACCCACGACCAGGAAGAGGCATTGTCCATGTCTGACCGGGTGATGCTCCTGGCCGATGGCATGATGCAACAGGTCGGGTCGCCGCAGGAAATCTACTCGCGGCCAAGCAATTCGTTTGTGGCCGGTTTTCTGGGTACCGCCAATTTCCTGCGCGGCCGTCTTGCGACGGCAGATTCCAAGCTCATTCTTGACCTTGGAGAAGGCGAGAGGCTGGTAGTCCATCCCTCGGGACTGTCACGGCCACCAACGGACGGCGATCTCGTGCAGGCGATCGTCCGGCCCGAACGGGCCGCACTATCCGCCCCATCTGCCGGGCACGCAGGCCTCAGAGGGCGCATCCTGGACATTGTCTATCTGGGGCAGTCCATACGCTATCACGTCCAAACCAGCCAGGCGCGTCCGTTCATAGTCGCCGCCAGCGACGAAAAAGTCCGGTTCGCTATCGGAGACCAGGTGGTTCTCTCATGGCCTGAAGACGCCGTCTGGCTGCTTCCGGAGAAACAACCCGCCGAATTGGCGCATCCCCCCGCCACTGTCACCCACCTGCACTAACGGAGTCCTTCATGGAACGTCGTACTTTCATCAAGTCGTCGCTGGCTACCATGGGCGCATGCGCCACACCCACCCTGGCGCGTGCCGCGGCATCAGCGCCGGCAACGGCCAAGTCCATACGCATCATCGCGGCCGGGGGCCAGTCCGGCGAGGCTCTCCAAAGAGGTTACATCGATGCCTACACCGCGCGCACCGGCATCACGGTGCAACGGGAAGACACGACCGGAACGCCCCTGGGCAAACTGCGGGCGATGGTCGAATCCGGGCGCATCGACGCCGTGCTGCACGAAATCGGCGGCCCCGCCCTGGCCCAGGCCATGGCGCTCAACCTGCTTGCGCCTTTGGACTGGGCACAGGTCGATCCCGCCGCGATGTTCCCCGAAGCCCGGCACACGCATGGCATGGGATATCAGTATTTCTCGGTCGCGTTGTCTGGACGCGCCGATGCCGCTCCGTTGGCCAACTGGAAGGATTTCTGGGATACCGCGAAGTTTCCGGGCTGGCGCTCATTGCCCGATATCCCGTACTACTCCCTGCCGATCGCATTGCTTGCCGATGGCGTGGCGCCCGAGAACCTCTATCCCATCGACTTCGATCGAGCCTTCGCCAGCCTGGAGAGGATCAAATCGCACGTACCGGTATGGTGGTCCAGTGGCGCCCAGCCCGCGCAATTGCTGTTGGATAACGAAGTCCGCTACGCCGCCGCCTATTCGGGCCGCGTTGCGGGGAATCCAAAGCTGCGGCTGGAATTCAATCAGGGGCTGCTCAATATCGGTTACTTCGTCATGCCGCGAGGCGCTGCACCAGCCCAAGCCAGCGCCGCCTTTGGCCTGCTCCATCAGATGACGCTGCCCGCTTCCCAGGCGGAGGCGGCGAAGATCATCCCCTATACCGGCAATAGTCCCTACCTGGACAAGCTGCTCCCGCAGGACAAGCTGGCGCAGTTCCCGACGAGCCAGGCCAATCGGGAGGTACAAGTCCTCCCCAATGAAGCATTCTGGGCCGCCCATGCCTCCGTGGTCGAAAAGCGGTGGCAACTCTTCAAGCTGGGACTTTGAAAATGCACCCGACGAAGAAAAGCGCGGCACGGCAGCGCAACAGCCGAGCGGAGTTAAAGCTGGTTGCGCCGCTACTCATGCTGATGGTATTGGCTTTCAACCTGCCGCTACTCGACACACTGATCCGCAGCTTTGGCTGGCCGCATCCGACGCTGGCGCACTATGGCGAGCTACTCGGCTCGCCGCTGTATATGAAGGTCATTGCCAATACCTTCATCATCTCCGCGCTCGCCACGCTGGCCTGCATGGCGCTAGGCTATCCGTTGGCATACTGGATCAACGGTCTGAATCCCAGGGCGCAACTCTTCGCCCTTGCGCTCGTGGTCATCCCATTCTGGGTGAGCGTGCTCATCCGTACCTACGCGTGGATCATCCTGTTGGGCAATGCCGGCATCGTCAACGGCCTGTTGCAGTCCGGGGGACTCGCCGACGGTCCGATCGCTTTCTTGTACAACCGCGGCGGCGTAACCCTCGGCGTGGTCAATGCCCTGCTGCCCTTTCTGGTGTTGCCCCTATACGCGGCAATGCGCAAAGTCGATCCGAGACTCCTGCATGCCGCGCGCTCCCTGGGAGCGACGGAACGGACGGTATTTTGGCGAATCTTCTTGCCGCTGACGTTACCCGCGCTCGCAGCGGGAGGGCTGTTGGTGTTCCTGATGGCTCTCGGCTTCTACGTAACGCCCATGATTCTGGGCGGCGGACGCGTGCCGATGCTGGTCAACATGCTTGATTTGCTGATCAACCGCATGCCCGACTGGAACCTGGCATCCGCCATTTCCATCGCCCTGCTGCTTGCCTGCCTGGCTTTGTACGCCACAAGCAGAAGGCTTGGGCAGCTCAATCCACGTTCGTCATAAGGTCTCCCATGTCGTCAAGGCTTCCAGTGGAAGAATCCCAGGCTGTGCGGGGCATCAAGAAGATCCGCAATCCAGGCCCCGCCGTACTGGCCGTATATGCATCTCTTGTCCTGTTCTTCATTTTCATTCCCGTCGTCATCGTGGTGCCGATGTCCTTCTCGAGTTCCAGCACCCTGGAGTTCCCTCCGCCTGGCTACTCGTTGCGATGGTACGAAGCGTTCTTCAGCGATCCGCGATGGATCGAAGCACTCCGGAACTCCGTATTCATTGCGCTGCTTTCGAGCCTTATCGCCCTTTGCCTCGGCAGCATCGCCGCATGCGGACTGGTTCGCGGCAGGTTCCGTGGCCGGTCTCTGCTCGAGTTGAATTTCGCGGCGCCCATGGTGGTACCGCACGTCATCACGGGCGTTGCACTCTATATCTTCTTTGCCAACATAGGCCTGCTCGGAACCATGGGCGGGCTCATTCTGGCGCACGCAGTCCTGGCAGCGCCTTATGTTGTACTAGTGATATCAACCGGTCTTGCCACGCTCGATGTCCGTGTCGAGCAGGTCGCGTACACACTTGGCGCATCGCGCACAACTGTACTTTGGCGGGTGGTCGCGCCAAACATGGCTCCCCATCTGTTCGCGGCATGGCTATTCGCTTTCATGATCAGCTTTGACGAAATCACTGTCACGGTTTTTCTGGCCGGGACGCACGACACGATACCCAAGCGCATGTTCACTCAGCTTCTCGAACGCATCGATCCCACCATTACCGCGGTGGCGACGATGTTGGTCGCGGTTTCCATTCTGATGGTCGCGGCAATTGCCGCACTGATGCGACACCCGAAACTTCGCGCTTGATCGCTTCGACGATGCGCCGCGCGTCTTCGCCCACCCCCATGATCAGCGCTGACGCGCGGTTGCGTTGCCACGGGCGGCCGACATAGCTCAGTCCTGGCACGGGAGAGGCACCCTCGCTGTGGCGGAAGCGTCTGTTCTCGTCGACGGCGCCCGCAATCTCGATCCAGTCGGTGTGGTCCCGATAGCCGACCGCCCACACCACCGACGCCACCTTGCGGCGCGCGCCGTCGGCGAAGAGCGCCGTGTCGCCTTCGGCTCCAGTCAGCCTGGGCCGTAGTTCGACGCCGCGCCGCTCGAGGCTCGCCAAGCCGCGATCGCGGTCGGGAAAGGGATCCCTGCGCTGCAATACCTGTCCTATGAAGGACGCAGTCGGCGCCCGCATCAGCCCCAGGCTGCGCAGCCACCACCAGATCGATTTCCCCAGTACGCGTTCGGGAACCAGCTTCCTGGGCTTACCCGTCGCCAGCATCACCGGATGCGTGGCCGAGGCCAACACGGCCAGATCGCGGCCGCTGGCCCCGTCTCCCACCACCAGCACAGGCCCGTCGGGCAGCGACTCGCCGGCGCCGAAACTCTCTGGTGTCAACTGCACGACCTGCGCGCCGAAGCCGCGCGCAATCGACGGCTTCAGCGGTACCTGAAAACCCCCAGTCGCGACGATGACATGCGTGGCGGCAACAGTGCCGCCGTCCGACAGGTCAGCCAGAAAGCTTCCATCCAAGCCTGCGCGCAGGCGCTCGACCGATGTCGCCAGCTTCAAGGGCAACGCAAATTGGTGCGCATAGGCTTCAAGATAATCCGCGAACTCATCACGGCCGGCATAACCGTCGGCTTCTCCCTCCAAGGCCATACCGGGCAATGCGCTGAATGCTCTCGTAGTGAACAGCGAAAGCGATGCGTACCGCTGCCGCCAGCTATCGCCAATCCTGGCGCCGGCCTCGACGATCAGAAACGGAATATTCTGTCGCTTGAGCCAGTAGCCTGCGGCCAATCCCGCCTGCCCGCCACCGATGACCAGAACGAAACGAGGCAACGCCAACGCGCTAGACACTGTTTTTCCTTTCAGTTGATCTGTCGGCCACGATAGGGCCTCTAGCAGCTTCAAGGTCAATCAGCATATCGACGTCAGCGCCCCCACGATCCACGCCGAAGCGCAGATGGTTCTTGCGACCGATGGTCTCCGCGCGCAGCGCCCGTCCAGCGGCGTTGTCCTCGGCCGCGAGCCGCGGACGGCTCCCATTGCAAGTGGGAGCCCTGGAGCAAGGCGCTCAAGCCTGCGCGCGACGCGGCAGCCAGCGCCAGAACACGCCTGCCGCGACCAGGCCCAGCGTGCCGACCCCGAACGATGCGCCGCCGAGCGACACCAGGGCGGTCAGCAACGACAGCGCCACGGGTCCGCCGCTTGCGCCCAAGTCGGCCATGAAACGCCAGATGCCGAGGAACTGCGTGCGCGCGCCCGCCGGCGCGGCGTCGGCGCCCAGCGTCATCACGATGCCCGATCCGATGCCGTTACCGAAACCCAGCAGCGCCGACACCAGGATGAAGCTCGCGACCCCGTCGGTAAGCGGGATCGCCATCAGGCTCAGCCCCATCAGCAGCGTGCAAGGCAATGCCACCCACAAGCGGCCGCGCTGGTCCATCACCTTGCCTGCGGGATAAAACACCGACATGTCGACTGCGGCGACCAGCCCATAGATGAGCGAGGTGGTGGCGGCGTCGAGACCCAGATGATCTGCCCACAGGGGTATCACCACCTGGCGCGACGCGCGCAGCGCACTGATCAGCATCACACCCACGCCAAGCGTGGCGTACACGCCGCGATGGTCGCGCGCGACCTCGCCCATGCGCGCGCGCGGCGCTCCCGCGCCCGCTCCACCCGAGGGCTCGATGTCGGGCGCCTTGATGGCGATAAGTCCCGCGCCGAGCATGGCGCAAACGGCAATCCAATAGGCGCCGTCGAGCCCCAGCAAATGAATCAGCGCCGCGCCCGCGAACGGACCGAAGAAGGTGCCGATCCGTGTCGTGCCGCCAAGCGTGGACAAGGCGCGCGCCCTGTACGCCAGCGGCACGACCTCAATCATGTAGCTCTGGCGCGCCAGCTGAAACACCGACTGCGCGCACCCCTGCATCAGCATGGCCAGCGCCAGCACCCAGAGATTGGGCACGCAGATCACGAGCAGCAGGCCGACCACGCTCAATACCGCCGCGCCGGCCATGGCGCGCTTCTCTCCGAAGCGATGGGTGATCAGCGCGGACGGGATGTTGGAAAGCAGCGAGCCGACCCCGATGAGGGCGGCGATCAGGCCGGCGGTGGCTATCGACGCCCCCTGATCGCGGGCGGTGAGCGCGATCACGGGAAGGATGGCGCCATTGCTGATGCCGTAGAGCAGCGACGGGCCGAACGCCGGCACGGCGATCTGCTTCAGATTGAACGAATCGGATTGCGACATGGCGGGAGACTGGGAGATCGGCCGCCTGTCCGCCGCCTTGCCGCAGGGCACGGGGCCGGTCCGGCGGCCATCGGCGTGGGATGCCGGAAGTGTAACTGGAGCCCCTCGCGCCCACCTGTCGGCCAGCTGACAGCTGCCGCATCCCCCGTCAGCTGTTCAGCGTCCGGCAGACACCGGCTTTCGCTTCCCGGCGAAGACCGCCGCATCGCTTGACAATCCTTGACTGTTGAGCCCTGGCGATACATTGCAACACACTGTAATCTTTTTCCACACCAATTGTCTCGGCCGAGCATGCGCTCGACTGGGTGCTGTTCCATGTATTCGCCTGTCCATGCCCGCAACCCTCCTTGAATGGTCCGTACCCGCGGCGATCCTGATCTGCGCCATCGGACTCTGCGCCGTCCGCTACATTGGCTTCAATACGCTCCGGTGGGGCTGCGCCCTGGCATGCCTGGGTACGGGCTACGCCATCATGCTGGTGCAGGCCAGCGAGCTTTCTCCATATAAACAGGTCGTCGAGGATGCTTTCATTCTGGGCGGTGTCATCCTGGCCTGTCGCGCTCTCCAGAACCGCCGGCGCAGCCAGATTCATCCCTACTTCGATGTTGCGGTCCTGCTTGCCTCGACGGCGCTGGTAGTCGTCTCGGTAGTGCTGTTTTCCAGCGCGAAACTGGAAACGTTCTTCGTGCAAGCCTGTTGCGCGCTCGTGACCTGGCGGGCCACGCTGTCCTTCGCCAGGCAGGCCGTGACTACGTCGGACAGGGTGCTCACCGCCGCGTTCCTCTTCATCACCCTCGTGTTGACGGGCCAGTGCATCCTGTACATTGCCGCCCCGACATCCCCGCTCTCCACGGGTGAATGGAGAACGTCGGTCTGGGGCATCCTGATCCAATACACCGGACTGCTCGGAAGCATAGTCCTGACCTTCGCGGTCTTCATCGCGACGAGCTACGACGCCATAGAGAAGTACCGTCGCCATGCCGATACCGACGCCTTGACGGGCCTTCTGAACCGCCGAGGACTCGATAGCCTGCTTGCCTCCAGGCGCCTGTTCTCGGATGCGGCGGCGCCGGCCGCGCTGATCATGGCCGACATCGACAACTTCAAGCGCATCAACGATGTCTTCGGCCACGCGTTTGGCGACATGGTACTTGCCCGATTCGGCGCCCTGCTCAAGCCGCAAGCAGACGCCCGCATCCATGCGGCCCGGCTGGGAGGAGAAGAATTCCTGCTACTGCTGCCTGCGGCAAGTCTGGAAAGCGCCACCGCAATCGCCGAAGAGATCCGTGCCGATTTCGTGGCGCAGCGCTGGGCGCCGCAGGTTCCAGATTCCCGTTTCACTGCCAGCATGGGGGTGACCCTCGTACAGGCAGGAGAGTCTTTCGCCAGCGCGTTGACGCGGGCAGACGACCTGCTTTACGAGGCGAAGCGACAAGGACGGAACTGCACGGTTGCGGGTGTGGCGCCGGCCGACGCCAGGCATGGCCGCCGCGCGCCTGGCGACAACGCAAGCACTCAGGAGTGTTGCGCACAGGCATGAAGCCGCTGGCTCGGCCCGCGGCGCACGCAGAGATCCCGCCAGGGTTCATTGCGGCAGGCAGCGCGCCGCGCTCATAGCGTCATGACCGGCTCGTCTTCGATCCGAAAGAACAAGGCGCTCGGCCCCATGATGCCCGTCCCGTCCAGATACTCGAAGGCGACGCGCCGGCCCGGCGCGGCTGCCTGCCCGAAATGCTCGACCCGGTACATCGCGCCCCCGATGCGATAGTTGTGGACCAGCGTGGAAACGTTCGAGTTGGATGCGCGCACACGATAGGTCACGATTTCCTCGACCACTCCGCGCACCCCGTGCTTGTAGCGGGCGCGCTTCAGCCTGGGGCTGCGCATGCCCAGCACGAGTCCCATGAGGACGAAGAATGCGGCCAGCAGGATCAAGGGTCCCAGGAACAGGCTGCCGGCCAGCGGTGCCAGGGCCAGCGCGTAGAAGAACTTGCGCAGGCTCAGTTCCTCCTTGCGCACGGTCTCGCGGTCGGCATCGCTGACTTCCTCGACCGAATTCCAGGCCTGCGCGCTCATCGGATATTCAGCCCGCAACAGCACGGGCGGCGTGCCGGGCAGCAGCGTCAGCAGATGCAGGCGCACGGGCAGATCCGTCAGCGCCGCGGCCGTCACAGGCCGGAAGCCATCGCGGGTTTCGCGCGTGATCTCGTTCCAGAACGGCAGGGCCACGTCCACGCGCTGCTCGCCGATGGTATAGCAGAGACCAGGCCGCTCGGACGGGCCAAAGCCGGTCAGGTGGCCGGAAACGACCTGCTTGGGTATCCGCCCCTTCAACGCCCGGTTGAAGCGACGCCAGGCGCGCGGCAGCTGCAACAACCTGCGTCCAAGAAAGACTGCGAAGCACGTCATCGCCACTGTGCACAACAGGACCACCACGCCGTCAGCGCCGCGGCGCAGGCTGCGGTCGGACGCGAACAGGACAACGAACACGATCGAGCTGCTCGCCAGCAGCAGGAACATCAGCCCCGCGAACACCGCCGTCAGCGACCTGCCCCGGCGGCCACGACGCAGCAGCAGGATGTCCTGATCGGCCAGGGGTTCTTCCGTGACTTGCAGCATTGCGCTCATGCTAGCCCGGCAGCGTGCCCTGCTTGCGCGCCGCCCGTTCGGCCAGCCGCTGCGCCATATCCTGCTGGCGCTGCATCAGATCAGCTATCTGCTCGGCGTAGAGGTCGGTGAGGCCGCCAGCCAGCGGCTCCATAACAGTCAGGTCATCGATCGCCACAACCGTCCCCGCCTGATCCACGCCCCAGATCCGGCTGCCGTCGCCCACGATTTTCAGCACGGGCAGGATGCCGGGCAAACCGGCCTCGGCGAGCTGGCGCTGCTGCGCCGAGATACTGGCCCATTCGGGCAACTCCGGCGCATCGACGCCCAACAGCACCAGACCGCGCCAGAAAGTCCAGGCGGGGCCGACTTCGAACTCCTTCGCCTGCGGCCAGGCTTCCTCGCGCGCCATCACGCACAGGCCATTGGTACGCTGGCAGAAGGCCGCAAACGCCGCCGGCAGCGGGAAGCCTACAGCGGCCTCCAGACCGGCAATCGCCTCCGCATCGGGCGCGGGCGCGGCCACAACCTCGAAATATTCGGTGTCTACGGGATCCAGGATTTCCCACATGCGTTGATGAAACTGTTCGGCGGTCATGGTCATGCGAGCATCCTGAAGCTAAGGAAAGTCCTGGTTCGCCACAAAGGCGGGAACCTTGAGAGCGCACCACTATATCTTTGATTGCGGCAGCAAGCGCTTCCACGTCCTGCGCGCACACCTCGGCCTGCTTGGCCGCCATGACTGTTCAGCCTCGCCGGCCAAACAGCATCGTCAATCCGAACAGCGCTCCCAGTCCGCCAACGATAACCAGCGACATCGACGGCTCGCGCAAGCTCAGCGCCATGACCGCCGCGCCCGCCCCCAGTACGATGATCAGCAAGCCCACCAGACGTCCTGCCGTGGAACCATAGAAATGTGTGCGGCGCGCCACCTGCGCACCGGCGGGCTGGCGCTTTTGCCACGCCGCCAATGCCTGCTCGAACTCGCGCAACAGACGTTCGCGCCTGGGCAGGTCCACTGCGCTGACCAGTAATGTCGGCAGACCCGGGCGAACCAGCTTGAGATAATCGTCGGTACCCCAGCGGGACAATTGGGCGAAGGCGACGGGAGAGCGGCGCGAAAACTCCAGCCCCTCGGACGTCACCTTGACGGTATTGCGTGTGGGAAAGCCTTTGAACGCCACCAGAGGCGGCAAAAGCAACCCCAGCACCGCCAGCGCGGCCGCCAGAGCAATCGGCCCACGGTTGAACACCACCAGCATGAAGCTGCCCACCGCCAGGGCGAAGGCCAACGGCACCGACAACTGGTGCCATCGGGTATAGACCGAGGCCTGGATCCCTTCGTTGCTGGTCATGTTTGAGCCAATTGCATGTCGACTTCTCCGTGAATGACGCACGAGTCACGATCAGAGTGTAATGATGCGCCTGTGCGGAACCTGACGCGACATTGCCTCCAAGTGCCAAGCGGCCGCTTTGGATGCGGCGACTCAGGTCAAGATTCGCAGATCCAGTCCGTAGGCCGGTCATCCGCCGCAAAGCGTACGGCCGGCCAATAGCCATCCATGAACCAGGTCGCGTCGCGCGGCGCCAGATGCAGCACGTAGCCCCCGTCGGCCGCGACGATCAGGTCAGTTGGCGTGAAGTGTTCCAGGAACGTCACAGGGGGATCTTCGGGGTCGCCGCTGTCGCGTCCCGCCTGCCAGAGAAAATGCAGCGCTGCGTCGCGGTGCATGGCCAGGACTTGAGCGATCGAGCGGGCCCGCGCCAGCAGCGGCGCCGCCGCCAGGAGATGGGCTGCGAGCAGCACCACGCGCAACCGGCCGCCGTCGGCGGTCGCGCTGTCCAGCCAGGTCTCCTGGGCCGGCATGTTGTCGTGGGCATAGGGCTGCATGGAAGGTCCGCTTATCGGCGCTGCCGCGCCTCGGCGCGACGCCGACCGACGTGCATGATCGCCATGCCCGAAATCGCAAGAGCGGCGCCTATGAACAGATTCGCGGGGGTAGCTTCGCCCAGCCAGAGACTGGAAAACAGCACGCCGAACACGGGCACCAACGTGATGTAGCCGGAGGCCGCGCCGGCACCCAGCGCCTTCACGCCTTCGAAATACCAGGCGTAGGCGATCGCTGTCGCACCGAACGCCAGGGCCAGCAGGCTGCCCCAGGCGCTGGCAGAGGCCTGTCCCAATTTCGCCCAGGCGGGAGTGCCTTCCACGATCAGACTGGTGAGCAGCAGCATGAGCGCACCGATCACGGTGGTCACCGTGGTGGTGGTCAGGGCGTCCACGCCTTTGAGTACCAGCCGGCCGATCAGGGTGTAGGCCACCCAGCAGGCCACGCAACCGAGCAGCAGCAGTTCGCCGATGCCGACCTCGGAGCCAGCAGCGGCTTGTGAAACCCCGCCGCCGATGGCGATATACGCGCCGACGGCCGACAGGACCATGCCGGCCAGGATAGCGACGTTGAGGTGTTCGCGGAACAGGATCGCCGCCAGCAACAGCGTCGCGCCCGGGTTCAGCGTCACCACGATCGCGGCCTTGCCGGCCGGCACCAGCTGCAGGCTCAACATGAAGAAGCTGGAGTAGCCGAAGACGCCCGCCAGCGCAGCGGCGGCCAGGCCGAGCCATTGATTGCGCGTCAGCGACTTCAGGCCCCGCAGCGCCGAGGCGCGATGCATCCACAGAACCAGCACCACACTGGCAAACAGGAACCGCAGGCTGGCCGCAGCCAATGGAGCCATGGCCTGGGCGACGACCTTGCCCCAGGACCACGACGCGCCCCAGAGCGCGGCCATGCCGACCAGGCGCAGGTGCGTGGCCATCAATGTATTTTTCATCTGTGCTTCGAAGGTGAGGCGTGGTGGTCGCGCGAGGCGACGGTGAAAACGCAAGGCGTCGAGGTTGTCCGTCCGTGACAGCCGTCAGTGCGCATGCGGGATTTTAGCTGGCGCAGTTTCAGCGCCATATTGCAATACGGCACCCTCGCACGGTCAAAGGCCCCTCAGGAAATCGACGAGCGCCTTGTTGACCGCCTCGGGGGCTTCCTGTTGCAACCAATGCCCCGCGCCGGGAATGACTTCAGCGGCGCGCAGTTGGGGAACCAGGGCCGGCATGGCTGCGATGATCTGATCCATGCCGGGAATCGCCAGGCCAGTATCCCTTTCCCCTACCAGATAGAGCGCAGGCACATCCACCGTCTTCCCCTCCAAGGCTCCCTGCAGCGCCCAATTGCGATCCAGATTCCGGTAATAGTTGAGGCCGCCACGAAAGCCGCTGGTGGTGTAGCTTTGGACAAAGGCAGCCAGATCCGACGGCGTGAGCCAGGCCGGCAAGGCCTGGGGGACAGGCAGCGAATGGAGCAGGCCCCGGCCAGCGGCTACCATGCCAAACGGATTGGGCGTACCAGGGTCGTCACGCGGCCCGGCGTCGCCGGATGCCGCGAAGTAGATGGCGCGCAGGGTCCCGCTGATGTCGCGCTCGAATTCCCCTTCAGCAATTCCCGGCTCGTTGAAGTAGTGCGTGTAGAACGCGGCGGACTCGGTCTTGGGGAAGAGGCGGCTGGGCGCCACCGGCGCTCTGCGCATCATGGGAACGCCCAGGGCGACGACGGCCCGAAAGCGGTCTGGACGCAGTTGGGCTGCCTGCCATGCGATGCTGGCCCCCCAATCGCCTCCCACGATCACCGCCTCATCGGCCCCCTCGCTTTCGACAAGCGCGACCAGGTCGCCGATGACATCCAGCGTCGTGAACGCCGCCACATCCGTCGGACTGTCGCTGGCACCATAACCGCGCAAATCCGGGGCCACGGCGCGGAATCCCGCCCGGGCCAGGGCAGGAAGCTGGTGGCGCCAGGCATAAGCGGTCTCGGGGAAACCGTGGCACAGCACGACGAGGGGGCCTACGCCCTGGGCCGTGACGTTGAGCGTGATGCCGTTGACGGTCACATTGCGTGTTTCAAGGTCGATCATCGGGGAAGCTCACAGGAAGTATCCGGTGCAGCTATAATACCGTAACACTTGTAGTTACGGTAATTGATCCCATGGCCAATGACACCCGCCTTGCCCGTCTGCTGCACGTCTTGATCCACATGCATTTGCGCGGCGGCACGACCACCTCTGGAACGCTGGCCCAGATGCTGCATACGAATGAGGTCGTCGTGCGCCGATCCATGGCGGCGCTGCGCACCGCCGGCATGGTGACCTCCACGGGCGGGCGCAACGGCGGCTGGGTACTGGCCAGGGGACTGGAAACCATCACCGCGCGCGATGTCCATGAAGCCATCGCCCATGGCACGGTCTT
>JALDYL010000162.1:0-10465 GCA_032153965.1 Achromobacter sp. | reverse complement strand
GGGTGATGTCAGCGCGCCGCGCGGACTGCCGCGCGCCGCCTTCCTGCTTGCGCGATCAGCGCTTGTTCCAGTCGGGGGCGGGGTACACCGGCTTCTGCGTGGCCACGTCGGCCGGCCAGACCGGGACCATGCCCTTGCCCGGCAGCAACTGCACCACGGGGAAGGGCATCAAGAGCTGCTTGCCCGTTTCGTCGATGGCATAGGGGCCGGCCATGACGGTGAGCTTGCCCGACAGGTCCAGCGAGGCCTTCTTCAGCGCGGCCGCATCGGTGTTGCCGGCCTGCTTGACGATTTCCTCGGTCAGCGCGCCCGCGCCATAGGCCAGAGCGGTCTGGAAATCGGGCGGGAACTCGGCCTTGGGGAAGCGCTGGTCATAGGCGGCGGCGAACTGCTCGCGCGTCATGCCGGCGTTGACCTTCCAGTTGATCGCGGGGTGGTAATTGGTGTGGCTGTAGATGTAGTTGGAATCCGCGCCGATGGCCTGGAATTGCGGGGTGGACGCATACACCATGAAGACGTACGGGAAGTTGATGTCCAGCTGCTTCATCTGGCGCGTCATGCTGATCAGGTCGCCCTCGTACGAGGTCGGCACCAGCGCCTCGGCGCCCGCCGCGCGGGCTTTCTGCAGGATGGTGCTGAAGTCCTTCTGGCCCTTGGGGTACTTCTCGAACAGCACGACCTGCATGCCGTTCTTGGCGGCCTGCTCCTTGCCGCCTTCGGCCAGACCTGCCGGGAACGGCTCGTCCGAGTACAGGATGGCAACCTTCTTCACGCCCTGGTTGGCGGCCAGCTCCATGTTGGCGCGCAGCATCGCCGACACCGGCATCTGCGTGCCCGACACCATGTTCTTGAAGCCTTGCTTGTACAGGTCGTCGCTGGCGGCGGACCAGACCATCAGGTACTTGCCCAGGCGCTCGGTGACCGTGGCGGCCGCGGCGGTCAGCGTGGAGCCGAAGGGCGCGAACACCAGATCCACTTTTTCATCGACAATCAGGCGTTCGTAAACGCGGGTCACCATCTGCTTGTCGCTGCGGTCGTCCAGCTTGACCAGTTCGACCGGGTACTTCTTGCCTTTGACTTCGATGCCGCCGCGGCGGTTGACGTCGTCGACCCACAGTTCGACGCCGCGCACGCCCGACTGCGAGGCCAGCGCGAAACTGCCGGTCGACGATACCGTCATGCCGACGCGGATCTTGTCGGAGGTCTGGGCGGCGCCCAGGGTTGGGGTCAGGGCGGCGACGGCGAGGGCCAACGCCGGTAGGCGGGACAGCCAGGGTCTAGCGTGCATGGGAGGTCTCCTATCGTTTTTGGTATGCGGCCCCGCGTTCCGTGGCGGACCATCGGACACAGGCCTGGTGTTGGGCAATGTTTGCTCAACACGCGAGATAGCGTATAACAAATAGGCATGGAGCGCACGCCTTGAATAAATTGAATTACCGACAGACCGAAATGTTGTGGGCCATCGTCATGGCCGGGTCCATCAGCGGCGCCGCCCGGTTGCTGAATATTTCCCAGCCGGCGGTCAGCCGGATGCTGGCGCATACCGAAAAGGCGATGGGCGTGACCCTCTTTGAGCGGGTCCGCGGCAAGCTCAGGCCGACCTCGCAAGTGCAGAGCCTGTTTGAGGAAATCGAGAAAACGCAGCGCATGATGCAGCGCGTCAACGATCTGGCCGATGCGCTGGCGGAGCATGGCACTGGCGTGCTGCGGCTGGCGTCGATTCCCAGCCTGGCCCAGTTCCTGGTGCCGCGCGCCGTGGCGCGCTTCCAGCAACGCCGTCCGGAATTGCTGCTGCGGCTGAACACGACGGCGCTGCCCACCCTTATCACCGACGTGTTGCAGGGCGAGGCCGAGCTGGGCTTGGTGGTGATGCAGGCGGATCATCCCTTCCTGACGTCCCAGCCGCTGCACGTGGGGAAGATGGTGGCCGCCATACCCAAGGCGCATCCGCTGGCGGCTCGCGCCGAGGTAAGCCTGGCCGATCTGTCGCCGCATCCGCATATTGTGGTGGGCACGCGCATGCCCTTCGGCATGCTGGTGCTGGGCGCCTTCGAGCAGGCGGGCCTGCCGTGCCGCATGTGCGCCGACGTACCTTGGAGTCAGCTGGCCTGCGCCCTGGTGAATGCCGGGGTGGGCATCGCCATCGTCGATGAATTCACCGTCATGCAGAACACCATGCCGGACGTGGTCATCGTGCCGCTGGCGGAGCGCATTCCTCTGAATATTTCGGCCGTCTATGCCAGCAACCGCGAGCCCTCGGCGATCGCGCTGGAGTTCATCAAGGAGCTGCGCGGGGTGCTTGCTGAGGCCTTTCCTGCCGAAAATAAGGGTTAGTCCTTAACTTGCAGTTATGGTTTGAACTGTTCATAATCGCCTCCAAATAAAGCGGCCGTCCAACCCGGAAACGGCCCGGAGGAAGACATATGAGCAGCAGTCCCGTCCTGGCGGCGGGCGCCGCCTCGCATCGCGCGCAGGATCAGCGCGCAGTGCGGTTGCGCACCCGCATCGCCGTCATCGTCTTTGCCGCCCTGGCCGCCGGCCTGGCCCTGATCCCCATGGCCACGTCGAACATCTCGTTCGCGTTCTACCTGATGCTGTGGATCACCATGGCCAGCGCCATGAACATCTGCGTCGGCTTCACCGGCTACCTGCCGTTCGGCTACGTGGTGTTCTACGGCGTGGGCTCCTACGCCACCGGCATCTGCTACAAGATCCTGGGCTGGCCCATCCTGCCGTCGCTGCTGGCGGCGGGCGGCGTGGGCGTGGCGATCGCGCTGCTGCTGGCGCCCACGCTGCGCTTGCGCGGGGTGTACTTCGGCATCGTGAGCCTGGCGCTGGCCACCATCGTCAAGCTGATCATCTCCAATCTGCCGCAGTCCTTCACCGGCGGCAGCATGGGCATCATCCTGTCCAACGCCAACAACCCCACGCACAGCTATTACGCCATGCTGGCCGTGATGGGCGCGACCCTGGCCACCGTCACCTGGCTGTCTGTGTCCAGCCTGGGCCGCGCGCTCAAGGCCATCCGCGACGACGACGGCGCGGCCGCCTGCGTCGGCATCCATGTGCCCAATACCCGGCTCAAGGCCTGGCTGCTGGCCGCGCTGTTCCCGGCGCTGGCCGGCGGCATCGAGGCCTGGTACACGAACGTGGTGGATCCGGAATACGCCTTCCATGTGCTGATCACCGCCAAGAGCATCATCTATGCGATGGCGGGCGGCTTCGGCACCATCCTCGGGCCGGTCGTCGGCACGTTGGCGCTGCTGGGCATCGACCACATGATCTGGCAGAAATTCCCGGTGGTGAACCTGCTGCTGCTGGGCCTGATCATCGTGCTGTTGATGCTGTTCCTGCCGCGCGGCATCGTCGGCAGCCTGATCAAACGCAAGCCGCAACTGCGCCGCTACATCGCCTGAGGAACCGCCATGACCGGACTGATTATCCAAGGGCTGATCAACGGCCTGATCCTGGGCGCCATCTACGGCCTGATCGGCGTGGGGCTGAACGTGATCTTCGGCGTGCTGCGCGTGGTCAACTTCGCGCACGGCGAATTCCTGGTGCTGGGCGCGTATTTCGCCTTCTATCTGATGGAGTACGCCGGCATCAACCCGCTGGTGGCGCTGCCGCTGGCCTTCGCCGCGTTTTTCCTGGCGGGCTACCTGCTCTACTTCGTGCTGATTCCGCGCTTGTCCAAGGCGGACGATCCCGAGATCAGCTCGCTGCTGCTGATGTTCGGCGTGTCCATCATGTTGGGCGCCATCATGCTGCTGGTGTTCGACGCCGACGCGCGCTCGCTGCCCTATGAAGTCGAGCCCGTGTTCCTGAAGTTCGGGCCAGTGCTGATCCCGACCGTGCGCCTGCTGGCGCTGGTCATCGCGCTGGCCATCATCGGCGCCCTCACCGTGTTCCTGTACCGCACCCAACTGGGCAAGGCGTTGCGCGCCATCATCATGAACCGCGACGCCGTGCGCATCGTGGGCATCAATGCCGAACGCCTGTCGGCCGTGGCCTTCGGGCTGGGCATCGGCCTGGCCGCCGCCAGCGGCGTGCTGGTGGCGATGGTGTTCCCCGCGTTTTCGCCGTTCATGGGCAACGACTACACGCTGATCGGTTTCATCGTCATCGTGCTGGGCGGCCTGGGCCATCCGGTGGGCGCCCTGGTCGGCGCGCTGCTGTTCGGCGTCACCGAGCAGGTATCGGTGGTGTTCTTCAATCCTTCCATCGCCACCATCTGCGGTTTCACGCTCATGGTCGCCACCATCTTCATCCGGCCCAGCGGACTCTTCGGCCGCCAGGCGTTGCGCTAACAGGAGCCGGACTCATGTTGAAAGTCAGCAATCTCAAGAAGCGCTTTGGCGGGCTGGTCGCCTTGCAGGGCGTGGACCTGGACGTGCCGCGCGGCTCGATCCTGGGCGTCATCGGCATGAACGGGTCGGGCAAGACCACCATGCTCAACTGCATCAATGGTATCTACACGCCGGATGAGGGCCGCATCGAACTCGACGGCCACAACATCGCCGGCAAGCCGATCCACGAGGTCGCCCGGCTGGGCGTGGGCCGCACCTTCCAGGTGCCGCGCATCTTTCGCCAGTTGACGCTGCTGGACAACCTGGAAGTGGCGCAGCAGCAGACCGGCCGCAGCGCCGACGAACGCTACGCCCAATCCGAATATTGGCTGCACAAGGTGGAGCTGCACCGGCTGCGCCACAACTATGCGGAAGAGCTGTCCGGCGGACAGCAGAAACTGGTGGAGCTGGCGCGCATCATGGTGGCGCGGCCCAAGGTGGTGCTGCTGGACGAGCCCTTCGCCGGGGTCAACCCGGCGCTGGCGCAACTGCTGATCTCGGTCATCCGCGAACTGCCGGGCGAGCACGACTGCTCGGTGGTGCTGGTGTCGCACGACCTGACCTCGATCTATCAGCTGTCCCACCACATCATCGTCATGAACGAAGGCGCCATCCTGAGCCAGGGCAACGCCGAGCAAGTGCGCGCCGACCCCCGCGTGGTCGAAGCCTATCTGGGAGCCTGACATGAGCACGTCGATACTCGCGCTGGAAGACGTGACCGTGGCCTACCACGGCGACATCACCATCCTGAACCACGTCAACATCCAGGCGCGCGCGGGCAAGGTGACCGGCGTCATCGGCCCCAATGGCGCCGGCAAGTCCACGGTGTTGAAGACCATGTTCGGCTTCCTGCCGCCGCGCACCGGCCGCATTACCCTGCGCGGCGCGGACATCAGCGCGCAGCCTTCGCACGAGCGCGCCAGCAACGGCGTGGCTTTCGTGCCGCAGCACCGCAGCCTGTTCGGCGAACTGTCGGTGCACGACAACCTGCTGCTGGGCTGCTGGCCGTTCCGCAAGGATAAGGCCCGCGTGCGCCAGCGCATCGATTCGGTCTACGACCGCTTCCCGATCCTGGCGCAGAAACGCGACGACCCCGTCTCCAGCATGAGCGGCGGGCAGCAGCGCTTCGTCGAGTTCGGCCGAGCCTTGCTGATCGAGCCGTCGGTCATCCTGCTGGACGAGCCCACCGCCATGCTGGCGCCCAAGATCTCCAAGGAGATCTACACGCTGATCCGCGGCTTTGCCGACGAGGGCATGACGGTGGTGCTGGTGGACCAGAACGTGCGCCGCTGCGCCGAGGTGTCCGACTATATGTACATCCTGGAACTGGGCCGCAACAAGGCCGAGGGCGGACGCGAGGCCTTCGACGATGGCGGCGGGCTGCGCGAGATGGTTGCGTCGTGGATGGATTACAAGATCGACTAGGGCACTGTTAGTGCCACGAGACTCTAGCCGCAGCGATAGACGTTTCCCGACAGCGTGACGTTGGTCTGCTCCTGATGGTCTTTGCCGCCGGTCTGCCCGGCACGCTGCGTCAGCAGATAGACCACATTGCCGCCCATCGCCGCCGCACGGTTCTTCAGATCATTGCGTGCGCCCGTCTCCAGATCCGCGTTGGAGGTGATTGCCCCCGCCAGGAAGTTGCCCTGGCTGCCGGTGACGTCGCCCAGGAATGCGCATTCCTTGCCGGGCTCGTTGTGCGTGATGCGCACGCTTGTGGCGGGGCCGGGCGCCAGCGAGGTGGGTGCGCAGGCCGCCAGCGTGGCGGCACAGGCCAGAAGGGAAGCGATATGCAGGGTACCGCGGGAAAGAACAGGCAGGGTTGGCATGACGACAGGTATCCATCGATAGGACGTGGGAATCCGGCGCATGGCGGCAAGCCAGGCGCTAGGGGAAAGCCGAAAGGGGGGAGAAATTAGTCGGGGTCTGCGTCGCCGGCGGCCGCGTCTGGCTGATATTCGAGCAGATCGCCAGGTTGGCATTGCAGCACTTCGCAGATGCGCTCGAGCGTGTCGAAGCGCATGCCTTTCACCTTGCCCGACTTGAGCAACGACAGGTTCGGCTCGGTGATGCCGATCTCCTGGGCCAGCTGGCGCGCCTTCATTTTGCGCTGCGCCAGCATCACATCCAGCCGCACGACAATCGCCATCAGATGAACCCCCGGTTCTCTTCCGCGACCTGGGCCGCCTCTTCCATGGCCCAGGCCAGCGAAAACAGCAGGCCGCCGAGCAGGGCCAGCAGGATGTCGCTGACGTCGATATCGATAAGCATGTAAGGCCCTTGTCCCGGCCCGTTGGCCAGCGTCAAGGCCAGCACCAGCACCGTCTTCATGACTGGCACGGCCGCGCTGAACACCGTGATCAGCAATGCGATACCGCGCAGCCGGCGCGCGGTGGTGACCGTGAGCACCTCGCCGCGGCCGAAGTCGCTGAACATGGCGTAGGCATGTGCGATGCCGCGCAGCGCCAGTCCCGCCAGCACGCCGAACAGCGTGAAGCCCAGCACTCGGTAGCCCAGCCCCAACTGCAGATGCGGTGCGCCCAGATCCGTGTAGGCCTGAGAACTGTCCGCAGGCACCGGTGCAGGGGTGATGCCGAGGAACGAATAGATGCCGCGCGCCAGCACGGCCTCGGAGGTGAAGAACCACATGCCGATCAACGCGGCGACCAGCAGCACTGCGGCGGCGATGAGCAAACCGCGCATCCAGCGCGACAGCGCCCGGATGCGTTCAAGCCGGTTGCGTCCGCCCAGGGCAGGCGGGGTTTTCTCGGTGGAAGTAGAAGTCAGCGCTGCGGCCACGGGAGCCTCCAGAACACGTTGCTAGGGTCAAAAAGTTGTTGTAGTGTAGCAATAAATTATCGCAACACAATAAATTTTTATTCTGATAGGTAAATCATGCGACTTGCGATCGCGCTGGCCTCGCTGCTCGCCATGGTGCTGCTGTTCCTGGCGCTGGCCTCGGCTTGCGCCCGTGGCGGCGATGGGCGGGATCAGGCTTGTCGCAACGGCGATGGTGCGCAGGCTTCGCGTTCGGGCCGCGTCTGGTCATTGAACTATCGCTTTTCATTGCTGACCTTGTCGCGGCTGACCTTCCCGGCCTTGCGCAATGCGACGGCGTGCGTTTGCCAGCGCTAGCGGGTATGGTCAGGCCGGTCCGTAGCCGAGTTCCATTGCGGTGATCGCACTGACGCATGGCTGGCCCTGCCGCCGGTTGAACGCCTGCTGCACCGCGTGCGGCCTGTTCTTGATGGCAAAGATGCATATGTTCGTGTCGAGCACGAACATCAGTGCCATGGATGTACTCCTGCTCTTTCCATGGGCTGATCGCGATTGTTGAGAAAGTCGGCCGTAACCGACTCGCCTGCGAACCAGGAGTCCCACGATCGGTCGGCGGGCGCCGGGGCCGGCCGTTGATTGATGGCAGCGACATAGGCCGGTACCGGGCTGGCAGGCCGGGTGGCGGTTTTTCGCAGGTGCTCCATGGGGCCATGAGGCGCCTTGCAGATGGGTTTTGATTTCATGGCGCTCTCCTCGGTCGATATATGGCGCCCGTCTTTTATAGCGTTCCGTGCGATGTCTGCCTATGACGGCTTACCGCAGGGCGCCGTCAACTTTGCTCTGCATGATGGGTTGGGGGCCGTGCCGATGCGGTCGGCAGCCGGGCCAGGCAGATCCAGGCGCGTAGCGTCGCCGCCACGTCCGTCGCCCTTTGCATAATTTGACAGTTCGGCACGCGCGGCCTTGCGCTAATCTGGCTGCGCCATCATCCCCAGGGCGAGGCCCAAGCCATGACCTTTCTCGCAAGCGCCAACCTGCTACGCCGCCGCGACGGGCACGAAGCCCGCGTCACCTTCGTCGAGCTGTTCTTCGACCTGGTGTACGTCTTCGCGGTCACGCAGATCTCGCACAGCCTGCTGCACGACCTGACCCTGATGGGCGCGCTCCATGCTCTGGTGCTGTGGTTTGCTGTGTGGCTGGGCTGGCAGTACACCTGCTGGGTCACCAACTGGTTCGACCCCGACGCCGTGCCCATGCGCGTCATGCTGTTCGCCGTGATGCTGGCGGGCCTGGTGTCCGGCGCGGCCTTGCCGGGCGCCTTCGGCGCCACCGGGCTGGTGTTCGCCGTCAGCTATGTGCTGATTCAGGTGGGCCGCACGCTGTTCATCGTGCTGCATTTGGGCGGTGCGCATCCGCTGGCGCCCAACTTCCGCCGCATGCTGGCCTGGCTGTGCGTGTCGGCGGTCTTGTGGATCGCGGGCGGACTGTCTCAGGACGGTACGCGGCTGGCGCTGTGGGCGTTGGCGGTGGCCTGCGAATACTTGTCGCCCATGATCGGTTTCCGTTTCCCCGGCCTGGGACGTTCCGCGACCCGCGAGTGGACCATCGAGGGTGGCCACCTGGCCGAACGCTGCCAGCTGTTCGTGATCGTGGCGCTGGGCGAAACCTTGCTCATCACTGGCGCCACGCTGGCCGGCCTGGACCGCTGGAGCGCACCCGCATTGATCGCGCTGCTGGCGGCCTTCCTGGGCACTGCCGCCATGTGGTGGGTGTACTTCGACACCAGCAGCCGCGACGGCACCGAGGCCATCGTGCATTCCGACGATCCGGGCCGCATCGGCGCCTGGTTCCACTACGTGCATGTCATCCTGATCGCCGGCGTGATCGTGTCGGCCGTGGCCAACGAGCTGGTCATCCTGCATCCGGACGGGCGCATCGCCATGCCGGCCGCTGCCGCGCTGATCGGCGGCCCGGCGCTTTACCTGATAGGCAACGGCATCTACAAGACGGTGGTCTACGGCCGCTTCCCGCTGTCGCACGTGGCGGGGCTGGCGCTGTTGGCCGTGCTGGCGCCGGTCGCCTTCGTGACCGACAACCTCATGGTGGGCGGCCTGACCACCTTGATCATGATTCTGGTGGCGGCCTGGGAAAGCGTGTCGCGGCGCAGGGCGCGGGCCGGCGCTGCGCATTGAGCGGCCTGGCGGCGGCTTCGAGCAAGCCTGCCGCCGCCGTCAGATCAGCCCGCGTATCCCCGCGATGCCGTGCGCGCCGTGGCGCAGCGCCTGCGACACGGTCTGGGTGGACTGGCCGCCCAGCGCGAACACCGGGATGCCGGCGTCGCGATTGCCTTTCACGAAACCTTCCCAACCCAGCGTCGCCGCGCCGGGATGGCTGGGCGTGTCCAGCACTGGACCCAGCACCGCGAAGTCGGCGCCAATTTCGCGCGCGTGGACGACCTGGGCGTTGTCGTGTGCCGACACGCCGACCAGAGTACCCGCGGGGAGTTCCGGGCGCGCCGTGAGCTTGGCGGCATCGGCCGTGCGCAGATGCACGCCGTCGGCTTCGCGCCACCAGGCGGCGGGATGGACGCTGTTGACCAGCAGCCGGGCGCCCGCGGCGCGGCAGCGCTTCTGTACCTGCTGCAGCACTTCATGCAGCGAAGGAGCGGCCGCGCCGTCCGGCCATTGCGGTTCGCGCAGCTGCACCAGCTTCACGCCGCGCGCCAGCGCCGCTTCCAGCCGACCCAGGAAGGCGGCCACGCCCGCCCGCGACCCCACGGAGCTGATGCCGTAGGCGGTGGGTAGTTGCAGCCAGCGCAGCGGCGGCAGGGTGGCGGGCAGCAGGTCGCCCACCGATGCGGCCTGCGCTGGGTTGACCCATTCCAGGCGCTGGTTCTCCAGGCTGCGCGGCTCGCCTTCCCAGCCGGTGACGTGGCAGAACGCCAGGCGCACCGTGGTGTGGGGATAGGCGTGCACATAGGTGACCCAGGGGCGCGACTGCGTGACGCGGATGCCGATTTCTTCCTGCAGTTCGCGCGCCAGCGCCTGCAGCACGGTTTCGCCCGGCTCGAGCTTGCCGCCGGGCAGCTCCCACCAGCCAGCCCAGGGCTTGCCTTCGGGGCGCTGTCCCAACAGCAGCATGCCGTCCGGGCGCAGGATCAGGCCGGCGGCGACGTCGATGATCTTTTCAGACATGCCGGGCCGCCCAGTCGCGCGCGAATTGATACGCCACGCGGCCCGAACGCGAGCCGCGTTCGATGGTCCATTGCAGCGCTTCGGTGCGCGACGGTTCGATCTGCGCTTCCGGGCAGCCCAGCTCGCGCAGCCAGTGGTAGACGATGT
>JALDYL010000161.1:0-10530 GCA_032153965.1 Achromobacter sp. | reverse complement strand
CCACCCCGTTTTGCATTCTTCCGTTTTTTTGTGCATAATTCGCCCCCTCTACCTGTTCCCCGATAGCTCAGTCGGTAGAGCGACGGACTGTTAATCCGCAGGTCGCTGGTTCGAGCCCAGCTCGGGGAGCCAAAGAATGCAGTACTGAAGGGCCCGCAACTTGTTGCGGGCCTTTTGCATTTGGACGCGGCACGCACGGCCTGTTTGCCGGGCCGCGCGCGGCGTACGATGATGCGCATTCCATCATCACGACTTTCCACGTCTCCATGCGTTCCGCGCGATCCCTGCCTGCCCTGGTTTCCCTGCGCGCCTTTGAAGCGGCCGCGCGGCGCATGAGCTTTTCGCTGGCCGCGCAGGAGCTCTTCGTGACGCAGAGCGCCATCAGCCACCATATCCAGCGCCTGGAAACCGAACTGGGCGTGACGCTGTTCGAACGGCGCACCCGCGCCGTGGCGCTGACCCCTGCGGGCCAGGCCTATTACGAACGCGTGCACGCGGCCTTCGAGCTGCTGCGCCAGGGCACCGATGAGATCCGTGCGCCCGAACCGGCGCGGCAGACGCTGCGCGTGGGGCTGCTGGCCTCGTTCGCCACGCGCTGGCTGGCGCCGCGCCTGGCGGCGTTCGCCGCCGCGCATCCCGATATCGACCTCCAGTTGCAGCCCGACATCGGCTTGGCGGACGTTGCCGGCGGCGAGGTCGACGTCGCCATCCGCTACGGACGCGGCGTCTGGCCCGGCGTGCGGGCGCGGCTGGTCATGGCGGAGCGCCTGTCGGTGGTCTGCGCGCCCGCGCTGATCGCGGGCAGGAAGCGCCCGCGCACGCCGCAGGATCTGCTGCGCTTCCCATTGCTGGCCTCGCATGCCCGCCATCCCTTCGAATGGGACGCCTGGGCGCGGCATCATGGCGTGGACCTGGGCGGCGTGCGGCCCGTGCGCCTGCACGACTACAACATCGTGGTGGAAGCCGCGCTGGCGGGGCAGGGCATGGCGATGGGCCGCCACCGCCTGATCGGCGCGCAGCTCGCCAGCGGCGCGCTGGTGGAGGCCTTGCCAGACGCCGCGCTGGAGGCTCCCCGCATCGGCTGGTGGTTCGTCACGCCACGCGGCGCGCTCGGCGCGGCCGCGCAACGCTTCCATGACTGGCTGCTGCAGGAAGCCCAGACGGAAGACGACACACATTAGTTTTACTCATGTGTACTGCGCGAAAATTGATTGGTCAGGGCCGGCAGCGGCCGATAGCATGAGGCTTGCCTTTCTTTTCCACATCTGGAGTCCCTCATGACCCGCTCGATCTCCGGCCGCGTGGCCGAACTTGGCCTGACTCTCGAAGCCGCTGCCGCCCCCGCCGCCAACTACGTGCCCTTCGTTCAGGAAGGCAATCTGCTGTACATCTCCGGCCAGATCTCGCGCAAGGACGGCAAGGCCGCCTATCTGGGCCGCCTGGGCGATCAGGTTTCGGATGCCGATGGGGTGGAAGCCGCGCGTCTGTCGGCGCTGGGCCTGCTGTCGCAGATCGCCGCCGCCACCGGCGACAAGCTGGACCGCGTGGCCCGCGTGGTGCGACTCGGCGTGTTCGTGGCCAGCGCCCCGGAATTCAACCGCCAGAGCGCCATCGCCAACGGCGCCTCGGACCTGATGGTCGAGGTCTTCGGCGACGCCGGCCGCCATGCGCGCAGCGCCGTCGGCGTGGCGTCCCTGCCGCAGGGCGTGGCGGTTGAGATCGAAGCCGTCATCGCGCTCACGCAAGCCTGATCCCTGCCGGAGCAGCCATGTCCGCCCCCTTGACCCCGAGCGCCGTGGAAGCGCTGCGCGCCCGGACTCCCGGCGCGCAAACCACCGTCCACTTCAATCATGCCGGCTCATCGCTGCCCTCCGCCGCCACGCTGCAAGCCATCCACGCGCATCTGCAACGCGAGGCCACGCAAGGCCCGATGGAAGCCGGCGTGGCTTCGCGCGAGCTGACCGAGCAGGCGCGCGTGCTTGCGGCACGGCTGCTCAACGCAGACGTTGGGGAAATCGCGCTGACGGGCGGCAACTCCCCCGGCTGGGGTGCGGCTTTCGCGGCGCTGGAGCCATGGCGCGCTGGCGACCGCATCCTGGTGGGCCGCCACGAATGGGGCGGCAATCTGGCCGCCATGCGGCTCAAGGCGCAGCGTGCCGGCGCCACGCTGGAGACCATTCCTTCGGACGATAGCGGCTGCGTCGATGCGCAAGCGCTGGAGGCCATGCTGGACGAGCGGGTGCGCCTGATTGCGCTGACCTGGCTGCCGGCCAATGGCGGCCTGATCAATCCCGCCGCCGCCGTCGGCAACGTGGCGCGCCGCCACGGCATCCCGTATTTCGTGGATGCGGCGCAGGCCGTCGGCCAGTTGCCGGTGGACGTGGCGCAGATCGGCTGCGACGTGTTGAGCGGGGCTGGACGCAAGGCCTTGCGCGGTCCGCGCGGCACCGGCCTGCTGTATGTGCGGCGCGGCTTCCTGGACCAGCTCACGCCCGCCTTCGTCGACACCCATTCCGCGCCCTTGGGCGCGGACGGCGAGCCCGTGCTGCGCCAGGACGCCGCCCGCCTGGAATCGGCGGAGGCCTCGCTGGCGTTGCGCTGCGGCCTGGCCAACGCCCTGCAGGAAGCCCTGGACATCGGTTTGCCGGCCATCCGCGCGCGCGTGGATGCCACAGCCCAGGCCCTGCGCGCGGAACTGGCGACCATCCCCGGCATCGCGGTGCTGGACCAAGGCCGGGAACGCTCGGGCCTGGTGTCCTTCAACCTGGCCGGCCAGGATGCCGTATCGGTGCAACGCGCCATGGCGGCGCAGGGCATCACCATCGGCAGCAACGGCGTGCCCTATACGCCGCTGGACATGCAGGCGCGCGGCCTGACGCAGATTGCGCGGGCCTCGGTCAGCTATCTGACCAACGATGCGGAAATCGACCGCCTGCTGGAAGGACTACGCGCTCTGGCCCGCTAGGGCGCGTCCACGCAAGAAAGGGGCTTGGACAGACCCTGGCCCACCTTCAAGCCGCCGCGCGCCGCGCGAACGGCGTCCACTTCGTGAAGACCAGCAGGTTGCCCAGCATCACCAGCGCCAGGCCCAGCAGGGCCGGCGCCGTCCATTGGTAGCCTTCGGCAAAGGTGGACACGCTCAGGGCCACGACCGGGAACAGCACCGTACAATAGGCGGCGCGCGCCGGCCCCATGCGCCCCACCAGCGTCAGATAGGCCGTGAAGCCAACCACGGATCCGAGTATGGCCAGGTAGAGCAGGGCGCCCACGTACGAGGCCGAACTATCGAACTCGAACGGCAGGCCCGCCGCCAGGCAGCCCGCCAGCAGGATGGCCGCGCCATAGAGCATGCTGTAGGCATTGCCGGTCAAGGGCCGGATGCCGGCGCGCTGCTGTAGCGACGACAGCATGTTGCCGGTCGAAAAGCAGAACGTGCCCAGCAGCGCAAAGGCCAGGCCCAGCAGAGTTTCATGGCTGGCCTCCTGCCCCGCCAATTCCGGCCAGAACAGCAGCACCAGGCCGGAAAAACCCAGCGCGCCGGCCAGCATCACGCGCGGCGCGATGCGAGTGCCGAACCACAGGCGGGCGTTCAGCGCGTTCCACAGCGTCGCCGCCGAAAACACCACCGACACCAGGCCGCTGGGGATCCACTGGGTCGCCGTATAGAAGCACAGGAAGTTCAGGCAGAACAGACACAGCCCCTGGCCCACGCATAGCCAGTGGCCGCGCCGGTCCATTTTCTGCAGCTTGCGGGTCAGCGCCAGGGCCGCGAACAGGATCAGGCCGGCCAGCGCGAACCGGTAAAAAATGGAGACGGGGATCGCCACCACGCCGAGCTGCAGCTTGATGGCGATCCAGGTGGTGCCCCAGATGACGACAGTGAGGAAATACAGGAAGAGGTTCACGATGCGGTGCTGAAACAGGGAGCGGCGGTCCGGAAAACCGCCCGGGCATCCAGTTTGCGCCCGCTCGGCCGGCGACGATTGCCGGTTCTTGCGGTTTTCTTCCGCGTGCGCGCGCGACGCGCGCGAGATCGCAGTAGCATTCCACTCATATGGCTACCGTCGCTTCGGCCCCGGCCGACTTCTCCGTCTTCCGCACCCTGGCGAGCTCCACCGCGACGCTGGGGCGCGCCGCCGCGCTGGGCGAGGGCATCGCCATCTCGCAATGGTCGCGCAGCGCTCACGAGACCCTAGGCTACGACAACCCGGGCCATCACACCCTGTCGCTCTATCTGCACGGCGGCGACAAGTCGTTCCGCCTGGGCCAGGACAGGCTGCACGGCGGCGCCGGCAAATTCTGCGTGCTGCCCTCGGAGCACTATTCGCGCTGGAGCATGAACGACAGCGTGCAATTCCTGCACCTGTACATCGCCCCGGAACGCCTGGCCCGCGAAGCCGTCATGCGGCTGGACTGCGAGCCCCGCACGCTGGAACTGCGCGACCGCACCTACATCCACGACGAATCGCTGATCGACGTCTGCCGGCAACTGCTGGACACCGACTGGAACCAGCCCGCCGACCGCCTCGCGGCCAGCAGCGCGGCCGAGACCGTGCTGCACCATCTGCTGAACCAGGGCGTGGCGCGCAAGCCCGCGGCAACGCTGCGCGGCGGCCTGGCGCCCGCCGTGCGCCGGCGCATCATGGATTACGTCGACGCGCACCTGGCCGAAGCACTGACACTGGACGAACTCGCGGGCGTGGCCGCGTTGTCCACGTATCACTTCGCCCGCATGTTCCACACCTCTTTCGGCGAACCGCCGCACGCCTGGGTCCGGGCGCGGCGGCTGGCGCATGCGCGCCAGCTGCTGGCGGCCGGCAAGGGCGACCTGGCCGGCATCGCCCAGGCCTGCGGCTTCGGCAACGCCAGCCATCTGGCGCGGGTCTTCCGCGACGCCGTCGGCGTCACGCCCGGACAGTACCGCGGCGTCCGCGCCAGAAGACACTGATACGAGCGCTGCGGCCCCGTTTCCCGGCCCGCCCGGTCTACAATGGCCCACCGCCCCCAGGGCCTGACCGTACCGCTGCCTGACGCGATGCCGTCTACGACCTCTCGCGATTCCACTCCCACGGCTGAACCCCTCGGCGCCGGCCCCTTGCGCGCGCACTGGCTGGCGGAACTGATCCGCCTGCGCGAAGCGCATTGGGGACCGCTGGAAGACGCGGGCACGGTGCGGCGCGTGCGCCAGCTGGACGCCGATCTGCCCGCGCGCATCCTGGCCCGCGCCGCGCTGCTGGCGCAACGCGAGAACCTCGTTCCCCTGATTGCCACATGGCGCCGCAGCGCGCTCGCCATGCTGGTCGCGCTGTTCCTGCTGGCCGCGATTTCCGGCGCAGGCGCCGCGCTCGGGGCGCTGGGCGACGGCTCTCGTCCAGTCAACGTACTGTGGGCGCTGGGCGCCTTGCTGGGCCTGCATGCGCTCACCTTCCTGCTGTGGCTGGCCAGCTTCCTGCTGCGGGCGTCCTCCGTCACGGGACTGGGACGTCTCTGGCTCTGGGCCACGCGCAAGCTGGCCCGCGGGCCCGACAGCGCGCTGGTGCCGCAGGCCTTGCTCAATCTGCTGGCCCGCGCGGGCGCCTTGCGCTGGTTGTTCGGCAGCATCAGCCACCTATTGTGGCTGACGGCCTTGTGCGCCGCGCTGGCTGTCCTGCTGGCCGTGCTGTCCACCGCCAGCTACCGCTTCATCTGGGCCACCACCTTGCTGGCGCCCGATACCTTCGTGCGCCTGACCCAGGCCATCGGCTGGCTGCCGGCCCAACTGGGCTTTCCGATGCCGGATGCGGCCATGATCCGCGCCAGCGACGGCGCGCAGGCCTTGCCCGCCGCGGCGCAGGTGCAGTGGTCGCTCTGGCTGATCGGCGTGCTGGTGGTCTACGGCATCCTGCCGCGTCTGCTGGCCGGCGCTCTGTGCGTGGCGGGATCGCTGCGCGCCTTGCGCGGCCTGAGCATCGATCTCTCGCTGCCTGGCTACTCCGCATTGCGCGACCGCCTGGAGCCGCCCGCCCAGTCCACCGGCATAGACCGCCCCGTGGATCCCTTGCACGAACCCCGCGTCGGCGCGCCGCCGCTCGCGGGCCTGGGCGGCCAGCCCGTGCTGCTGGGGCTGGAACTGCCGCCGGACCTGGCCTGGCCGCCCGCCGACATGCCCGCGGGCATCCAGCAGGCGGGCAATCTGGATACCCGCGAAGAGCGCAACCGCGTGCTGGACGCGCTGGCCGGCCAGGCCGCCACGCGCCTGCTGATCGCCTGCGATGCGCGTCAGACGCCGGACCGCGGCACGCTGTCGCTGATCGCCGAACTGGCCGCGCACGCGGCGCAGACGCGCGTCTGGCTGGTCACGCCGCGCTTGGGCGCCGACGCCCCTGCCACGCGCGCAGCGTTGTGGCGCGAACGCCTGCTGGCCCTGGGCTTGCCTGCCGACGCCGTGCTGCAGGCGCCCATGGCCCCGCTGGCGTGGCTGGAGTCCGGCCATGGCTGAAGACCTCATCAAGATCGCGCTGGTCGGCCATACCAATACCGGCAAGACCTCGCTGCTGCGCACGCTGACGCGCGACACCACCTTCGGCGAAGTCGCCGACAGTCCCGGCACCACCCGCCACGTGGAAGGCGCGCGCCTGCGGCTGGAAGGGCGCGCCGTGCTGGAATGGTTCGACACCCCGGGCATGGAAGACAGCATCTCGCTGCTGGAATACCTGGAAGCACTCGACACCCCGCAAGAACGCCTGGACGGACCGGCGCGCATCCGCCGCTTCCTCGACACGCCCGCAGCGCATGGCCGCTACGAGCAGGAAGCCCGCGTGCTGGCCAAGATGCTGGACTGCGACGCCGCGCTGTACGTCATCGACGCGCGCGATCCGGTGCTGGGCAAGCACCGCGACGAACTCGCCATCCTGGCCGCTTGCGGCCGCCCCCTGCTGCCGGTGCTGAACTTCGTCAACGCGCCCGCGCATCGCGCCGACGAATGGCGCGCTGCCATGGCCCGGCTGGGTCTGCACGCGGTTGTTGAATTCGATACCGTCGCGCCGCCGCTGGATGGCGAACAGCAGCTCTACGCCAAGCTCGGCGTGCTGCTGGACCGCCACGCCGCCGCGCTGGCCCGGCTGTCCGCCAACCTGGCCGAGCAGCGCCGCGCGCGCCATGGCGCCGCCTACGAGCTGCTGGCCGACCTGCTGATCGACGTGGCCGCCTTGCATGTCTCCAGCGCCAGTGACGAAGCGGCGCTCGCCGCTGCCTCGGGCAAGCTGCGCGACCTGGTGCGCCAACGCGAGCAGACCTGCGTCAACGCCCTGCTGGCGCTCTACAACTTCCGAGCTGCCGACTTCGCCGATGATGCGCTGCCCTTGCAAGGCGAGCGCTGGGGCATGGACCTGTTCCATCCCCAGGCCTTGAAGGACATGGGCGTGCAGGTAGGCATGGGCGCCGCCGCGGGCGCCATGGCCGGCGCGGCGGTGGACCTGTTCAGCGCGGGTTTGAGCCTGGGCACCGGCATGCTGATCGGCGCCGCCGCCGGCGGCCTGTGGCAAGGCGTGGAAAAGCTGGGCAAGCGCGTCGCGGGCAAACTGCGCGGCTGGCGCGAGATCAGCGTCGACGATGCCGTGCTGCGCCTGCTGGCCCTGCGCCAACGGCAATTGATAGAAGCGCTGGAGCGCCGCGGCCACGCCGCGCGCGAACCATTGAGGCTAGACCATCCGGAGGACGAGGCCTGGCGCAAAGGGCCCTTGCCCGAAGCGCTGAAAGAGGCCCGCAGCCGGCCCGAATGGTCGGCCCTGGGCGAGCACTACGAAGACAGCGACCGCCGCAAGCGCGTGGTGCGCGAATTGGCGAAAACCCTTGCCGACGCGCCGCCGCCCGGCGCCTGAGCGCGGAGCCGCCAGCCTTGCCGCACGCACCATTCCACGCCGCCGGCAAGCAAGTACTAACCCCAATCCAAACCGATTGACGCTTAAACGAATGCATCTATAAGATTCGATAGGCGCGGGTCTGTCCCCGTCATGATAATCACAAGGGGTTGGGTCTATCGTGAAGTCGAAGTCCTACGCAGTGATTTCCCGCAGCGCCATCTTCGGCGCGCGCGCAGCACGCGCTGCGTCCCGCCAGACCCCAATCCGTCTTTCGTCGTAAGCAGCAACGCCATGCCCCGGATCCCCCATGGGGCCGGGGCCCTGTCACTTCTGTCGCGCTATCCGCGCACCACACGGAGCATGAGGGCTATGCGTACTTTTCCCCACCTGAAGCAAGCTGCGCTCGCGGCTGCCATCGCTGCATCGCTGGCATTCAGCGCCGGCGCGGCGGCCAAGACCTTTCACTGGTCCTACCAAGGCGATGCGACGTCCATGGATCCGATGGCCCTGAACGAAACGTTCACGCTGGGCTTCCAGGGCAACATCTACGAAACGCTTGCCGGCTACGACGGCAATCTGAAACTGACTCCGCTTCTGGCGGAAAGCTGGGAAAACCCCGAACCCACGAAGTGGGTGTTCAAGCTACGCAAGGGCGTGAAGTTCCACGACGGTTCGCCGTTCACGGCGGACGACGTCATCTTCTCCTGGAAGCGCAGCCTGACCCCGGGCTCCGACATGAAGGGCTACGGCGCCAAGGCCTCGGACATCAAGAAGGTGGACGACTACACCATCGAAGTCACCACGCCCACGCCCAACCCCATCCTGCCGCGCGAATGGGTGTTCCTGTACATCATGAGCAAGTCGTGGTCGGAGAAGAACAAAACCACCGAAGCCACCAACGTCAAGGGCGACAACCAGGGCAACTACGCCAACCTCAACGCCAACGGCACCGGCCCCTTCATGCTGGCCTCGCGCCAGCCCGACGTGAAGACCGTGCTCAAGCGCTACGACGGCTACTGGAACAAGAACATCAAGACCAACGTCGATGAGGTCATCTTCCAGCCCATCACGCAGGAAGCGACGCGCGTGGCCGCGCTGATCTCCGGCGAAATGGACCTGGTGCAACCCGTGCCCGTGCAGGACTGGAAGCGGATCGAAGACGCCAAGGGCGTCAAGCCGCTGACCGCGCCCGAAGCGCGCGCCATCTTCATCGGCATGGACCAGGACCGCGACGAACTGCTGTTCTCGGACGTGAAGGGCAAGAACCCCTTCAAGGATCCCAAGGTGCGCGAAGCCGTGGTGCTGGCCGTGGACACCAAGGCCATCAACGAGAAGATCATGCGCGGCGCGGCCAAGCCGCTGGGCTCGCTGGTGGCCACCGCCATCAACGGCTACTCGGACTCCTACGGCGCGCCGTTCAAGCCCGACACCGAACGCGCCAAGAAGCTTCTGGCCGAAGCGGGCTATCCGAAGGGCTTCACCGTCACCATGGACTGCCCGAACGACCGCTACGTCAACGACGAAAAGATCTGCCAGGCGGTCGCCGGCATGCTGGCGCGCGTGGGCATCAAGATCAACCTGCTGGCGCAGACCAAGTCCAAGTACTTCGGCAAGATCCTGCTGCAGGCCGGCAACCAGACCAGCATGTACATGCTGGGCTGGACGCCCAGCTCCACCGATGCGCACAACACGCTGCTGAACCTGACCTCTTGCCGCAACGCCAAGACCGCGGCGGGCCAGTTCAACCTGGGCGGCTACTGCAACAAGAAGGTCGATGAACTCACCGACAAGATCGGCGTGGAAACCGACCAGGCCAAGCGTAACGCCATGATCAAGGAAGCCTTCGAAATCGTGCGCAACGACTATGGCTACCTGCCGCTGCACCAGCAGCCCATGTCCTGGGGCGTGAAGGACAACATCAAGGTCATCCAGCGCGCCGACGACGTGCTCGACCTGCGCGACGTCGTCCTGCCGTAAGCGGCCGGCGACGCGAGCCCCGGGCGGCGCATGCTGCCCGGGCGCGCCCGGCCCAGCCCCGGCTCCCGCCATCCGCGGGAAACGCGGCCCGGCGTCATCTGAATCCGAGGGCTCCCGATAATGCTTTCCTTTATTGCGCAACGGCTTATCCAGTCGGTGCTGGTGATGTTGACGGTGGCGCTGATCGCGTTCGCCATGTTCCGCTATGTGGGCGATCCGATAGCCAGCATGGTGGGCCAGGACACCACCCCTGAACAACGCGCGGAACTGCGCCAACAGCTGGGCCTGGACGATCCCTTCGTCGTGCAGTACGCGCACTTCGTGGCCAATGCCGTGCGCGGCGACTTCGGCATGTCGTACCGCCATCGCCGGCCCGTCAGCGAGCTGCTCGAAGAGCGCATGCCCGCCACGCTGGAACTGTCCTTCGTGTCCGCCGTGATGGCGCTGGCCCTGGGCATACCCATGGGCATCTACACCGCGCTCAAACGCCACGGCGTGCTGTCCAAGGCCTTCATGGCGATTTCGCTGGCCGGCATATCGCTGCCCACCTTCCTCATCGGCATCCTGCTCATCCTGGTCTTCGGCGTGCAGCTGCGATGGCTGCCCAGCTTCGGGCGCGGCGACGTGGTCAGCCTGGGATGGTGGACCACCGGCTTTCTGACCAAATCAGGCTGGCTGGCGCTGATCATGCCCGCCATCACGCTGGCGCTGT
>JALDYL010000020.1:0-48079 GCA_032153965.1 Achromobacter sp. | reverse complement strand
TGAAGGCGCTGGAAGCCTTCAAGGCCGGCGAACTGGAAGTGCTGGTGGCCACCGATGTGGCGGCGCGCGGCCTGGACGTGGCCGGCGTGCCCTGCGTCATCAACTACGACCTGCCGTACAACGCCGAAGACTACGTGCACCGCATCGGCCGCACCGGCCGCGCGGGCGCGTCGGGCGAGGCCATCGCCTTGTTCACGCCCGACGAAGAGCGTTTCCTGCTCGACATCGAAAAACTCATCAAGCGCGAAGTGCCGCGCGGGACGCTGGATGTTCCGGCCGACCTGGTCGCGCGCAGCCACCGCCGCAGCGACGAGCGCCGCGGTTCGTCGCCGCGCGAAGGCCGGGAAAGCCGTGACAGTCGCGAAAGCCGTGACAGCCGCGGTGACCGCGGCCGTTCTTCCGATCGCCGTTCCGGCTATTCGTCCGGCGCGCCGCGCCAGCCCGTGGATGACTTCTTCCTGAAGCCCTACGAGCCCTCGGCCCCGTCCGCGCCCGCAGAAGAGCCGGCGCCCCGAAGCAATGGCTCCTCTTCCGGGCCGAAACGCCAGGTCGCCGTCCTGCTGGGCGGCAGCCGCAAGCCCTGACAGGCGCCTGCATGAAAAAACCCGCAACGCCAATGGGCTTGCGGGTTTTTTCATGGCGGGCGCGTGCAGCGCGCCGGCATGCGCGGCGGCTCAGGCGGCCAGCATGCGCGGCAGGTCCGGCAAGGCCGTGGCGACCTCGGGGCTGCTTTCATTCAGGCTTTCGAGCAGGCGTTCCAGATGGCCGATGTGCGGCAGCATCGGGCCGTAGAACACCACCCGTGTACCGATCTGCACCAGCAGCGTGGGGAAGTTCTCCACGTCTTCGTCGCCCAGCAGTTCGGCGTGGTCCTCGATGTCGATCCAGGCGAAGACGTGCCGCGGCATGGCGGCGGCCAGCGCTTGCAGCTTGGGCTTGTATTGCTCGCAGGTATCGCACCAGGCCGCGCAGAAACAGGCCACCAGCCAGGCGTCGGGCGATGAGCCGAGCCGCGCGCGCAGCGCGGCCAGGTCGGTATCGGGTACAAGTAGGGACATGTGGGCAGATCAAGGCGTGTTTGACTATCATACCCGGGATGTCCACCCCCTCATTTCCTCTCCATGACCGCTTTGCGCACTGATTCCGCCACGCCCGACAACGGCCGATTTTCCGCTGCCGGGGCCGGCGCCGCCAGCGTGGGCCAGGCCTTCAAGCGCGCGCTGGTGTCCCAGTGCCATCCCTCCATGCTGTTCGCGGTGCTGCTGCCGTTCCTGATCGCGCTGGTGGGGGCCCTGTTGTTGCTGTACCTGTTCTGGACGCCGCTCAACGAATGGCTGGCGGCCGAGGCGGCGCGCTGGGACTTCGTCAACCGGGCCGAGGACTGGATGCTGGCGATGGGCCTGTTCTCGCTCAAGGTCTATATGGTCCCCATCATCGCCGTGGCCATCCTGCTGCCGGTCTCGGGCATCCTGGGCCTGGCGATTGCCGCCGTCTTCGTGATGCCGCTGGTGCTGCGCCACGTCAGCAAGCGCGAATACGTGGGCGTCACGCCGCAGGGCAAGCATGCGACCGCGGTCAGCGTGTGGAACGCGATCTGGGTATCCCTGGCCTTTGCCGCGGGCTGGCTGCTGACGCTGCCGCTGTGGCTGGTGCCGCCGATGGCCATCGCGCTGTCGATCTTCTGGTGGGCCTTCGCGTTTTCGCGCATGATGCGCGTGGACGCCATCGTTGAACATGCCAGCCCCGCCGAGCGCAAGCTACTCCTGGAACGCAACAACGGCGGCTTCTGGACCATAGGCCTGATCTGCTCGCTGTTGAACCTGTTGCCGCCGGCGTGGGTCATCCTGCCGGTGTTCTCGGCCCTGGTCTACGCCCACTATGGTCTGGAAGCGCTCAAGCGCTTGCGCGAGGACCGTGTCATCGACGTCTGACCGGCGTCATCCCTCTCAACTTCTGGAATCGGACATGGCCGCAGAATCCGCCGCCCGCCGCATCGGCCTCATCATCGTCGGGGACGAGATCCTCTCGGGCCGCCGTCAGGACAAGCATTTTTCCAAGGTCGTCGAGCTTCTGGGCGCGCGCGGCATGCAGCTGAGCTGGGCCGAGATCGTGCCCGACGACCGCGACACGCTCATCGCCACCTACAAGCGCAGCTTCGCCAGCGGCGACGTGGTGTTTTCCTGTGGCGGCATCGGCGGCACGCCCGACGACCACACGCGCCAGGCCGCCGCGGCGGCGCTGGGCCTGCCGCTGGCGCTGCACCCCGAGGCCGAGCAGGCCATTGCGCTGCGCACCGCCGAGATGGCCGCCAAGGGGCAGGGCACGGCCGACATGAGCGCGCCGGAAAACCAGCAGCGCCTGCAGATGGGTGTGTTTCCGGAAGGCTGCGAGATCGTTCCGAATCCCTACAACCGCATCCCTGGCTTCTTCATCAAGGACCACACCTTCGTGCCGGGCTTTCCCGTCATGGCCTGGCCCATGCTGGAATGGACCTTGGACACGCGCTATCGTGCACTGCAGCATGTGCGTGCCCACGCGGAGCATTCCTTCCTGGTTTTCAGCATGCCCGAATCGCGTATCACCCCGGCCATGCAGACCGTGGAAACACGCTGGCCCGGCGTGCGCGCGTTCAGCCTGCCCAGCGTGGGGGAGGCCGGCGG
Source organism: Achromobacter sp. (assembly GCA_032153965.1). Lineage (GTDB taxonomy): Bacteria > Pseudomonadota > Gammaproteobacteria > Burkholderiales > Burkholderiaceae_B > Achromobacter. Next base: position 45,419 of record JALDYL010000020.1, on the reverse strand, counting down.
CACGCCCCATATCGACCTGGGCGTGAAGGGTGAACCGGGCGCCGCCGCCGAGGCGCTCGAGTATTTGCGGGCCGAAGTGCTGCGTCTGGGCGGCAAGCTGGCGCCGCCGCCGGCAGCGTGAAATCAGGGCTGCACTGGATGGGCGGCCCTTTTCTTGATACAAAAAGCGGTTGCCAAACGCGCCAGTAAATTTCACAATACGGGAAAGAACTGTTTGCTGCGATGCCGCAAGTCCGGTTCCCGAAGGTGGGGCCCTACAGGCGGCGCAGCTGTCCTCGCCCCCCTTTCCATGTCCCGTCTCCCCACTACCCGCAATGCCCTGGACGCCGAGACCGAAGGCGCCTCCGCCCATCCCATCGCCATCCAGGTGATCGAGCGCGCCATGCGCCTGCTCGACGCCCTGGCCGCGCAACCGGATCCGGTAACGCTGAAAGAACTGTCCGCGACCACCGGCCTGCATGCATCCACCGCGCATCGCATCCTGAACGACCTGGTCGTGGGCCGCTACGTCGAACGCGTCGACAACGGCCTGTATCAGCTGGGCATGCGCCTGCTGGAGCTGGGTTCGCTGGTCAAGGGGCGCCTGAACGTGCGCGAGGCGGCCATTTCCGCCATGCGCTCGCTGCACAAGCTGACCGGACAGACCATCAACCTGTCGGTCCAGCAGGGCGACGAGATCGTCTACATCGAACGCGCCTGGAGCGAGCGTTCCGGCATGCAGGTGGTCCGCGCCATCGGCGGCCGCGCGCCGCTGCACCTGACCTCCACCGGCAAGCTGTTCCTGTCCACTGGCGATGCGCGCCAGGTCCGCGCCTATGCGCTGCGTACCGGTCTGGCCGGCCACACGCGCAACAGCCTGACCGATCTGGACCGCCTGGAGCGTGAACTGGCGCTGGTGCGCCGCCATGGCTATGCGCGCGACAACGAAGAACTGGAACTTGGCGTGCGCTGTATCGCCGCCGGCATTTTCGACGACACCGGCAAGCTGGTCGCCGGCCTGTCCATCTCGGCCCCCGCGGAGCGCCTGCAGGACGACTGGATCAAGGCGCTGGTCGACACCGCGGCCAGCATCTCCGAAGCGCTGGGCTACGAGCCCTCGGTTTCCACCGGCTTCAGCGGCCTGGGCATGGCTGCCGAGGCCCTGCGCCCGTAACCCTCGAATGCCGGCCGCCAAAAAGAAAAGCCCCTGACGGGGCTTTTCTCTTGCGCGCGCCATAAAGGCGCTGCTGTCGATTATTGCTGTTCGACGCCAGCCTTCTTGAACAGCTCGCCCCACTGCGGGACCTGCTGCTTGACCTTGGCTTCCAGCGCTTGCGGGTTGGCTTCGGACGTCAGCACCGTGGCGCCCAATTGCTTCATGCGGTCCTGGAACTTGGGATCGGCCAGGCCGGCCTGAAGGCTCTTGACCAGCTTGTCGACGACGGGCTTGGGCGTGCCCTTCGGCACCCACATGCCATGCCAGATACCCACTTCAAAACCCTTGTAGCCGGATTCGTCCATGGTCGGCAGGTTGGGCAGCGTCGGGACGCGCTTCAGGCTGGTGACGGCGTAGGCCTTCACTTTGCCGCTGTCGATCTGCTGGGTGGTGTTGGTGGTCTGGTCGCACAACAGGTCGACCTGCTTGCCCAGCAGGTCGTTCATGGCAGGCGCCGTGCCCTTGTAGGGGATGGTCAGCAGCTGCACGCCCAGCGCTTCGACCAGCATGGTGCCGCACAGATGGCTGGCGGCGCCGATGCCGGCGTTGGCCAGGGACACCTTGTCCTTGTTCTGTTTGACGTACTCGGCCAGTTCCTTGATGTTGTTCGGCGGGAAGTCCGAGCGCGCGATGATGGTCATCGGCACGTCGACCACCAGGCCGATGGGCTCAAAGCTCTTGTAGGGGTCGTACCCCGGATTCTTGTACAGCGAGGGCGCGGTCGAGAAGCCGGCGTGCATCAGCAGGACGGAGTAGCCGTCGGGCTGGGCGCGGGCCACCTGGGTGGTGCCGATGGTGCCGCCGGCGCCGCCCTTGTTCTCGACCACGACCGTCTGGCCCAGGCTCGGCCGCATGGCTTCCGCGAGCGAACGCGCGACGTTGTCCGTCGGGCCGCCAGCGGCGAAAGGCACCACCATGTTGATGGGGCGATCCGGGTATTCGGCTTGGGCGGCGCCGGCTGCGAGCATGGCGCTGGCCGCGAGCAAGGCCGAAAGCGTGCGGGGGATGAGGGTCATGAGGTCTCCAATTGCAGGGTTTGCTGCGATTTGTTGTTGCGCGCCGACTTGTGGGTTTATTTGTCTGTCATCAGCGTGAAAGCAGTTTAGAAAACAATTGATACGACGTCACTTCGGGTATTTCCTGAATCCTGGGAAATCTTTGTGCTGGATCAAGCCCGGATGAGGCGTGCACCGTCGAAGTGCAATTCTTTGTTGCGTTGCACAAAAACTCCTTGACAAGGTTTTTTGCCAGTCTAGAATGTGAATTGTGCAGTGCATCAAACGGGCCGGCGGTAGCTTGTAGTACCAGTTTCCGCGCACGTTTTTATAGTTCGTCGCAGACAACCATTCCTTACTTGCCGGACAGCCTCCGGCTACCCATGGAGCATCCTATGAGCGCTATCCCGCAACAAGTCCTGGACCGTCAAAAGGCCAGCATCAACACCATCGTGGCCGCCCAGACCGCCGTTTTCGCCGGTTTCGAAAAGCTGGTCGAACTGAACCTGAAGGTCGTCCGCGCCACCCTGGACGAAGTCGCCCAGAAGTCGCAGCAAGCCGCTGAAGTCAAGGACCCGCAGGAAGCCGCCGCTTTCGCCTCGGGCCTGCTGCAGCCGGGCGCCGAAAAGGCCATGGCCTACACCAAGCACGTGTACGACATCGTCGCCGGCGTGCAAGCCAGCCTGGTCAAGCTGACCGAAGAACAGATCGCCGAAGGCCAGCAGCAGCTGACCGACGCCGTCGACCAGTTCTCCAAGAACGCCCCGACCGGCTCCGAAAGCGCCGTTGCCCTGATCAAGTCCTCGCTGGCCACCGCGACCAGCGCCTACGATTCGATGACCAAGGCCGCCAAGCAGGCCGCCGAAGTCGCCGAGTCGAACCTGAATGCCGCTGCCAACGCGACCTTCAAGGCTGCCACGGATGCTGCCGACGCAGCGACCAAGGTTGCCAGCCGCAGCCGCCGCAGCGCCTAAGTTTTTGGCGCGCAGGGCTGCGCAAACCGCAGTTATGTAGTACTGTTGAGTGACAGAGCAGAGCTGGAATTAGGGCCACCCACCGGGTGGCCCCTTTTTTTGCCTGCTTTTTTCGCTGCATGGCCGACAGATGCCGGCCGCGTTTGCACTCAGCGCGCCACGGCGCGCACGCACTCGCCCACCAGGGCCGGGCCGCGGTAGATCAGGCCGGTATAGAGCTGCACGGCGTCGGCGCCCGCGTCCATTTTTTCGCGCGCCTGGCGGCCCGACATCACGCCGCCCACGCCGATGATGGCCAGGCTGCCGCCCAGCTTTTCCTTCAGGCGGCGGATGACCGCCAGCGACAGTTCATGCACCGGGGCGCCCGACAGGCCGCCCGCTTCCTCTGCATGCGGCTGGCCGGTGACGGCGTCGCGCGAGAGGGTGGTATTGGTGGCGATGACGCCGTCGATGCCATGGCGCGGCAACGTTTCCGCGATGGAATCGATCTGCTCGTGCGTCAGGTCGGGAGCGATCTTCACCGCCATGGGCACGCGCCGCTGGTGCTTGTCTTCCAGCATGCGGCGCTTGTCCGCCAGTTGCGCCAGCAGGGCCGAAAGTTCGTCGCCGCCTTGCAGCGCGCGCAGGTTCTTGGTGTTGGGCGAGGAAATGTTCACCGTCACGTAGTCGGCATGCGGATACACGCCTTCCAGCCCGATCAGGTAGTCGTCCGCGGCGCGTTCGATTGGCGTGTCCGCGTTCTTGCCGATATTCAGCCCCAGGACGCCGCCTTGCTTGCGCCAGGTGCTGCGCTGCACATTGGCCAGGAAGGCGTCCAGGCCCTGGTTGTTGAAGCCCAGCCGGTTGATCAGCGCATCAGCGCGCGGCAGCCGGAACATGCGCGGCTTGGGGTTGCCGGGCTGCGCGCGCGGGGTCACCGTGCCCACCTCGATGAAGCCGAATCCCAGGTTGCCCAGCGCGTCGATATAGGCGCCGTTCTTGTCCAGGCCCGCGGCCAGCCCGATCGGGTTGGCCAGCTGCAAGCCCATCAGCGTGCTCGGCGCCTTCGGCTGCGCGTGCATGAGCTTGCGCGTGGCGCCGCATTCATAGGCGCGCTGCAGGCCCGACAGGGTGACTTCGTGGGCGGTTTCCGCGTCCATGGCGAACAGCGCCGGGCGGGCCAGGGGATAGGCGTGGAAGAGGATAGACATGGGGCGGAATTGTAGAGCGAATTTTGCCGGCCCTGCGCCGCGCCAGGCGCTCCAAAGGAGGGGCGGATCAGGCGGGCGGCAACGCGGGTTGCTCGCCCCACACGCCGTCGACCAGGAACTGGGCCGGGTGGAAGCTGGATTTGTAGGACATCTTGCGGCTGTCGGCGATCCAGTAGCCCAGGTACAGCCAGGGCAGGTTCAACGTGCGGCATTGCTCGATCTGCCACAGGATGCTGTAGGTGCCCAGGCTGCCGGCAATATCGGGATCGTAGAAGGTGTAGACGGAGGACAGGCCGTCGTCCAGCACGTCGATGATGGACACCATGACCAGCTCGCCGGTCTCGTCGCGAAACTCGACCAGGCGCGTGTTGACGCGGCTGGTGAGCAGGAACTGCGCATATTGCGTGCGGCTGTCCTCGTCCATGCCGCCGCCGGGATGGCGGCCCTGCTGGTAGCGCGTATAGAGCCGGTAGTGCTCGGGCGACCAGGCCAGCTCGGCCACGAACGACTGCAGGCCCTGGTGGTCGCGCCAGGCGCGGCGTTGGCTGCGGTTGGGCGCGAAGCCCGCGGTATCCACGCGTACCGGGATGCAGGCGTGGCAGTTGTCGCAATGCGGCCGGTAGGTGAACAGCCCGCTGCGTCGAAAGCCTTGTTCCACCAGCTGCGAATAGGTGCCCGCGTTGATCAGATGGCCGGGCGCGGCGACCTGCGACCGTGCCTGGCGACCCGGCAGATAGCTGCAAGGGTAGGGAGCGGTGGCGTAGAACTGCAGGGTGGAGAAGGGGAGTTCTTTGAGCTGGCTCATCGGAGGTCCCGCGATGCGGCGGCAGGCCCGCATGGGGGGTGGCTACATATTAACGCCGAACCCCGGCCCCGATGCTGTGTCGGGATGCAAGCGGCCGGCGCTGTCCAGCGTGCCGCGCGCCCAGGCGATCGGGGGCAGCGCCGTGGTTGCGCGCACATGCTGCAGGAACGCGGCGCGCGGGATGGGACGCGCGCCCAGGCTGGCCAGGTGGCGTGTCTGCTGCTGGCAGTCGATGCGTTGCACGCCTTGCGCGTCCAGGTAGCGCACCACGTAGGCCAGCGCGATCTTCGACGCGTTGGGTGCGCGGGTGAACATGGATTCGCCGAAGAACATGCGGCCCAGGCTGATGCCGTAGAGGCCGCCGGCCAATTCGCCGTCGATCCAGGTTTCGATGCTGTGCACGTAGCCGGCCTCATGCCAGGCGCGATAGGCCTGCTGCATGGCGGCGGTGATCCAGGTGCCGGGCTGGCCGTCGCGCGGCGCGGCGCATTGCGCCATCACCCCGGCGAAAGCGGTATCCACGCGCACCTGCACGCGCGGCGCGGCGGCCTGCTCCTGGCTGGCGATCTGGCGCAGCAGCTTGCGCAGCGAATGCGAGGGCGCGAAGTCCTTCACGGCCAGCACCATGCGCGGATCGGGGCTCCACCACAGAATCGGCTCACCCTCGGAGTACCAGGGAAATATGCCGTTGGAGTAGGCCTCGATCAGCCTGGATGTGGACAGGTCCGCGCCCGCCGCGAGCAGGCCGTCGGGATCCGCAAGCGCAAACTCCGCGGGCGGAAAAGGGGTGTCGACGGCTAGCCAGGGCAGTTTCAACGGTGCGATTCTAGGGTGTAGTGATGGGGGGGATACACGCCCTGCTTGCGGTCGTCGAAGTAGTGGCGCAGCGTGGTCGCCACGGTGCGGAACGCCAGGTCGTCCCAGGGGATCTCGGATTCGTCGAAAAAACGCGCCTCCAGGCTTTCGGGGCCCGGGTCGAGGTCGGCCGACAGCGCCTGGGCCAGGTAGAACACGTGCACCTGATCGATCTGCGGCAGGTCGATGATGGTGTAGAGCTCGCCCAGCTTGATGCGCGCGCCGGATTCCTCCAGCGTTTCGCGGGCGGCGCCCTGCGCGGTGCTTTCGCCCAGCTCCATGAAGCCGGCGGGCAGGGTCCAGGTGTTGTAGCGCGGTTCGATCGCGCGCCGGCACAGCAGCACGCGGTTTTCCCAGACCGGCACGGTGCCGACCACCAGCCGCGGATTCTGGTAGTGGATCGCGCCGCAGTGATCGCAGATGTCGCGTTCGCGGTTGTCGCCTTCGGGAACCCGGCGGCTGATGGGCGAGCCGCATTGGCTGCAGAAATGCGAACGGCGCGGCGCGGGGAAGTATTCGAGGGGCGATTTTGCGGTCATGGGTACGATTCTAACGGCTGCGGCGGGGGCTGGCGCGCCGGCCCGGAACGGCCGGGGAGGGGGCGCCGAAGCGGCCCTCCAGATGCTCCACGAAGGATCGTACCTTGGGCGACAGGAAGCGCCGGTGCGGGTAGACGGCGTACATGGAGATCGAGGTGTGGGCGTAATCGGTCAGCAGCGCGACCAGACGGCCGGCACGGATGTCGTCGCCCACCAGGAAATCGGGCTGCAGGATGATGCCGTGGCCAGCCAGCGCCGCCGTCCGCAGCACGTCGCCGTTGTTGGCCCGCAGGGCCGCGTTCACGCGCACCAGATGGGTCGCGCCGTCCTTCTCGAAATGCCATTCATTGCCGGTGCTGGCGTAGGCGTAATGCAGGCAGCGGTGCTGCTTCAGTTCCTCGGGCGTGCGCGGCGTGCCGTGGCGTTGCAGGTAGTCGGGCGCGGCGCAGACCAGCAGTTGCTGCGGCGCCAGCGGCCGCGCGACCAGCGAGGAATCCTGCAGCGGGCCGATGCGCACCGCCACGTCGTAGCCGTCTTCCACCAGGTCCACCACGCGGTCGTTCAGGTCCAGGTCGATGATCACGTCCGGGTAGCGCTGCAGGTACTCGGCAATCGCCGGCCCCAGGTGCAGGATGCCGAACGAGACAGGGGCGCTGACCCGCAGGCGGCCGCTGGGGCGCTGGCCCTCGGCCTGCAGCGACAGCTCCAGGTCCGCCACCTCGGCCAGGATGGGCCGCACGCGTTCGTAGAAGGCGCGTCCGGCGTCGGTCATGCTCAGCTTGCGGGTGGTGCGGTTCAGCAGGCGCACACCGTATTTTTGTTCCAGATAGGCGATCTGGCGCGTGACCACGGAGCGGGCCTGGCCCATCTTGTCGGCCGCGGCCGCGAATGAACCCAGTTCCACGACCTTGGCATAGGTCTGCATGGCGGTGTGCGTGTCCAAGATTGTTTCCTATCGGGGAACAATAATTTGCAATTCTGCATGTTTATCTTTGTTTTTGGAATCGCAAGAATAGCGCTCATCAAGAATCTTCCCATCCTGGGCGATTCCCCACCGCTCTAGGAGAGTGCAATGGTTGATACCCGTACCGCGCCCTATGCCGCGCTGTTGCTGCGCGTGGCGCTTGGCGTCATGTTCCTGGCCCATGGCCTGACCAAGCTGCTGGTGTTCACGCTGCCCGGCACCGCGCAGTTCTTCGCCAAGATCGGCTTCGCCGGCTGGCTGGCCTATCCGGTGACGTTTTTCGAAGTCGGCGCCGGCGTGCTGCTGATCCTGGGCGTCGTGCCGCGCTGGATCGCCGCCATCGCCGTGGTGCAGCTGTTCGTGGCGTCGACGGTGCATTTTCCCAATGGCTGGGGCTTCGGCAGTGCCGGCGGCGGCTGGGAATATCCGATCTTCCTGACCGTGGCGGCCGCCGTGCTGGCACTCTTGGGCGACGGCAAGTTCGCGCTGGTCAAGAGCGGCCGCGGCTGATCGCTACGCGCACCAGTCTGTCTACCGCCACGGACGTGGCCTGCGGGACGGCCGGCCCATAGAATGGCCCGGCCGTTTTCCATTTCCGGAGTTTCCATGTCCTTCCCGAAGTCGTACCTCAAGCGCGCCGCCGCCGTGGCCATGCTGGCCCTGGCCTTGTCTCCCGCCGCCCATGCCTCCGCCGAACAGGAAGCCGCCAACAAGGCGGCCGTGCTGGCCTTCTACGAGAAGGGCCTGAACCAGAAGGACGCGGATGCCGCCTTGAAGTACGTGGGCGACCGTTATGTGCAGCACAATCCGAACGCCGCGGACGGGCCCGAAGGCTTCCGCAAATTCGTTGCCTTTCTGCGCGACAAGTTCCCGCAGTCGCGCAGCGAGATCAAGCGCGTCTTCACCGATGGCGACTACGTGATCCTGCACGTGCATGCGGTGCGCCAGCCCGGCGACCGCGGCAGCGCCATCATCGACATCTTCCGCCTGGAGCGGGGCAAGATCGTGGAACATTGGGACGCGGTGCAGCCCATTCCCGAGCAGTCCGCCAATCCCAACGGCATGTTCTGAGGGCGCCGTTCAGGCGCGGGGATTCGCCACGAAGCCCAATTCCCGCGCCACGTCCTTTTGCGCGATCAGCGCCAGGGGCGCGGCCGGGTAGATTCCGGGCAGGACAGCCTGGATTGCGCCGCCGGGGGCAAGGCCTGCCAGCGCATCGAGCAGCGGCGCGCCGTCCGCCGTGGCTATCTTCTCCAGCAGCGGCGGCAGATCTCGGTCCAGCACGATGCCCGCGCCCAGGGGCGTCAGCGCATACAGTTGTCCGGCATCGTCCAGTTTCCACGCATCGACCGAATCGACCGCCGCGTTCGTGTGCGTGAGCAGTCCGCTGTTGTCGTCGCTCAAGCGCAGCACGTAGGGCGCCGCGTCCAGGCGCAGGAACACGCGCTGGGGACCGTTCTGGAAAAACCAGCGGCCGGCCTCATCGTGTTCGTAGTTGCGGTTGATGAATTCCAGGATCTGCGTATTGGTGATGGACTCGCCCGGACCGCCCGCGGCCGCCTGGCCCTGCGGGTGCAGACGCCAGCGGCCGCGGGCGTCCAGCGACAGCCAGCCGTATACCGCCGGCACGTCGGGCCAGCGGGCTAGCGCGTCCTTCACCGATTGATCCATGTTCAGGGCCGGATGATGATGGGAGGAGGGTTGATGACGATGGCGGGCGCCGGCATCGCGGGCACCACCATCACCGGCTGCGGCATGTAGCCATGGCGGTAGTCGTCGCGGCACTTGCGCTTTTCCTGGTAGTCGCCATTGCGCTTCCATTTGCGCTCGACCTTACAGGCGCCATCCCAATACTGCTCTTTATACTCGCGCCCGTGGCGATGGCGGTGCTTGTCCGAATCCGCCTGCGCCGCAAGCGGGGCCAGCGTGAGCAATGCCGCCGTGGACAGCGTCAGCAGCGCGGAGGAAGAGCGGGCTCGGGAGTTCGGAAGGGTGCGCATGGGATCGTCGTCAGTTGCAAACGGCGTCACCATAGCAATCATTTGATTGCCGGCGCGTAGTGATGCGTAACGAGATGCTGGGCTGGCGTTTGGCGCTAGCGACTTGAAAGGGTGGACTGCCAAAACAAAAAACCCGCAGAGCTTGATCTGCGGGTTTTGAGAAATCGCTGGAGGCGCAAGCCGGAATCGAACCGACGTACACGGATTTGCAATCCGCTGCATAACCACTCTGCCATTGCGCCAGCACTTGCAAGAAAAAAGGAAGCGCGGTGTTGGCCGATGCTTCCTTCTTGTATTTGGAGCGGGAGACGAGTCTCGAACTCGCGACCTCAACCTTGGCAAGGTTGCGCTCTACCAACTGAGCTACTCCCGCAGGGGCACTGCATTTTTGGTGTGTTTTCTGATTTGGTTTTCAGAAGGCCGTGTCCACCAAAGACAGCGATTATACACAGAATTTTGGGCTTGTGTAGCCTGGCAAGGCGGGGAGGTGAAAAAAGTCCCCGCTTGCCGGGCTACGCAGGCCGTCAGGGCGTATCGCCGGGCACAGCCGTGGCGGCGGCGGCTTCTACATCTGGAGCGGATTCAGGCGCGGCGGCGGTCGCGTCAACTGGCGACGAGGCCGGCGCGGCGGCGTTCTTCGCGGGACGGGCCTTGCCGGCCGGCCGGCGCGAAGCCTGGCGGCGCGCGTAGGCGGCTTGCTCCGCCGTCACGGTGCCCGCGGGCTGGCCTTGCAGGTCGACGCGGGTTGCGTCCGCGACCATGCTGCTCCAGTAGCGGCTGCCCTTGCACCAGGTGGCGATGGCCTGCTTGAGCTGTTCGTCCGTCATGCCCAGTTTTTCCAGATGCTGGGCGGCGTCGGCCAGGATGCCCTGCTTGAGCGGCAGCTTCGGCGCGGGATTCTTGGGGAATGCCTGCGGGAATTGCTTCTGCAGGCGCCAGATGGCCTCGACCGCGGGGTCGACAGGCTCGCGCTTTTGCTGCGGGCGGGCGGCAGCCTTCGCTTGACCAGACTCGCGCTTTTGCTGCGGCCGCGCCGTAGCCTTCGCTTCATCAGGCTCCCGCTTCTTTGTCCGGCCTGCCGCCTTCGGTTGGACCGGCACCGCCTTTTGAGCCTGTGCCCGCAGCTGCTCGCGCAGGTCGGCAAGTTTTTCAAAACCCATTGTTATTTCCAACACCTCAGATTTGTTCAGGCTGAAGGTTACCGCAAGTGCGCGAATGCAGCACTGTCGAGGGTGTGTGTGTGTGGCGTAGGCGCCATGGCCGCCGGCGGCGGCGTGGGCGATTTTCCGGGAATCAGCCGCCGGCGAGCGGGCAGGCTGTCTGGCCGGGAACTTGTATCGCGCGGCCTTGCAGCAGAATGGGCGTGCCCGGATAGACGTTGAACGGATTCACGGGCCGGCCATCGACGACGGCGTCCTTGACCTGATAACGCACGTTGCCCGACGCGGCCAGCCATGCGCCTTCCGGCTCGCAGCGCAGCGACAGTTCCGAAGTTTCACTCGGCGGCAGCAGCCTGACCAGGGTGCTGAACGCCAGGGTGACGACCACGTTGCCGGAGGCGCCTGCCCCGCCGCGATCCAGCAGGTTGACGACCGGCTTGATGTCCAGCCGGTAGACCTGCTCCTGCTCCACCTCCGCCAGGGGCTTGAGGGTGACGATCTTGCTTTGTCCGGGCGCGAGCGAGAGTTTGAACGGAGAGACGTAGAGCGCGGGCTGCGCCGTTTGCGCGACAGGCTCCAGGCGCTCCTGTTCGGTCTCGACGCCGGGGTTGAGCAGGCGCGATAGGGTAATGGACACGTACTCGGCGCGATCGCCCTGGTTGACGATATGGACCAAGGCCGGCTTGCCTTGCACGACCGCGAGCTTGGGCATCACGTCGATATGTGCGAAGGCCGGCGCGGCAGGCCAGGACGCAAGAAGCAACAGCAGGCAATCAAAGGGTTTCATCCGCATCTCCGCGATATCCGGTCGCTTACCGCGGCTTAGGGGATTCGGGCGGTCGGTTCAAAGACCAGCGACAGCTCGCCGACATAGCTGCCCGCCGTCTCCTTGAAATTGCCTTCCGGCGGGTAGGCCGCAATCGCCAGCCCGTAGTAGCCGATGGAGTCCTCGCCCGCAGCTGGCGCAGGCGGATTCTGGAATTTCACGTCCTGGCCGACGTCCAGGGTTTTTTGCTCTCCGCCTTCCGCGGCCAGGGAAACCTTGGGCTGACGGAACACCTGCGCTGCATTGGCCGTGTTGCGGATTTCCAGCGGCCGGTCCATGCGCACCTGAAACGCGCCGCTCGAGGACACGATGCGCAAGCGTGCCTGCGTCTCATAGGGAGAGTCCCAGCCACGCAGCTGTTGCATGGCCAAGCCCTGGTCGAACCAGCCGCCCTTGTCGTCGGTGACCAGCAGCCTGTTGGAGGCCTTGACTGTGGCGGTGATCTTGCTCGTGGTATCGCCGGTCAAGACGATATCCACGGCGGAAGCTGCGGCAGAGAGCGTTCCCAGGGCAAGCATCAGGCACGCGCGGATTGAGATTCTGTTCATGTCTGGGTTCTCAGGGGCTTCAAGGCTGAGCGTGCTCGGCGATCTGATAGATCAGCACGCCGTACGCCATGTTGATGATCAGGGGCGCGCTGCCATCAGCCTCGCCGCCGTTCAGAATCACCCGCTCCCTGGGCCGGAATGTGATGCGCCAGACTTGCGTGCGGGCAGGCGCATGCAAGACGCGCACGCTCATCCGGTACTTTTGTCCCGGCGCCAGAATCAGGCGCTTGGGGGTGACCAGCAAGCTGGGTCGCTCTGTTTCGCCAACTGGCGCCAGCACCTCCGGCGTCGATCCGGGATTGAGGAGCAGATGTTGCTCAACATCCAGATAGAGCGGGCTGTCGCCACGGTTTTCCGCCAGCAGTTCGCCCGGCGCTCGACCGGGCTCCAGGCGCAGCTCCGCTCTCGGCAGGTGCAGGATGCCGGCTCCCTGGCCGTGCTGGGGCCAGGGCAGGACGAGCGCTGCGACGACAAACGCGGTGCGGCGGGCGAATTGCCGGGGAAGGACATGAACGCTCATGGCATGAGCTAAGGCCGTGCGACGACCGTGAAGGCGAGCACGTCGCTGTAGTCGCCTTCCTTCGCCGCCTTGGGCGTGTCAGCCGTGAACGTGGGGATGAAGCAGTCGCGTCCGCTGTTGCCCAAGGCGGAAACCATGTTGCTGGTGTTGGGCAGCGCGACCTCGGTACTGGTCGTCGCGTTCCGCAGCACGACTCGGTACGGCACTGTGTCGGAAGGCGAGGTCAGGTGCTTGAGTTGGTACCAGCCATTGCCCGACAGACCGTTCTGGTTGGTCGCGTTGATGGCGTAGCGCAATCCTGTCCATTTGAGGTGGTCGTAGGTGAAGCACAATTCTTCGCCGGCGCCAGAAAATGGCCTTTCCGCAGGCGCTCCGGGCAGCAACTCTCCGAGGTTCCAGTCCGGCGCGGTCATGTGGATCTTGGGAGCCACAGGTGGGGGCGGAATCTTCGGCTCGGTGATCACATTGCAGTTGCCCGTTGAGCTGTCTGCGCCGATATAGGCCAGTCCGGTTACTTCGACGATGTCGTTCATTTGCGTGACATTCGCCGCTCTTACCCCAATGGCAGGCCACGGTGCAAGGTGCTTGTTATCGATAACGACCGTTACCCGCACGACTCTCGCGGATCTATCGCGCCAGGTCGTGGCGTAACGGGGATCACTGTTATCGTAGACCATGTAGTCAATGCCGCTTGTTTTACCCCAGTCCCGAACGCCATCCATGTAGACAGCACTGGCATAGTGACCAGACTGCTGCAGTTTGCCATCTTTCTCATAGGTGTATATAAGGATTCCTCGGCTCAGGAACGGCCCGCTATGCCTGCCTAGGTGACCTTGAATGTTCTTATAGCTGATGGTCACGCCCAGCGTGCTGGTGCCATTGCCATTGTTTTGGTAGGTGCAAGCGCTATAGCCGTTGCTCAGGTTGCTGTAGTAGATGCCCCGCCATGCCAAGGCGTCACTACTGGCGATCATCGCGCTTGTTGCCAGTACGGCAGCAACTGGTCGCGGCATCATCCATCCTTTTAAATTCGGCAATCTCATGGTTGGTTCCTCGTATATAGCGCTATGCTCATCCGCGGCAATCGAAACCCTGCGGCGCGTCGCCGATCAGCATCGTCAGCTTCTTGCCCTCGAAGCGCCGCGACGCGCCAGGAAACAACACCACCCGGTTCTGCGCCTGCCTGCGGTCAGGCGATGCGATATCCGCAAGGACCAGTGACACATTGCCGGTGTTCTCCAGCCTCGTTCCCGCGCCTTCGCAGCGATACGACCAGCCCGGTCGTTGCTGACCCGGAGGAGGCATGTGCTGGACCAGCACGCCATAACCTATGGAAACCGACATGGGCGCGCTGATCTTGTCCTGGGGCGCTGCTTCGACCTGCATCGCCCTCACTGGCACGACGTACAGGCGATACATCTCTTCCGCGGTGGGCACGGATAGCGACTTCAGGCTGATCGCGCGGCTTTGGCCCGGCCCCAGCGTCAATTTGTCCGGACTGGCGAGCAGGCCTGGATGCTCGAGCTGGCTCAGCGGCACCTGCTCCTCGGGGTCGAAGCCGGGATTCTTCACCTTCTGCAGCGTGGCCGACAGGTAGAGCGGCGCGTCGCCAACGTTCTTGACGGTGACGCCGTAGTCGTGGCCGTTGAAGACCTTGATCCGGGCCGGCATTACCAGCAGTTCGCCTTCGGCTTGCGCCGGCGGCGCGGCCAGCAGCATCGAAGCGAATAGCGTGAGCAGGGTCTTGCGTGGCATCGTGGTTCCTTTTCGGATGTCCGGTTATTGGCAGCGGTAGTAGCTGCCGTTGATGGCGTTGCCGAGGTCGCAGGTGTAGTTCCTGCCGGGCTGCCGCAGCGTGATCTTGGTAAGCACCGTCTTGCTGGCGATGGAGAACAGTCCGTTGGGGTACGCCGTGTCGCCAGTTTCCTGGATGGTTCCGCCCAGGGGCTTGCCGGACGGATCCATCAGGATGCCGCTGTAGACCATGTTGATCGCCACCTTGGCTTGCGCCGCGTACACCTGGCCAGGATGGGCGCGCACGACGTTGGCAGGGACTTCGATGCTCATGTCCATGTGCTCGCTGTTGCTCAGGACGCGGGCGAAGGGAACGTCGCGGTATTGGCCTAGCGGTACGGCGTAGGTGCTGCCGCCGCCGACCGGATGGCCTTCCACGCTGAAGCCGTAGGCGGTGCCGTCGATGGCGGGCGTGTCCAGCAGCATGGCGCTGCCGCTGCTGCTGTAGCGTCCTACCGCTATGCCCTTGGCGCTGGCCGCCAGCATGCCGCGGTAGTTGAAATCCGCGTTGCTGCCGAAGTCGCTGTGGCCCAGGTTGAGGGAGGTATCGCCACGAGTGCCGGAGCGGCTGCCGTAAACATTGACGCTGTTGCTTGTGCTGCTCCGGTTGACCGTGACGCCAGCCGTCGAGGTGCCGTAGCTGTCCTCGAAATCCTTGCGATAGTCGCCGCTGAGTTGCGTTTCGCCGCCCTGGCGGGCCGCGCGGAAGCTGGCTTGCGTCTTGTCCAGGGTCCAGCTCATGTTGAAGTACACGGCGTAGCCGTCGTCGCCACGGCCGTAGCCGCCTTTTTGCACGCCCAGAGAAAAGGTCGACCACAGGCCGTTGGGGCGGTAGTGCCAGCGTGCTTCGGCTTGCTGTATTTCGCCGCGGCTGTGCTTGTTGTAGTTGTAGCCCAGCATGACATCGCCCACGCTTCTGCTGTATGAGAAGCTGGTGCTGGGCGCGCCCCAATAGAAGCGCGAGACGTCTGAAATCTGATAGCGGCTGGCCGACAGGCTGCCCAGCACGGGATCGTTCATAGACAGGTTGAAATAACCGCCCGCGCCGCGTTCGCCGCCTAGGACACCCAATGTGGGAATGAGGTCTGCCGTGCCGATGCGGGAGGGCCGCGTGACGTTCAGCTCACCCGCCCAGCGGGATTGGTCGCCACTGATGAATGAGGCGTTCAGGTAGAACTGGCTCAGGTTGCGGCTGACGGCTGCTTGAAGCAGCTGGCCGCCTGCGCCCATTTCCTTGCCTGCGGTCATGTGCCAGGAATTGCCGCCGCCACTGTTGAAATTCAGGTTGTTGATATCGCGCGTTTCGCGGTTGACCAGATTGCCGTTGCGGTCCACCAGCCGGATCTCCACGGGGTAGTAGCCGCCAGGCAGGTCGATGAAGCTGATTTCATTGCGGCCGAGTATGGCGGGCCGCTTCAGGATCAGACGTCCGTTGCGGTAGAACTCGTAGTTTCCTTCCGCAGTGGAATACAGCACCAGAGAACCCGTATCGCGGTCGGCCCGCAAGTGGTTCTGGCTGCCGATCGTGACGAACTGATCGAAGCTGGGAGACAGCATGGTGCTGACCGAGCCCGAGGCGTAATCAAGGCTGTTCTGCTTTCCCGCCCGCACATAGGCGCTGTGAAAGTTCTTTTGCAGGAAGTAGGACGAGATGCCCTGATTGCCATTGCTGCGGCCGCGCATGCGGTTGCGGCTGCCGTACCAGCTCATGTAGCCGAAGCTGCGTAGCGGCAGGCCCAGCCATGTCGTGCCGCTGACGTTCATGGCGCGATAGCTGTCGGAGGATCCGCGCAGGTCCAGCGACTGATTGTTGATCAGCCCCCAGGTGGTCGCGGGAGACAGATAATCGTCGCGCGAGCTTCTGATCTGCAAGGTGCGGCGGATCTTGTCGATGGTGACGTAGTGCTCCGCCACGCGCAGGTCGCAGCCGTTGACGCATTGCTTGTAGTCGATCGTGGAAACCACCCGGCGGATGGTTTCTATTTCCTCCACGGTCACGCCGTTTTCCGCGTACTTGACGGGATCGAACGCGAGTCGGTTCTGTTCCAGGGAATAGGCAATCAATCCCGGCAGCGTCCGGCCGTTGAAGCTGGATACGTAGCTTGCGCTATTGTCCATTTCAACCGCGCTGAAACCTTCGGGGATGCCGTAGGAAATCTTCACTTGCGCAAAGGCCTGGGTGGCGGACGCGGCAAGAACGCAGGGCAGGATTTTTTTAAGGCAAAAGGAAACCCGATGAGCGCGCATGCCCTGCAGTCCAAAAGGGGGAGGAAGAGCCCCGGACGGGGCTCTGGGGAAAGATGGTCGAGCCGGGCTTAAATGGTGGGTTCAAAAACCATGACCAGATTGCCGCTGTAGCTGCCGTTGGTGTTTTGGTTGCCACCGCTCTTGGGGCTGTTCACCGAGATTTCCAGGTTGTGGATTTCGTCGTAACCGGCGTCGGTCTTGACGACCTGGGTGATCTTTTTCGCGTCGGCGAGTTCCAGCTTTGCGTCGCCTGCGGCGTGGGTGAGGAGAACCTGCGCGTCGGTCATCTCGAGGTGTCCGTTGGACAATTTCAGCGGTTGCGCGAGCCTGACGCTGAAGTCGGGGTTCTTCGTAAATACGCGGATCGGCAGCGTCTTGGAGAATGTCAGCTGCCTGTAGTCTGCCGGTTCGAGCTCCTCGGTGCCGTACCACGTGGAGCCGTCGGGCTTGGACACGAAAATCGCGTCGTTGATCTGGGCCGTCAGGGTGATGCTCTTGGTGACGCTTTTGCTTGTCTCAGCAGGGGTGGCCGCATGCGCCATGCCGGCAAACGCGCCAGCCAATCCGAGCGCGATCAGAACCTTGTTCAGTTTCATATGAAAACCTGGAGTTGATGTTGAATGAATGCCTTCTGGGGTTCGCGAAGGCGGGGTTGTGTAGCGGACGCCTTGTGTGCGTCCGACCCCATGCATCATCCGTGTTCAACGTCCTCTCAGGGCTGAGAAATTTCTTGTTCTGGCTCCGAGGAGAGCCAGAGGCCAGATCATGCGAGGCGCTATCGCGCACGCCCTCCCACCTTGAAGTCCCGCCACTTGTCGCCGCCCATCGCCAGCAGCAGGCCCAAGCTGTCCGCGCCGATGCGTGTCGACAGCAGATCCCCCTGGAACATCAGGTTCGGAAAAGACCGCATCCAATGGAAATCGGTGGCGTCATCGATGCCCATGACCAGCACGGGCAGCTTGAACGCCTGCGCCCGCTGCAGCAGGGAGAAGAACTTGCCATGCAGCATGGGATGTTCCGAGAACCGTTCGGGGATCTTCATGTGCAGTCCCGCCACGCGCAGCACGCCGTGCGGAGCCGGCCGGCCTTCCACGAGCGTCGGGGCGATCCTCACTCGCAGGCCGGTACCGAAGTCGTGCCTGTTCCTGAAGAGTTCGGCATCGGGCAGCAGGTCCCACGTCATGGGGATGTTCAGCGTGACCAGCGAGGCGGGATAGCTCGGACCCGCCGCATCTCCATCGGTTCCGCCGGGCTGCAAGCGCAAGCGATTCCGATCCAGCGACACGTTCAGTTCGGCGCACAGGCTGTGTGCTGACCATGGCGCGCTTGCGGCATCGCGCGCATAGCTGAAGGACAGTGGAATGCCTTGATTGCCTTGCCCGAAGAGATGCAGCGCATCGTGCAGTTCATGCGGGGCCGGATGGCTGTCGTCCTGTCGGGATGCGTGGCCGGGGTACAGGTCTGGTAACGCGTATTCGCACACCCGGCCATCGGCCGAAAAGACGGGCTGATAGCCGACTTCCGCCGATGCCGGGCTTGCGGGGCAAGGGCAAGCGCCGCCGCTGGTGAGAGATTCCATTTTTTCGGCGCATGCCTGCGCGTTGTCGCCCGGGATGGCGACTGCGCTTGCGCGCTGGGCATGCATTCTGTTTTCAAATTGTGATTCTAGAAATCACTGGATGCATGAACCATGGGAATTTTCTCAATTGCCCCCTTCGAGCCGCCTTCGAGCCAGCGGCGGCTCGCGAATTGACGTGGCGCAAGTTCAGCTGTTTTTTTTTGTCTCGATGTCACGCATCTTGCCGCGCAGCTGCTCGATGAAGGCGGCGATCTGCTGAGGCATCGTGCCACCCAGGCCTTCCTTGCGCTGCCAGGCCGCCAGGTCGTCGGCCTGCCTCAGCAGGTGGACCATATGCACGGCGGCCAGACCCCCGCGTATCCGGTGCAGCAGGCTGCGGACATCCGCAGCGTCGCCGCTGCGCATCGAGGTCTCCAGCCGGGTGATATCCCGGTCCATGGTTTCGAGAAAGATTGCTTTGTATTTGGCGGGAACCTCCGCCGCGCCGGTCCGTGACGCGGCGGCGGCTGTCCGCTGCGCTGCGGCGGCGACGCCTTGCGCATGGGGAGGCGCGGTGGCGTATGCCTGAAGTCTCTGCCTGAGCGCGCGCAAGCCTATCGGCTTGGCGAGCCAGCCCTCCATGCCGGCCGCCTCGCAGCGCTGCTCCTCGACCCTGCTCGCGTTCGTGACCAGGCCGATGATGGGCGCTGTGACGCCTTGGGCGCGCAGGGCCCTGGCGAGCGCGTAGCCGCTCATGCCGGGCATGTCTGTATCCGTCAGGACCAGGTCGAAGGGCTGTATGTTCCACAATGCCAGTCCCTCGGCCCCGTCCGAGGCCAGCGTGGCATGGCAGCCCAGGCGCACGAGCTGATCGTGCAGCGTGGCCTGGTTGATGAGGTTGCCCTCGACGACGAGGATCCGGAGATGCAGGAGATTGCGGGCCTGCGGACCCAGCAGCCGCGGGGCCGGGCCGCAGGGCGCCTGCGCCTGGTCCAGCATGAAGGAAACGGAGAAGCTGCTGCCCAGCCCTGGTTCGCTGATGACCTGGACACGGGTTCCCATGAGCGCCGCCAGACGGGCGCACAGAAACAGGCCCAGGCCCAGGCCCGCGCCACGCGCTGCCTGCGAACTGGCTGCGGCTCGGTGGAAGGGTTCGAACAGCCTGGCCTGCTCGGCCGAGGCGATGCCGATGCCGCTATCGGTGACCTGCAGGTCGAGACGCAGCCGGGCGTCCGGTATCGCTTGGGCGCGCAGCCTGGCGACGACCTGGCCGGATTCCGTGAACTTGATGGCGTTGCCCAGCAGATGGCCCAGGATCTGCTGGATGCGGCCGGCGTCGCCGCAGACGCAGTCCGGCACCGAGGCGTCGATGCTGCCATAGATGATCAACCCTTTCTGTTCAGCCACTGGGGCATGGGCGGCTACCGCGCCTTCGACCAGCTCGCGCGGGTCGAAGGCGCTGGCTTCCAGGGAGAACTGACCGGACTCGATCCTGGCAATGTCTAGCAGGTCGCCGGTGAGCTGCTGGAGTACGAGGGAGGCGCTCTGGATGCGGTCGACATGCTGCCGCTGTTCCTGGTTCAGCGCGGTCATTCCCAGCACTTCGAGGGTGCCCAGCATTCCGTACAGCGGCATGCGGATCTCGCGCGTGATGCTGGACAGGATGCCGGCCCCGGATTCGTAGACCTTGTCGGCCTGCGCCTTGGCAAGGCCCAGGAGGTGCTCCATCTCGGCACGAGCGCTGATGTCCGCGAAGGCGCACAACACCACATCCTGTCTGCGGTATCGCGTGGGCGCGTAGGCCACCGTCAGCACGCGGCCGTCATGGGCATTGAAGGCTTCGATGTCGCCGGGTTCCTCCGCTTCCAGGGCCTGCCGCAACAGGCGTCTGACGTCGGGCGTGTCCGGCAGCGCCTGGCCAGCGCCGGCTCCCAGCCATTGCAATGCCAAGGCGTTGCTGAAGACCAGCCGGCCGTTGGCGCGCGAGAGCGCGCACAGCGCGCAGGGAACCGTGGCGAGCATGGTCCGGCCGAGCGCCTCGCATTCGGCGAGCGCCCGCCTGGCCGCATGCGCCGGCCGGACGATGTGGCGGCGGCACCAGAACCAGAGCACCGCGCCGGCGTAGAGTGCGACGATCAGTAGGAGCAGGACGCAGGCGAAAAACCAGGCATTGGTGCGCAGGATCGTCGGGAAGTCGAGTTGCAGCAGGTCTGCGTGCCGCAGCAGGACTTGTTGGTGCGCGCAGTAGAGCGCGGCGGCGCAGAGCAGGGCTAGGGGAAGGGCGCAGAGAAAGGCGCTGTTCAGGCGGCGCAGGCCGCGATTTTTTTTATTCAGCGGCATATCCAGTATCAGAAAGATGTCGGCAGGCTTGGCCCTATTGGGGCGGGGACAATGGGGTGAAGTAAGAGTTGGGCTCGTAGGCCAGCAGCTCGCAGAAGGTCGCGACATTGACGGCTGCGGAAATCAGAAATCCCTGGGCGACATCGCAGCCGATCCGCCGCAGCAATTGCAGGTCTTCCAGCGTTTCCACGCCCTCTGCCGTCACTTGCAAGCCCAGTTGCCGCCCCAATTGGATCGAGGCAACCAGGGCGGCAGCCAGTACCTCGTTGCTTGCGGCGCCGTTGACGAAGGCCCTGTCGATCTTCACCTCGGTGAAGGGCGTGGAGATGAGGCTGTACATCGAGCTGTAGCCCTTGCCGAAGTCGTCCTGAGACAGGCCGAACCCCTTCAGGCGCAGGCGGCTTGCCCCCATGTGGAACTGGCCCGCGAGCGTCGGCATCGCGTCTTCAAGCAGTTCGAAAGTCACGTCCGAGGCGGGAATGCCAAGCTTGGCGACCATGGCATGGAGTTCGTCCGGAAGTTGCGGAAGATCCAGCAGGCTGGCGGAAAGGTTGACCGAGATGGGAATGCGGTGGCCCTGGTGACGCCAGAGGGAATAGGCCTTCAGCCCGTCATCCAGCATGCGCAGCAGTAGCTCGTGGTCCAGGTTGTAGGCCCGCAACGACCTGAGGAACCAGGACGGCAGCATCAGGCCTCGCTCCTTGTGCTGCCAGCGGACCAGCGCTTCGGCGCCCACGATGTTGCCGGAGGCGAGCGATTTCTTCGGCTGGAACCAAGCCTGGATGCTACCGTCGCGCAGGGCGGTTTCAACCATGCGCCTGTCCAGCAGCGGCCGGATGTCGTCGGCGCAGGAGTCGGGCCGCGCGCTTGGCGGGGCAGGCGGCTTTCTTTGCAGGCTTAGCGCCAGGCTGCCGATCTGTTCCGTGGAAACGGGTTTGATGAACGTTCCCAGCACGGCGAATCCGCGCTCTTTGGCCATGAGGCCGATGCTGTTGCCCATGCGGCGGGAACATCCCGTGACGATCGCCAGTATCGGGTTGAGATCGCGACAGGCGAGCTCATGGATGAATTGCGCGCCGTCCATGCCGGGCATGTCCACGTCCATCAGCACCAGTTGATGGCCTTCCTTCCGTATCCGCTCCAAGGCGTCGTGCGCGTCCAGCGTCGTATCGACATGCCTGAAACCCGCTTCTTCGAGCATGTCTTTCAGCAGGATGCACTGGTAAGCGTGGTCGTCCAGCACCAGTACTTTAAGTTTGGACAGCATTTTTCTCAGCCTTCTACGTATGCGTGCAGGGTTGCGGTCAGGGCCAATATGGGCAAGGGTTTCAGCAGCACCCGGTTCATCCCGGCTTCCAGCCCTTTGGTGATGGTTTCGGGCGCCGCGCTGGCGGTTACGCCCAGTATGGTTCCCCGGTAACCGAGTTCGCGCAGGGCCCGTGTCAGTTCGTAGCCGTCCAGGATGGGCATATTGATGTCCGTGATGACGGCGTCGTACTTGTCGGGATCCCATCGCTGCAACGCCTCGCGGCCGTTGAAGACGATGGTGGCCGAGCATCCCAGGTGTTCGAGTTGCTCCCGCAGAATGACCTGGTTGATCGCGTTGTCCTCGACGACCAGGATCCGTTGTCCCAGCGACACGCGTTGCGCGCGGGGAGGGGGGAGCAAAGGCGGTTCGTGGCCGTGTTGGGCCATTCCTACCGCGATGCCGATGCTGAATGGATTGCCCAGGCTCGTGATGCCGAGGCGGCTGCCGCGCGATGCGATCGAAGTATGGTCCGCGCCCGGCGCGAGCACGCGTACCTTGCCCTTGGTCCAGAATGGTTCGGGCTGTCCAGGAGGCCAGGTCTGCAGCAGGATCGCGTTGCCGGCATCCTGCGTGGGGGCATGCGCTCGATACGGTATGGCGATGGCCCCCCATTTGTTCAGCCACGCGCATGCGTTGGCCACGACCTCCGGAATGGCGCCGCTGACGTAGACGGCGCTGCGCCGCAGCAGTATGGGAGTTGCGGGTTCCATCTCGATCACGTCCAGCGCGATGGTGAAGGTGATGCTGGTACCCAAGCCTACCTCGCTGACCAGGGACAGGCTGCCGCCCATCAGATCGATCAGGCGCCGGCTGATGGCCAGACCCAGGCCGGTGCCTGTCACGTCCTGGCCCGGGCCGGAGTGCGCCCGAAAGTACGGTTCAAACAGCTGAGCTTGCGACTCCGCGCGTATGCCTACGCCGGTATCCGAGACCTGGAAGCGCATCGTGACCTGGCCCGAATCGACGGCGCTCGCGCTTGCGCGCAGCACGACCCGGCCCGTCTCGGTGAACTTGACCGAGTTGCTCACCAGGTTGTTGAGGATTTGCTGCAGCCGGGCCGGGTCTCCCTTCACCATCGCCGGCATGCCGGCGCAGGAAATGGAAAAGATCTGCAGCCCCTTGCCCTGGGCGCGGGCGGCGTAGTTGGCCACGACCCCCTCCAGCATCTCCGCGGGAGAGAACGCCGACAGGATCAGGTCCTCGTGGCCGGCCTCCATGCGGGACAAGTCCAGCGTGTCGTTGATGGTGCGCAGCAAGGTCGAGGACGATTGCTGCATGGTGTGCAGGTATTGCTGCTGCTGGCTCGTCATGGGCGTGAGCGCGAGCAGCTCCAGCGTGCCGAGTATGCCGTACAGCGGCGTGCGTATCTCGTGGCTGATCGTGGCGAAAAACAAGGTCTTGGTGTCGTTCGCCTGGTCGGCGGCCTGCTTGGCGTTGCGCAGGGTGCGCTCGACCTCCTTCTGGGCGGAAATGTCGCTGATGGCGCATATCACCACGTTCTCGGATTGGTAGCTGGTCGCGGCGTATGTCAGGCATACGGTGCGTCCGTCGCCGAGTTGATACTCATGCCGGCCGGCCTGATTGCCTGCGCTGCGGGTGTCTTCACGCCAGCTATCGTGCGCGTCCAGAAGATGCCGGGCCGCTTCGTTCGATATGACCTGGGTGCCGTCGGCGGAGCGTACCAGGCTGAGTCCGATCGGTGCGACTTCGATGATTTTCCGATTCAGGGCCAGGCTGTCGATGAGCGCCGTCTGATGCCGGATCGCGGGAGAGACCAGTTTTTCCCTGATGTGGCGAACGCCCAGCAGGACCACCGTGCTCAGGCAGGCAGCGACGGCGCCTACGGCCCAGAAGGCGGACGCGCCGTGGCGTAGCACGTCCTGCGTTGGTACGTAGTAGACCAGCCGCCAGCCAGCTTCGCCGACGGCCTTGCTCAGCGCGAGACTATGGGACAGCCAGCTTCGGCCATGGAAGCCGAAGGAGTCGCGGGCCAATCCCGCCGATATCGAGTCCGTGGCGGCAGGCGATGGTCCGCCATGCAAGGCCACACGGCTGTCGCTGTCGTAAAGCGCATAGCTCGCGCCGTCGCTGGCGTGTTCCGCCGTGATGACGGAGGCAATGTCGTCGACCTCGAGCCCCAGCCAGGTCTGCTCGCGACCCGTCGTGTCCAGCGGCGTGTAGAGAAAGAGATGATCGGTGGAGTCCGCCGGAGGCCGGATCCAGACGACGGGCGGGCGGCCGTCGTCTGGATCCGGCGTGGCGTGGTGCGCGGCCAGGGTTTCGTAGAGCCACTTTTCAGTGTCCCCGGAAATTGCGTGGCCGTTGCGCGGCGTGTCGTCCAGCGCCAGGCGCGTCACGCCAGGTTCCGTGAGCGTCGTGTAGACGATGCGGGCATTGGCCGCCGCCACGTCCGCCCGGTTGCGGCGGGTGAGGATCAATGCCCATTCGTAGGCGTCGGCATCGTTCGTCAGCGGGATCACATTGATCTGCCCGGTCTGGCCGAATGTTCTGGGCGTGTGCTGGGCGGGTATGCGGTCGGTGTTGCGCACCGACGAGGCGGCCACGGAACGGAGCAATGCTTCGCGCTGGTCGAAGAATATCTGAGCCTTGTCGGCGGCGGCGTTCATGCGTCGGCGGTAGCTGGAGACCTCGTCGCTGAAAGACCAGTACATGGACAGCATCGTCCCGACCAGTATGCAGGCCAGCAGCGCCATGGCGAGCAGGTGCAGCAGGATCATCGGCAACCTGGCGGTTGCCGGCATGTATCCGTCGGGGAGGCTGGGGGCGGCCATCATGCAAGCGATGGTATGGGCCGGGCCGATCCTCACGGATAAGAAAATTCTGGAAGCAGGGCCGCCGGATGCGCCGGGTTTTCGGTTCCGTTATGTCAATTTGTTTCTCGAGCGCATTGAAAGTGGGGGCAAAACCCCCGGGCCGCATCGCTTTGGATGGTATCCATTATTTGAGAATAATTAATTTGGATATTGTCCATTGTGATTGGATTTTAATAAAGGATGGTATCCGAACGTGCCGTTTTCTGATGATGGCTGGTATCCATGTTGCTGATTTAAATAATAAAGATGGTATCTATTCATTAATTTTCGATATTGAAAGAAAAGGGGTATAAATTGCCTCCTTTTTTCGAGAAAACTTGTTTCGGCCATTAGGGTTACCCGGTTACTTAATAATACTTTTATAGCGATCCGGTAATGCCTTGGATATTGGATTTATTAATCGACATATGGAGGATTTACGTTGATACACGACACGAAGAAATGGCTGACGGCGACGCTCGCGCTGAGCGCGTCCTACTGCGGTGGCGTCACGGCTGCGGACCTGACGGTTACGTCGGGCAACACGCAGGTGTTCGACGGCTCGGCCAATTTCCCAGGCGGGGTGGATGTCAACGGCGGCACGCTGGTGATCGGCGGCAACGGCGGCGGCTCGGGGGTCACGCTGGGCGGCAACGTCAATGCGAACTCGAACGGTACCGTCGCGGGCTTTGGCACGATCAATGGCGATCTCAACGTGTCGGGCGCGCGCGTGGCGCCCGGGTATGAAGTCGGCACGCCGACCGGGGTCTCCAACGGCAACCTGGTCGTCAATGGCAACCTGTCGATGAACAACGCCGTGTTCAATTTCGAGACCGGCTACGCGGGATTGCCCATCACGCAGCCCGGCACCGGCGACAACATCACCGTGCGCGGCAACGCCGCCATCAACAACACCACGCTGAACGTCACGGTCAACACCTTGGGCGTCAACGCCGGCTACTACCGGATCCTGTCGTACGGCGGCAACCTGAGCGGCAACGGCCTGACGCTGGGCTCGGTCTCGGGCGATTCCGCGCCCGCCGCGACCATCCAGAACCTGACCGGCGACAAGCAGATCAATCTCATCCTGGGTCCGAGCACCACCAACCTGTGGAATGGCAACGGCGCGGCGTCCGCGGCCCGCTCGGGCGGCGGCAACGGCACCTGGAGCGCGACCAGCACGAACTGGAACAGCCCGAGCAACGCCACGGGCGCGCTGCCCGACGGCGGCTACGCCATTTTCACGGGCGCGGCGGGCACGGTGAACGTGGACGGCAGCGCCGGCCCGGTGCGCGTGTCCGGCCTCCAGTTCGCCACCGACCGCTATCGCCTGCAAGGCGCTCCCATCACCCTGGTCGGCAGCGGCGGCAACCCGCCCGCGATCGTGGTCGGCGATGGCACCTACGCTTCGGGCCAATTCGTCGACACCATCGACAACCCGCTGCAAGGCACGCAGGGCTTCGTCAAGACCGGCCCGGGATCGGTGATCCTGACCGCCGACAGCAGCGGCCTCACGGGCCCGATCCTGATCGCCGACGGCGCGCTGGAGATCGACGGCAAGCTGAACGGTCCGATGGACATCGGCCGCGAAGTCGTGCTGGCGGGCGTGGGCCAGGTGGGCACCACCAACCTCTATCCCACCGCGGTCATCTCCCCGGGCAATGACGGCACGCCCATGGGCACGCTCACCGTCAACGGCAACCTGACCTTCGGCCAGAACACCATCTACCGCGTGCATGCCGATCCGGCCAGCAGCCTCAGCGACCGCATCCACGTCACCGGCGTCGCCTACCTCGACGGCACCGTGGCGCACGTGGGTCCCGACGGCAACTATGCGCCGCGCACGACCTACAACATCCTGACCGCGGACGGCGGCATCCAGGGCCAGTTCACCGGCGCGTCGAGCGGATATGCGTTCCTGACGCCCACGCTCAGCTACGACCCGAAGAATGCGTACATGACCCTGACGCGCAACGATGTGCCGATCGGCAGCATCGGCGGCTCGGGCAACGAGAGCAACGTGGGCGGCGCGCTGGACAAAGAAGAACCGCCCGCGACGGGCAACGGTTCGGGCAACGGCTCCACGTCGACGGGCAACGGTTCGTCTTCGACGGGCAACGGTTCCACGTCGACGGGTGACGGCTCGTCTTCGACGGGTAACGGTTCCACGTCGACGGGCAACGGCTCGTCTACGACCGGCAACGGCTCTTCGACGGGTGACGGTACGTCTTCGGCCGGTAACGGCTCGACGTCAACCGGCAACGGCTCGTCCACGACCGGCAGCGGCTCTTCCCTGGTCGACAGCGGCATCGCCGCGGGCAAGAACACCGGCGCCAGCCAGGTGGCGACCGCGGTGCTCGCCATGACCCCGAACGAAGCGCGTTCGGCCCTGAGGATGCTGTCGGGCGAAGCCTACGCAAGCACCGCCAGCGTGCTGTTGAGCCAGGGCGATACCGTGCGCACGCTGCCGCTGTCCCACCTGCGCGGCAATCTCGACGCGCCGGTGCTGGCCGGACGCCCCACGGCACAGCTGGGCGCGCCGTCGTCCGCCGCCATGCCGCAAAGCGGCGCATCGCCGGTCTGGGCGCAAGCGTTCGGCAACTGGAGCAAGTTCGGCAGCGATGGCAACGCCTCCAGCGTGAGCCAATCGTCGGGCGGCCTCTTCGTCGGCGGCGATGGCGCGGTGGGCGGCGGCTGGCGCCTGGGCGGCGCGGTCGGCTACATCGGCAGCCACAACTCGATCGACGACGTGTCCTCGCGCACCAATGTCGACAGCTACACGGCGACCCTGTTCGGCGGCCGGAATTTCCAGGCCGGTCCCGGCCACGTCCGCTTCATGGCCGGCGCGGCCTATACCTGGCATGACATCGACGCCAAACGCGATGTGGCGGCGGGCAGCCTGAACCAGCGGCTCGAGTCGTCCTATCACGCCTCGTCGACGCAGGTGTTCACCGAACTCGGCTACAACCTGCCGCTGGGCGATGCCTACACCATCGAACCCTTTGCGGGCCTGGCGTGGAACCAGCTGCGCACGCGCGGCTTCGAGGAATCGGGCGGCTCGGCGGCCCTGCGCGGGTCCAGCAATTCCGATGACGTGACCAGCACCACGCTGGGTCTGCGCGGCGCTTGGGAGTTCGGTTCCGACCGCGCGCCTGGCCGCCTGACCGCGTCGCTGGGCTGGCGCCATGCCATGGGTGACGTCAAGCCCAAGCAGCAGCTGGCTTTCGAAGGCGGCAGCACGTTCTCGGTGACGGGCGTGCCGATCGCACGCGACGCTGCCGTGTTGGGCCTGGGCGCCGAGATGGCCATCACGCGCAACACGACGGCTGGCATTGCCTACGACGCGCAGTTCGGCGGCGGCAACCGGCAGCAGTCGGGCGTGCTCAAGCTGGCCGTGCGCTTCTGATCCTGCGCCGACAGACGCAGCAAGCGTCGCGGTCATGACGCTTGCTGCGCCAGCGCCGGGGCTGGAATCGAAGACAAATGAAAAAGGGGCGAATCGAAAGATTCGCCCCTTTTTCAAGAACTTGCTCAAGAATGCGCGCCAGGCTGGGCCAGAACGGACGAGATGCCGTTGGCCTTAGTGTTTATCGTCCCCCTGCCATCGCAGGTAGGCCGAGCGGGTAACAGCAGACACTGAATCCAGGACTTTCCGGTGATTGACCTGATGCCGCAGCATCAGCCGCGCATCGGCCACGGCGCGCGACTTGCAGAACCAATGGCAACTGTGCTGCAGCAGATACAACTCTGCCGAGAGGTGGTACGCGCGTTCTCTTGCGTCCCATTGGCCTTCGTTGTCCACGACATGGCGCAAGCCGAGTGCATGGATGTGCAGCAGCTCACGAAAATCCCGTGTCATCGCCGGAAGAAAGCGCTCGATGTATGGCACGCAGAACGAGAGCGTGGACACGCGGGTGGCCTGTGGACTTTCCTTTTGCATGGCGTCGGCCAGCGACTGCACTTGTGCCGCCACGGCGCGTTCGGTCTGGGCGAAGGTTTCCAGCACCTGTAGCTGGCGGTTTTCGGTATCTTCGCGGATGGCGCGGGTGTAGCCTTGCGTCAGTGTTTCCATGTGGCGCTCAAGCTGCAAACCGCCCAGATGACGCCCCAGCAGCGCAATGCGGGCGCGCTGGTAGCGCACGCGCAGCACCTGCCATGCCGCGAAAAGCACCAGCAGGAATAATGCAATATCCATTGCCCGTGTTCCTTAATTTTCCAAGCGGCACAAACCGGCGCACAAAAAAAAGCCCAAACCGAAGTCTGGGTCTTTTTCGAATCTGGAGCGGGAGACGAGTCTCGAACTCGCGACCTCAACCTTGGCAAGGTTGCGCTCTACCAACTGAGCTACTCCCGCATTTCCCTTGCCTTGCGCCCTCCACGATCATTGCGATCCGAGGGCGGTTCCAGCAAGCGAGGCGGAAGTATACCTAATTTTTCAAAAGGCGCTCGAGGGAGCCCCGAGGGGCTCGCCGTCCTGCCTCGATTCCAGGCTGACGGCGGTCTGGCTGCGTCCAGTGATCGCCATCCATTGAAGATGTGGCGGCGCGGCATGCGCCGGATGGTTCGACGCGCCCTCTGGACAGGTCGAAAATAACTTCAAAAAATATCAACCAAATCCATATTGCTTCAACAAGACGCGAGATTCAGAATTCTGTTCATGGGCGCAGCGTGTCGTCCGAGGGCGGAAAAATGGATACCAAGAACTCCACGAATCAGCGACAACTCACGGTCCGCATCTCGCGGGGAACCGAAGACGGCAGCTATTCCACTTACTCGGTCCCGTGGCGGGAGAACCAGACGGTCCTGGATGTAGTGACCGAAGTGCAGCGCACCCAGGAGCCGAACCTGTCGTACCGCTACGCCTGTCGCGTCGGCGTGTGCGGCTCCTGTGCCATGACGGTCAATGGCAAGCCCCGCTGGACCTGCCGCACGCACGTGAGCCGCGTCGAGCAAGGCGGGGTGATCGTGATCGAACCCTTGCGCAATATGCCGCGGATCAAGGATCTGGTCGTCGACATGAGCGAGTTCTTCCAGAAGTGGGCGCGCGCCGGCAACACCTTCGTCGGCACGGCCACGCGCAACGACCCGCCGGCGCTGGTGTCGCCGCAGAGCAAGAAGCGCAAGCAGGCCGACGCGGCCATCGAATGCATCAATTGCGGCGTGTGCTACGCGGCCTGTGACGTGGTGTCCTGGGACAAGGACTATCTTGGCCCGGCAGCCTTGAATCGGGCGTGGACGCTGTTCAACGACGAACGGCACGCCGACCCCAAGGACGTGCTGCGCAAGGCCACCTCCGGCGGCGGCTGCAATTCCTGCCATACGCAGGGCAGCTGCATGAAGCACTGTCCGGTAAGCCTCAGCCCCACCGGCAGCATTGCGGGATTGAAGCGCAGCGCCATCTTCAGCCTGCTCAAGGGAGGCTGACATGGAAGCCCGTCTTTTCGCGCTCCAGCGCCTGACGGCGATGGCGATGGCGCCCTTTGTCCTGGTGCATGTGGGCCTGGTGATCTATGCCGTGCGCGGCGGCCTGACCGCGGGCGAGATCCTCGCGCGTACCCAGGGCAACTGGTTCTGGATCGTCTTCTACGGACTGTTCGTCGTGAGCGTTTCGTTTCACGTGCCGATCGGCGTGCGCAACATCCTGATCGAGTGGCTGAGGCTAGGCCGCGGCGCGGCGTCCGCGGTCGGACTGGCGTTCGGCTTGGGGCTGCTCATCCTGGGGGTGCGCGCCGTGGCGGCGGTGGGAGGGCTGATGCCATGAAATCCGCGCGCAACCATCAGGCGTACTGGGCCTTCCTGGGGCACCGCATCTCCGGCCTGGCGCTGGCCCTGTTTCTTCCCGTCCATTTCTATGTGCTGGCGATGGCGCTGGACGAGGCACGGCTGGACGGATTCCTGAAGCTCGCCGACATGCCGGCGATGAAGATAGGCGAATGGGGGCTGGTGCTGCTGCTGACCCTGCACATGTTCTTCGGGCTGCGTCTGCTGGCGCTGGAGCTGCTGCCCTGGAGTTCGCCGCGCGACGCGCGCGTCGCCTGGATCGGGTGGGGCTTTGCGGTCTCCATGGCGACGGGCCTGGTTTTCATCGCGGGAGTGATCTGAGATGCGGATCGAGAACAGCAAGACGGACATACTGGTGCTGGGCACCGGCGGCGCGGGCCTGTTCGCGGCGCTGCATGCCAAGAAGGCGAATCCGTCGCTGCGGGTGACGGTGACGGTGAAGGGGCTGCTGGGCAAGTGCGGCTGTACCCGCATGGTCCAGGGCGGCTACAACGTCGCCCTGGCCGCGGGCGACTCGGTGGAACGTCACTTCATGGACACCATCGAGGGCGGCAAATGGCTGCCGCGCCAGGATCTGGCGTGGCGGCTGGTCGAAGGCGCGGTCGAGCGCGTGCGCGAGCTGGAAAACGAGATCGGCTGCTTCTTCGACCGCAATCCGGACGGCACGCTGCATTCCAAGGCTTTTGCCGGCCAGAGTTTCGACCGCACCGTGCACAAGGCCGACCTGACGGGCATCGAGATCATCAATCGCCTCATGGAGCAGGTGCGGGCGCTGGACGTCGATGAATTGGAAGAGCATCGCGCCATCGAGCTGATTCCCGCCGCCGATGGCTCCGGTATTTCCGGCGTGCTGTTCATCGACATGCGCACAGGCCTGTACCGCTACATCCAGGCCAAGGCTGTGTTGCTGGCGACAGGGGCTGGGCCGACCATGTACCGCTACCACACGCCCTCGGGCGACAAGACCTGCGACGGCCTGGCCATGGCGCTGCGCTATGGCTTGACGCTGCGGGACATGGAGATGGTGCAGTTCCACCCCACCGGCCTGCTCGGCGGGCCGGACACGCGCATGACCGGAACGGTGCTGGAGGAGGGGCTGCGCGGCGCGGGCGGCTATCTGCTCAACGGCGACGGCGAGCGCTTCATGGCCAATTACGACAAGCGCGGCGAACGCGCCACGCGCGACGTGGTCAGCCGCGGCATCTATGCCGAGATGCGCGCCGGACGCACGGGGCCGATGGGGGGGGTTTATATCCAGATGAGCCATCTGGGTCCGGACAAGGTGGCCAAGACCTTTCCCGGCATGGTCAACCGCTGCAAGGATTGCGGCTTCGACCTGGCGGGCGGCAAGGTGGAGGTGGTGCCGACGGCCCACTACCTGATGGGCGGCGTCGAATTCAACGTGGACGGTTCGACCGCATCGCCGGGCCTGTACGCAGCCGGCGAGGATTGCGGCGGCGTGCACGGCGCCAATCGCCTGGGCGGCAACGGCGTGGCCAATTCCACGGTGTTCGGCGGCATCGCCGGCGATGCGATGGCTGCCTATGTCGCCAAGTCCGGTCAGTGGCGCGATCCGGATCAGCGCGTCATCGCGCGCGGCATCGAGCGCGCCGAGTTCCCGTTTTCCAGGCCCGCCGGGCGCATCCACGAGTTGCGCGACGCGCTCTCGCAAACCATGTGGAACGACGTCGGCGTGCTGCGCCAGCGCGAGGCGATGGCGCACGGCCTGGACGCCATCGCCGGCCACCGCGCCGCCTTGCGCGACATGGGCGTGGCGGACGGCGACCGCCGCTACAACCTGACCTGGCACGACTGGCTCAACCTGGAAAGCCTGGTCGACATTTCCAAGGTCATCACGGTTTCAGCGCTGGCGCGCGAAAACAGCCGTGGCGCGCATTACCGCGAAGACTTCCCCGACGCCGGGGACCTGCATACCAGCCGCTACACGCGCGTGAGCGCCCGGGACGGCGAGGTGGCGCTGGAGATGGTTCCGGTTTCCTTCGACATCGTAAGGCCCGGCGAATCGCTCATCGAGGGCGACGCGGGCATCCCCCAGAGCTGAGGCACCCAAACCATGAGCATCCCTGTCCAGAAAGTTGAAGAGGCGGCGCTGGAGATCATGCGCCGCGCGGCCATCGAGATTCCGGCAGACTACAAGCGCGGCATCCAGGAACTGCAGAAGAAGGAAACCGGCAAGCTGCCGCGCTTCGTCATCCACGCCATGGTGGACAACTGGGAGGCCGCCGACCAGGACCGGCGGCCCATGTGCGCCGATACCGGTCTGCCGCGCTACTACGTCAAGGTGGGCAACAACGCCTCGGTCGACAGCGGTTTCGTCGCCGTGGAGCGCGCGCTGCGCCACGCCACAGCCGAGGCCACGGTCAGCGTACCGCTGCGGCCCAACCGCGTGCATCCGCTCTGGCGCACCGACCACAACAACAACGTCGGCATCAACGCGCCAGAGGTCGAATGGTCCTTCGAGCCGGACAGCGACTGGATAGACATCACCACCGTGCACAAGGGCGGGCTGTTCGGCACCGACTACCGCATGCTGTTTCCCGGCGACGGGATAGACGGCATCAAGCGTTTCGTGCTGGACACGCTGATCGCCTTTGGCAAGCGCGGGCTGGCCTGTCAGCCGGCCATCGTCGGCATCGGGCTGGGCGGCTCCAAGGACACCTGCATGCAGTTGGGCAAGCAGGCCGCCTGCCTGCGCACGGTAGGGGACCGCAATCCGGACCCCAAGGTGGCGGAACTCGAACTGGAGCTGATGCGGCTGGGCAATTCCATCGGCATGGGCGCGATGGGTTTCGTTGGCTCCGGCATGGTGGTGGACTGCCATATCGAGTGCGGCTACACCCACACGGGCGGCATGCCCATCAGCCTGCATACCTTCTGTCTGTCTTCGCGCCGCGCCACCGCGAGGATCCATGCCAACGGGGAGATCGAGTACCGCACCGATCCCCAATGGTTCACGCCCTACATGCGCCGGGAGACGGTCGAATGGTAAGCAACGACGACGACATCAAGGTCTTTCATCTGGACCTGCCCGCCAGGCGGGAAGACATCGCCAGGCTCGAAATCGGCTCGGCCGTGTATCTGAACGGCGTGGTCTACACGGCCCGTGAGGGCGTGTACAAAAAGGTGCTGGACCAAGGCCTGCCGCTGCCCGTGGACTTGCGCGCCATCAGCAACGTCAACTTCCATTGCTCGCCGGCGGCGGCGCCGGACGGCCGCGGCGGCTACAACGTGGGCGCGGTCACCGCCACCGCCTCGTTCCGGTTTTCCAAATGGATACCGCGCTGGCTGGATGAGACCGGCTGCCGCATCCTGATCGGCAAGGGCGGCATGCCTGCCGACGACTACAAAAAGGTGCTGGCGCCCGGCGGCGCGATCTACCTGACGACCGTGGGCTATGGCACCGGGGCCTTGTTGGGCCGAGGCATCAAGCGTGTGCGCGAGGTGCATTGGCTGGACGAACTGGGCATCGCGCAGGCCATGTGGCTGTTCGAGGTCGAGAATTTCGGACCTTTCATCGTCGAGAGCGACCTTGAAGGCAATTCGCTCTTCGCCCAGCACGCCGAGACCATCAATGCGGGCATCGAGAAACTCTACGCGGGGCTGAAACCGCCCGCCTTGCACCGCTATGGCGAGACGGACGACCGCAAGGACGAAGTGATGTAGGCGCGGCGCTGCGGCTTCCAGCAACCATGTATTGACGGGGATATTCAGATGATCATCGACTTTAGGCTGCGGCCGCCAGTGGGCGGCTTCCTGGACACGCTGATGTACTCCGCGGGAGCACGCCGCGACGGCTTTACGCGCACGGTGGGTTTCGAGCCCTCGGCCGCGGCGCAACAGCAATCGATGGCGCTGCTGCTGAAAGAAATGGACGCTGCGCGGATAGACCGCGGCGTGGTCGTGGGCCGCCTGGCCGGCGTGCTGGGCAGCGTGTCCAACGAGGACGTGCGCGGCATCGTAGCCGACCATCCGGACCGATTCATCGGCGCCGCCTCCATCGACCCCAGCGACAGGCGGCGCGCGTGCCAGACCATCAGCCAGGCGGTCGAGGACGGCTTCAAACTGATCAATATCGAGCCGGGTTCCTACCCGGTGCCCATGTACGCCGACGACCGGCGCCTCTATCCGATCTACGGCCACTGCGAGGACCTGGGCGTGCCGGTGATCATGATGGTCGGCGGCACGGCGGGGCCCGATCTGAGCTATTCCGATCCAATACGGACCGACCGGGTGCTGGCGGATTTTCCCGGCCTGAACGTGGTGGTCGCCCATGGCGGCTGGCCCTGGGTCAACGAGATCCTGCATCTGGCCTTTCGCCGTCAGAACCTGTGGCTGTCGCCCGATATGTATTTTTCCCGCATGCCGGGCTGGGAGGAATACGTGAAGGCGGCCGACGGCTTTCTCTCGGACAGGATGCTCTACGCCAGCTCATTCCCGTTCTGCCCGGTGCAAGGGTACAAAGAGTGGTTCCAGACCTTGCCGATCCGGGCAGATAATCTCGGCAAAGTCATGGGAGGCAATGCGCGGCGGCTGCTTGGCATCTAGCGCGGCATACTCCTCCTTTCCGTAATGCTGCCCCTCACCAGGAATCTTCTTGCATGGACATCCGGACGCTCTACACGCTGATCGCGATTGCAGACCACGGCAGTTTCGCCGAGGCCGGCAACACCATCGGCCTGTCGCTGTCGGCGGTGAGCATGCAGGTCCGCGCGCTCGAGGATGAGCTGGGCATCACGATCTTCGACCGCAGCCGGCGTCCGCCGATACTCACGGATACGGGGCTGGCGCTGGTGCACCGGGCGCGCGACCTGATCGCGCACTGGGAGAGCATGAGCGCGGCCCTGAAGAAAGGCACCTCGTCGGGGCTGCTCAGGCTCGGCAGCGTTCATACCTGTGTGTCGGGCGTGCTGCCGCTCGCGCTGCGCCACCTGCAGAAGCAGGGCCACGGCCTGGAGGTCCACGTCACCACCGGGCTCACGCATGACCTGGAACGCGCCATCTATCACCGCCAGCTCGACGTGGCGATCGTGACCGAACCCGATGCTCCGCGCTCGGGCCTGGATTTCCTGCCGTTCGTCGAAGAACAGCTGGTCGTCATCGCCCATCGTTCGGTAAAGGGCGCAAGCGACCAGGAGATTCTGGAACAGAATCCCTATGTCCGCTTCAACCGCTCGGCGCGCGTGGGGCATCTGGTGCAGGAAGAGATGGTGCGCAGGCGCATCACGGTGCGCTCGACCATGGAGATCGACAACCTGGAGGGCGTGATCGCCATGGTGGCCAATGGCCTGGGCGCCTCGGTGGTGCCGGCCTGCCGCGGCAGGAACGAGTTTCCGCCGGGCATCCGCGTCATTCCGTTCGGCTCGCCGACGGTCACGCGCCGGCTGGGCATCCTGGCGCCGAAGGAGAACCCGCGGGCCCATCTTACGCAGTTGTTGCTCGATGCATTGAAGTCAGTCTGCGCCGGCCAGCGCGAAGGCATGGAGCAGGCCGGCTCCAATCCGTAGTTCGTAGTCCAGCAGTCCAGCAGTTCCGTAGTTCAGCAGCCTCGTAGTCCGCAGAAAAACACCGCAACGCCCCCAAAAATCGAGCCATCGGCCCGAGGGTCAGTTGCTGCCTGGCGAATCGTCAGCCGGCCGCGAGCCGGCGCGCTTCGCCGTCCCGCGAACTGAAGGAGACAAATCCATGAAGAACGAAACTCAACCCAATCATGCGCGTCGCCGCATCGTCAAGACGCTGGGCTGTGGCCTGGCGCTCACGCCGTTTATCGCCTTGCCGGCGCGAGCTGACTGGCCGGCGGACAAGGTCATACGCATGATCGTCCCGTTTTCGGCGGGCGGGGCCACCGACCTGCTGGGCCGCGCGCTGGCGGCCGAACTGGGCAAGGGCCTGCAGCAGAGCGTGATCGTCGAGAACCGCGCGGGCGCCGGCGGCAGCGTGGGCGCGCAGGCCGTCGCCAGCGCGCCGGCGGACGGCTATACCCTGTTGCTTGCGTCGGGCAGCATGTTCACGGTCAACCAGTTCATCTACAGCAAGCTGCCATATTCGCTGACGGATTTCAGCCCCATTGGCAAGGTGGCCAACGGGCCCATGGTCATCACGGTCAATGCCAAGCTGCCGGTCAAGAACACGCGCGAGCTGATCGAGTACGCCCGCGCCAGGCCGGGCAAGCTCAGCTTCTCGTCGGCGGGCGTGGGCAGCCAGACGCACATGGCGGGGGAAGCTTTCAGCGATGCGGCCGGGATCGAGCTCATGCACGTCCCATACAAGGGCGAAGGCCCAGCCTACACGGATCTCATGGCGGGCGTGATCGAAGTCGCCGTGGGCAATATCAACGCTATCGTGCCGCTGCTCAAGGGAGGACGCCTGCGGGCGCTGTCGGTGACAGGCAAGGAGCGCTCGGCGCTGCTGCCGGACGTGCCGACCACGGCGGAGGACGGCGTGCCGGGGTTCGAGTTCACCGGCTGGTTCGCCTTGCTGGCGCCGGCGGGCACGTCCCAGGCCTCGGTCGACCGGCTGCTGGCCGACGCGAGAAAGGCGGTCGAACAGCCCAACATGCAGCGCTACCTGGCGGACCAGGGCATGTCGGCGACCATCGTGCCCGCCGCCGCGCTCAAGGAGGAGATCGCCAGGGAATCCGCCAAGTGGAAGGCGCTGGTGGAAAAGAAGAAGATCACCGCGAGCTGAGTCCCCATGATGCCGCCCGATACGCTGGCCTACGCCGCGCCCGTCGTCCTTGTCGCCTATGTCGTCTTCGGGATGACGGGATTCGGCGCGGCCATGGTGGCCGTGCCGCTGCTGGTCCAGTTCATGCCCTTGCCGTTCGCGGTTCCGCTGGTGGTGCTGTTCGACCTGG
Organism: Achromobacter sp.; assembly: GCA_032153965.1. GTDB lineage: Bacteria > Pseudomonadota > Gammaproteobacteria > Burkholderiales > Burkholderiaceae_B > Achromobacter. Next base: position 8,132 of record JALDYL010000020.1, on the reverse strand, counting down.
CCTGCACCGCGCTGGTGGGCGGCAGCAACTGGCGGCGCGTTTCCCTGGTCGAACTCAAGCGGCTGTTTCCCTGGCTGCTGCTCGGGATCGGACTGGGTGTGACGCTGTTGCACAACGCCGGCGCCCGCTGGCCTCTGATCCTGCTGGGCAGCTTCGTGTTGGCGGTGTGCATCAAGGGCCTGCGGGGCGCGCGGGCCAAGCCGTCGGCGCCGTTGAATACCTACTGGGCCTTGCCGTTCGGCGTGTTCGGCGGCATCTTCAGCGCGCTGTTCGGGACTGGCGGGCCGATCTACACCATCTATCTGTCGCGCCGGCTGGATGCGCTGGACCAGTTCCGCGCCACGATCTCGGTGGTCATCCTGGCCAGCGGCCTCATCCGGGCGGCGGCCTTCGGCGCCGCCGGACTGTATGCGCAGCCGGAAATCCTGTCTGCGGCCGCCGTGCTGCTGCCCGTGGCCCTGATCGGCCTGTACGGCGGTTCGCGCCTCAGGGTCCGCGTGTCCCCGCAACTGCTGAAGCGAGCCATCTTCGTGCTGCTCGCGATAGCGGGCGCGGGCGCCATCTATCGCGGATGGGTCTCGCCCGCGTGAGACAGGCGGCCGTTACTTGGCCGTCGGCATGGCGAACTCGGCGCCCTTGCCGATGCTTTCGGGCCAGCGCTGCATGATCGACTTCTGCCGCGTGTAGAAGCGCACGCCTTCCTCGCCATAGGCGTGCATGTCGCCGAACAGGCTGCGCTTCCAGCCGCCGAAGCCATGCCAGGCCATGGGCACAGGAATGGGCACGTTGATGCCCACCATGCCCACCTCGATGCGCCGGCCGAACTCGCGCGCCACGTTGCCGTCGCGGGTGAAGCAGGCCACGCCGTTGCCGAATTCGTGGGCGTTGATGAGGTCCACCGCTTCTTTCAGATCCTTCACGCGCACGCAGCCCAGCACCGGGCCGAAGATTTCTTCCTTGTAGATACGCATGTCCGGCGTGACGTGGTCGAACAGCGTGCCGCCCATCCAGAAGCCGTCGCCGCAGCCTGCGCCCGCCTGCGAACCCTGGAAGCCGCGGCCGTCCACCAGCAGTTGCGCGCCTTCCTGCACGCCGAGGTCGATGTAGCCGCTGATGCGTTCATGGGCGGCGCGGGTCACGATGGGGCCCATCTCGGCCGCGGGGTTCTCGCCGTCCAGCACCTTCAGCGTCTTGGTGCGCTCGATCAGCCTGGGCAGCAGCCGGTCGGCCACGTCGCCCACCAGCACCGCCACGCTGATCGCCATGCAGCGCTCGCCGGCCGAGCCGTAGCCGGCGCCGATCAGGGCATCGACCGCCTGGTCGATGTCGGCGTCCGGCATCACGACCATGTGGTTCTTGGCGCCGCCCAGGGCCTGCACGCGCTTGCCGTGGCGCGCGCCGGTCTCGTAGATGTAGTTGGCGATGGGGGTGGAGCCGACGAAGCTGATGGCCTTCACGTCCGGGTGCTCCAGCAGCGCGTCAACCGCCACCTTGTCGCCTTGCACCACGTTGAACACGCCATCGGGCAGGCCCGCCTCGCGCAGCAATTCGGCGATGCGCAGCGATGCGCTGGGGTCGGTGGGGCTGGGCTTGAGCACGAAGGTATTGCCCGCGGCGATTGCCACGGGGAACATCCACATGGGCACCATCACCGGGAAGTTGAACGGCGTAATCCCCGCCACCACGCCCAGCGGTTGGCGCAGCGTCCAGTTGTCGATGCCAGTGGAGACCTGTTCCGTGTGGGCGCCCTTCAGGAGCTGGGGGACGCCGCAGGCGAACTCGACGATGTCGATGCCGCGGGTGACTTCGCCTTGCGCATCGCTGAAAACCTTGCCATGCTCGGCGGTGATCAGGTGGGCCAGCTCGTCGCGATGCTTGTTCATCAGTTCAAGAAACCTGAACAGCACGCGGGCGCGGCGGATGGGAGGGGTGTCCGCCCATTGCGGAAATGCCGCCCGGGCGCTGGCCACGGCGCGGTTCACCTCGTCGGGCGTGGCCAGGGCCACCTGCCTGGCGACAACGCCCGTGGCCGGGTTGTAGACGGGTTGGCGGCTGCCTGTCCCGTCGACGAGGCTGCCGCCGATGTAGTGTCCGGCATCGCGGGATTGGGCGCTGGCATTGCTTGCTGTCATGGCTGGCTCCTGGGCTCATGCATGGTGTTCTGGAGCTGGCAATGTCGCGCATTGCCGTCCGGCCGTCGAGACCAGAGGGCTGGAATCAGTGTTTGATGTTTCGAACAATGGAGCAGGGCATGACGAAAACCAGGCGTCTGGAAGATCTTTGGTCGCATATCCATTGCCTTGGGGTGCTGGCCGATACCGGCAGCTACACGGCGGCCGCGCGCCGCCTGCAGATCAGCAAGGCCTCGGTGAGCCAGCGCATCGTGGAACTGGAGCAGGCGGCTGGCGTCCCCCTCGTGCGCCGCACCACCCGCAGCGTCGGACTGACCGAGGCGGGGCAGAGCCTGGTCGACCAGACCGCGGCGGCCTTTCTGCGCATCGAAGAGGGCTTCTCGGCCGTGCGGGACCTGTCCGAGGGGCCGCGCGGCGTGCTGTCCGTGACCGCGCCGGTAGCCCTGGGACGCCAGGTCATTGCGCCGTTGATACCCGGATTCCTGAAAGATTTTCCCGACGTGCGGATCCAGCTGGAACTCAGCGACCATCTGGCATCCCTGGCCACCGAGGGTTTCGACCTGGCGATCCGGCATGTGGCCGGCGTGCCGGACACGCATGTCGCCTCGGTTATCTGCGAGACGCGCTCGGTGCTGGTGGCGACCCCGGAATACCTGGCGCGGCACGGCACGCCGAAGACGCCGATGGATCTGGCGGCCCACAATTGCCTGCATTACCTGCGGCGCAGCGGCAGCGCTTCCTGGTCGTTCGAGTCGCGTGACGGGGACAAGCGCGCGGCGGTGCCGGTGCGCGGCAGCTTCACCGCGAACAACAGCGAAGTGCTGCGGGAGGTGGCTGTCGGGTCTCTGGGGATCGCGCTGCTGCCGGATTTCAGCGCCAACCAGGCCCTGCGCAGCGGAGAGTTGGTCGAGGTTCTGCGCGGGTGGCGGGTGGTGGGCGACTATGCCGAACGGCTGTACGCGGTCAGGCCCTATACGCCACGCGTGCCCTTGACCGTATCCTCGTTCGTGGGCTATCTGCGCGAGGCGATCCCGGCGTCCGCCGGACTCGGCGGGCCGCCGGGAGCGCCGAGCGAGGCAGGTTAGTTGACTTGCAGCCCGGCCTTGGCCACCAGGTCGGCGTAGATCGCGGCGCCCTGGCTGACGTATTTTTCCGTCTCGCTGGGCGACAGGACGTGGGGGATGCCGCCGAAGTTGGCGTTGCCGGCGATCCACTTCGGATCCTGTGAGATCTGCCTGAGCACGGCGGCCCATTTGGCCACGGCCTCGGGACTCATGCCCGGCGGCCCGAACAGCCCGCTCCAGCCTATGACCGCTTCGAGTTGCGGCAGCCCCAGCTCGCGCGCGGTCGGTATGTCGGGGAACTGCGGCAGGCGTTCTGGCGTGGTCGTCAGCAAGGCGCGCAGCTTGCCGCTGGCGAGTATGCCCGTCATCGAACTCAGGTTGTTGCAGGCGAAGTCGGCATCCTTGCTGAGCACCGCTAGCGCGACCTCGTTGCCGCCCTTGTAGGGGACGTTGACCACGGCTTCTGGCTTCAGGCCAAGGCTGCTGAGCAGCAGCTGCGGCGCCAGATTCTGCACCGTGGCCGGGCCGGAGTGGCTGTAGTTGAGCTTGCCGGGATGGGCCTTCAGTGCCTGCGCCAGGTCGCCGATCGTCTTGTAGGGACTGTCCGGATGCACCACACAGACCACCGGGTTCAGCTCCAGCAGCCCGATGTACGTGAAGTCCCTGGCGGTGTAGGGCGTGGTCTTGGGCTGTAGCGCCGGCAGCAGGACCTGGGAGCCTATCCGGCCAACCAGCAGGGTGTAGCCGTCGGGGGCGGCGTTCTTCACCGCCGCCGAGCCGATCGCGCCGTTCGCCCCGGCCTTGTTGACCACGACCAGCGGCTGGCCAAGCAAGCCTTGCGCGGCGGCGGACAGATTGCGGGCCGCCATGTCGGCGTCGCCGCCCGCGCTGAAGGGAACGATGAGCTGAACCGGTTTGGAAGGATAGGCTTGGGCGTGCGCCAGGCCCGGAAGCGAGGCAAGCATGCAAATCGCGGCGCGAGCGAACGCACCCGCCGGCAGGCCGGTAGGTCTGATCATGGAAAGTCTCCTGTCGTGCTAAGGGACGAAACCGGACTGCAGCTGGGCTCGATGCCTCGAGGTCAATGACCGGTCGCGGACTGCGTTGATGCGCTGAAAACCGGAGCGGGCTCGCCCGCCAGGGAAACGTTGATGCAGGCGGGCAGCCCGCTGTCCGCCGCCAGGCGCAGCGCGGTGGCGAGGCCGTCGCTGTCCTGCGCGGCAAAGCCTGCCCCGCCGAGCGCCGCGGCGACGTCGTGGTAGCGCGCGGTCGGCGCGAGTTCGCAGCCGATCAGCCTTTGCGGGCCATAAGTACGCATCTGGATCAGGTGTTCCGCGTTCCAGCGCAGGTCGTTGCCGATCACGGCGATGATCGCGGCCTGTTCGCGCACGGCCGTGTCCAGCTCCATCAGGTGGAAGCCCGCCGTGCCGTCGCCCATGAGCACGACCACGGTGGAGTCGGGCCGCGCGATCTTGGCGGCGATGGCGTAGCAGACGCCCGCGCCGATTGCGCCGGACATGCCGTTGATGATCCGTACCGGGGCCTGGCAGTATGCCTGCGCCCATTGGCCGAATTCGCCGCCGTCGCAGACCAGGATGGGATTGGGGGCGGAGGCGAGAAAAGCCTGGACCGTTACGCAAAGCGCGCGCGGCCCCAAGGCGTCGGCGGCGGCATTGGAGACGCCCAGGGTGCTGCGGTTGCGCAGCGCCTCATCCACCTGCGCGCGCCATGGGGCGCGCTCGGCCGGCGCTGGCGTTGCTCGCAACGCGGCAAGCACTGCGTAGGGATCGCCCGGCAGGGCCAGAGCCAAGCGGTCGCCCAGCAGGCGGGCCGCGCGTTCCAGCATTGCGGGGTCTGGGTCGATCGCCACGACCCGGGCCGTCTGGCCCAGTGCGCCCGTGCCGCCAAAGCCCAGCGTGAAGTCCAGGCATTTGCCCGCCAGCACGATGAGGTCTGCCTGCGCGATGAGGCCGGCCAGGGAGCCCAGGGATGGGTCCTTCAGGCCGCGGGGGCTTTCCATGGGGATGATGCGCACCCCAAGTTTTTCTTCCAGCATCTCGCGGGCTGTGTGCATGCGAGGCCGTGCGCCTGTGGGGCCGGCCAGCACCAGGGGGCGCTGCGCCATGTTGACCAACGCGGCGAGCCGTTCCATGCCAGCTGCGTCCAACGCGGCGGGCTCGTGCTGCTGCGCCAGGGCAGGAAGCTCGGCCAGCCCAGTCTCGGCCGTCATCAGATCGAAGGGCAGGGCCAGGTGCACCGGCCCGCGCCGGGGCGCAAGCGCCTGCGCGACCGCGCTTTCGAGTGCGGGGTAGAGTTCCTGCGCGGTCTGCGGACGCAGCGAAAGCTTGGTCAACGGACGGGTGATGGCGACCTGATCCAGTTCCTGGAACGCGCCCGAGCCGTCTTCGCCAACGGAGGAATCGCCGGAGATGAGCAGCACGGGGCTTTCCGCCTGCGATGCTGAATAAAGCGGCGCCAGACCGTTGGTGATGCCTGGCGCCGCGGTCAGCATGGCTACGCCGAGTTCGCCAGTGATCTGGGCCCATGCGTCCGCCATGAAGACGGCGGCCGCCTCATGCCGCACGTGGATGATGCGGATGCCTGCGTCGATACAGGCATCGTAGAGCGGCATGATCTGATTGCCGGACAGGCTGAAGATGGTCTTGACGCCCAGGCGATGCAGCGTACGGATAATCAACTGGGATCCAAGCACCTGTCTCTCCGCTCGGGCGGCGCTTGGGGAAACCCTGCGCGCCCCTTTTTTATCGGCTATGGGAGAGTTCAGTTTATGGGCTATCCGCGGCGCGTTGGTTGATGTTTTTTGAACCTAGGGCATCGCTCGCGGATGTGTTTGCGCGGCCCGTTCGACATCCGCGTAGACGTTCTCCGGGCTCAGGCGTAGTGATCGATGGGCGAGTGGTCCTCCAGGCGCAGCACGCGGCCGTCAATGACGAGGGACGGCAGGCGGGTGATGCCGAGAGCCTTGGCCTGGGCGGCGGACTCGGGCTGCCGCGCGAGGTCGAATGATTCGTAGCGATGCAGCGGCGTCGCGAAGGCCGCCGCCATGCTGCGGTCTATGCCCAGGCAGAGGTTGCAGCCGTCGTGGAACAGGGTGACTTGAATCAAGGCAATCTCCTTGGCGTGCCGCCAGGGCGGCTGCGTCCTGGCACCCGTGCCTCATGGGCGGATATGCCAGGCTGGTCTTGGAGGCGCGGGCTGGAATCGAACCAACCTCAGGAGATTTGCAATCTGCCGCATGACCACTCTGCCACCGCGCCGTCTTTTTGTCCTAGGACGTAATGAATGGTACGCAAGCCGGGCACGGCGTGGACTTCCGCAAATCCACGAAAATTGTCCTAGCGTCCAGGATGAATGACGTAGGCCAAGGGCATGTATGTCATGGGCCGCGTGGCGACGAGGGATCTGTGCCTGAGAGCTGCGGCGCAGTGCGGGAAGATGCCCGATTCGGGCGCGGAAATGAAAAAAGGACCCGAAGGCCCTTTCTCAAGGATTCCCAGAGCAGGTCTGGAAATCAAAATTTGGAGCGGGAGACGAGTCTCGAACTCGCGACCTCAACCTTGGCAAGGTTGCGCTCTACCAACTGAGCTACTCCCGCATGGGTTCTGCACTGAAACAGCCAGAACCTGTTTTCTTATTCACTCTGATCAACTTGGTTATCGATCAGAAGGCGCGCATCTTACATGATTTTTTTGAGCTTGTCTTGGCCTGTGCTTTCTTGGCTTTGTTCACTGCGAGCAGCTTTCGAACAAGACCCGAAACTCAGGGCAAGCACTCAATCAAGTAATATGAGCGAAGACAGAAACTATAGCAATCCGCAGCACTCATGTCAAATTCTCCCGTTCACACCCATGCGTCCCCCGCCTTGTTCCCCGTCAGCCAGGATCTCACCCGGTTGAACACGCTGGGGCTGGCCTCGCGAGCTGGCGCCTTTGTGACGCTGGAGGATTCGACGCAACTGCCGGCGCTGACGCAGTTGGCGCGCGAAGCATCTTCCCTGCTGGTGCTGGGCGGCGGCAGCAATCTGGTGCTGCCGCGCCAGGTGGAGGGACTGGTGGCGCGGGTTGCGTTCAAGGGCGTGCGCTTGCTGGAAGCCCGGCCCGATGCCTGGCTGGTCGAGGCGGCGGGCGGCGAGGCCTGGCACGGCTTTGTCGAAACCTGTGTGAACCAGGGCTGGGACGGGCTGGAGAATCTGGCCTTGATTCCCGGCACGGTGGGCGCGGCGCCGGTGCAGAACATCGGGGCCTACGGCGTCGAGCTGCAGGAGCGCTTCCACAGCCTGACCGCCTGGGACGTGCGAGCGGGTTGCCTGGTCGAAATGAGCGCGGCCGATTGCCGCTTTTCCTATCGCGACAGCGTGTTCAAGCACGACGAGCCGGGACGGTGGGTCATCGTCAGCGTGCGTTTCGCCTTGCCGCGGCCCTGGCGGCCGGTGCTGGCTTACCCCGACCTGCAGCGCCATGCGCGGTTGGCAGAAGGCGCGCCGATTGCGCGCGATATCTTCGACGCGGTATGCGAGATCCGCCGCGCCAAGCTGCCCGATCCGGCGGTGACGGGCAATGCGGGCAGCTTCTTCAAGAATCCGATCGTGTCGGCGGACGTGCGCGATGCGCTGCTCGGCCGTTTTCCCGATCTGGTGTCCTATGCCCAACCGGATGGCGGCTACAAACTGGCGGCCGGCTGGCTGATCGACCAGTGCGGCTGGAAGGGCCGCTCGCTGGGGGCGGCGGGCGTGCACGAGCGCCAGGCCCTGGTGCTGGTCAATCGCGGCGGGGCCACGGCAGCCGACATCATGGACCTGGCGCATGCCATCCAGGGCGCGGTGTCCGAGCGTTACGGCGTGCGGCTCGAGCCGGAACCCGTGGTGGTGTGAGGCTGTTTCGGCCCGGCAAGAAAAAAGGACCCCGCAGGGTCCTTT
>JALDYL010000160.1:0-10584 GCA_032153965.1 Achromobacter sp. | reverse complement strand
GACGACGCGCGGCGCGACTTCATGAAGCGCGCGCTGTTCGACGCGGCCACGCGGCATCAGATCCTGATGTTCACCTGCCATGGCGAGGCGTGGCGCGACATGGGCGTGGAGCAGCGACGCATCGCTTGACCGCGCCGCGCGCAGCCGGTAGGCTACGCCCCATGCCTGACCACACGTTCCTCGCCGATTTCGCATCCGCTGCCTGCGCAGCGGGTTCGCGTGCGCGTGTGTTGTCCCGGCGCTCCGCAGTTTCCCCCGGTTTTTCTCCTGTCGTGTCCACGGTGGTATCGCCGCCGGTCTCGCCGCCTTACGGCGCGGTCTCGGGCGCTTACCCGCCTAGCGCGGTCGTCGTCGGCTGACGCCGTCCGCAACGCGACTCCAGTCCCTTCCTCAAAAGATTCGCCAGACGTCCTGATGCGTATTGCATCCGTCTAGCGCATGCTCATGCCCGCTCGCGCGGGCGGGGCTGGAGCCTGTTCATACCCCGACAGGTAGAAACCTCATGTCTTTCGATAGAACCGCGTGGACCTCCTATGGTTCCACTTCCTTGTTCGTGCTGCTGTGGAGCGGCGGCGCGATTTTCGCCAAATGGGGGCTGTCCCACGCCTCCGCCTTCGGCTTTCTGCTGCTGCGTTTCATCCTGGCGCTGGCCGTGCTGCTGCTGATGTGCGGGTGGCGGCGGCGCTGGCTGCCGCAACCGGGCACGCGCCTGACGGTGACGGCCACGGGCCTGCTGCTCATCGGCGGCTATGCCATTTGCTATCTGCTGGCGCTGGACCACGGCATCACGCCGGGGGTGCTGGCCACGCTGCTGGGCGCGCAGCCCATCCTGACGCTGGCGGTGATGGAACGGCGCTATTCATTGCCGCGCCTGGCGGGTCTCCTGCTTGCCCTGTGCGGGCTGGTGATGGTGGTCTACCAGAGCATAGGCATGGCGCGCTTTTCCGCGGCCGGCATGGCCTACGCGCTGGCCGCGCTGCTGTGCATGACCAGCGGCGCGATGCTGCAGAAGCGCGTGCGCCAGGCGCCCATGGACGTCATGCCGCTGCAGTATCTGGTCAGCCTGGCGCTGTGCCTGCTGTTCGTCCCGTTCCAGTCGATCCGCGTGGAGTGGGTGACGGGTTTCATCCTGCCGCTGATCTGGATGGGCTTGGTGATCTCGGTCGGCGCGACCCTGCTGTTCTACCGCATGATCCAGGCCGGCAACCTCGTCAATGTCACCAGCCTGTTCTACCTGGTTCCGGCCGGCACCGCGGCCCTGGATTACCTGATCCTGGGCAATCGGCTGTCGGCGCTGAGCCTGGGCGGGATGGCGGGAATCCTGCTGGGGTTGATGTTGGTGTTGCGTAGCCCGGCGCCTGCGGTGAAGTCTGCATAGACGTGGCCGCGGCCCCTTGAGGCGGAACCCCCGCAGGCGGACTTGCGTGCGCTTGCGGGGCGCCTTCTTGTGTTCAGGGTTTTCCCCAGGTATCTAAGAAAAATACCAGGTAGTATGTTCTCGTTCATTCTATTAAATACTCGTTAGTATGTTGCTGGAGACAACGATGTCCGTGATCTGGAATCCCCCGCTCGACCCGCAAGCACGCGCCTGGCGGGACAAGGCAGCCGACCTGACGGCGCGCGCGTTCGCGCCCGCCGCCGCCGCTATCGACCGGGACCAGCGCTATCCCGTGGAGCATCTGGCGCCGTTGCGGGAAAGCGGCATTTCCGGGCTATTCATTCCGGCCGAGTACGGCGGCGCGGGCGCATCGCTGACCTCGCTGGTGGCGGTGGTGGAAACCGTGGCCCAGGGCTGCGCCTCCACGGCCGCCATCCTGGCGGCGCTGTCGCTGGGTGCGTTTCCGGTCATCCTGGGCGGTACCGCCGAACAGAAGATGGTGCTGCTGGGTGGCCTGGCGCGCGACGGCCACGCGGTCAACTTTGCCCTGAGCGAGCGCGGCGCGGGCTCGGATGCGGCGGCCCTGTTGACCACCGCCGTGCCCGAAGGCGACGGGTGGCGCATCCGGGGCGAAAAGTGCTGGCTGGGCAATGGCGGACATTCGCGCCATTTCATCGTGTTCGCCCGCAGCGGCGAGCCGGGCGCGCGCAACAACATCAGCGCCTTCGTGGTCGACCGCGACGCGTCCGGCGTGGTGGTGGACCACTACGAAGACAAGATGGGCATACGCGGCACCACCACCACCAACTTGAAACTGGACACCTGGGTCGGCGCGGAAAGCGTGGTCGGGACGCTGGGAGAAGGGCTGAAGCTCGCCTTGGCGACCCTGAGCATCGGCCGCGTGGTGGTGGCGGCCCAGGCCAACGGCATCGCCCTGTGCAGCTATGCCGAGGCGCGGGACTTCGCGGTGCAGCGCCAGACCTTCGGGCGCAGCATCATCGACCACCAGGGCGTGGGCTTCAAGCTGGCTGACGCGGCCACCGCACTGTCGTCTTCGCGGATGATGACCTACGAGGCCGCGCGCGCCTACGACGCGGGGCAGGACATCGGCACACTGGGCGCGATGGCCAAGCTGCTGGCCAGCGAAACCTCGCACAGCGTGGTGGACGACGCGATGCAGATCCTGGCTGGACGCGGCTATGTGAAGCCCAGCGCGGTGGAACGCTGCTACCGCGACCAGCGCATTACCGAAATCTACGAAGGCACCTCAGAAATCCAGCGCGTGGTCCTGGCCCGCGCGATCAAGAAAAGCGCGGGCGCCGCCGCGCAACGCTAGGAACGTCATGAAAACCAAGACTGTTATTCCTTACGACGAGATGCCGCTGCGGCAAGTGGAACTGCTGGACGCCGCCGCGCAAGCCTTCACCGAAATGGGATTCGCGGCGACGACCATCGATTCGGTCGCCGACCTGATCGGGGTCACCAAAGGCAGCGTCTATTACTACTACCGCAGCAAGACCGACCTGTTCTTCGCCGTGCACCGGCGCGCCATGCAATTGAACCTGGACACGGTGACGCCGCTGGCGCAGGACGCTGCCGCGTCGCCGCCCCAGCGGCTATGGAACATGGCGCATGCCCACACGCATCTGATGATGGCGCATCTGCCCTACCAGCGCGTCACGGTGCAGGGCGTCGAACTGCACCTGGCCGGACGCACCACCGCGGGCCAGCGCGCCGAACTGGAAGAGCTGGTGCGGCAGCGCGACCGCTATGAGTCGCTGTTCCGCAGCGTGATCGAGGCGGGCGTGGCGGCAGGCGACTTCCGGCCCGGCCCCCCGGCCTTGCAGGTCAAGCCGCTGCTGGGCGCCTTGAACTGGACCACCATGTGGTACCGCCCCAGGACCGGGGAATCCGAGGCGGATCGCGAGGCCATTGCGCGCGACATCGCGGATTTCGCCGTCGCTTCCATGCAATCCCTGCTGCCCGGTTCCGTGGCGGCGCCCATCGGAGTGAACGGCCATGCATGACATGCAATCCGAGGAGCGCGGCTGGCGCGCGGTTTCCGAGTGGTACCACGCTTTTTTCACGGGCATCGTCCTGTCCGCCGTGACCCGCCGCGGCACGGCGCGCGCGGCGGAACTGGTCTACGAGATCTTCTGCCGCCAGCGCAACGAACGCTTCGTTGCGGGCCTGAAGAAGCTGGGCATCGCGCATCTGCCGCCCGCGGTCGCGGCGGCGCAGTACCACTACCTGTCCAACCATATCGGCGGCGTGGCGGTGCAATACATGTACGAGTCCGACCGCAAGGCCTGGATACGCTACTCCGCGCCGCGCTGGATCTGGTCCGGCACCGCGCTGTGCGCGATACCGTCGGAAGTGTCGCGCGCCATGCTGGCGGGCTGGCACGCGCAGAACGGCGTGTCGCTCAACAATCCGCGGCTGGGCTTCGTGTGCACCAAGCAGGCCGTCGACGGCCAATCGGGCCTGGAAGGCTACTACTACGAATATGACCGCGACCTGCAGCCGCACGAGCGCCTGCGCTTCAGCCGCAGCGAGGACGCGCCCGATTTCGATGCCGCGGCCGCGCCCACGCTGCCCACCGCGGATTGGCCCGCCACGCGCCTGGCCAAGGCCAGCCGCAACTACGCCATGGAATACGTGCGCAGCGCCTTGCCCGTGGCCGTGAACCTGTGGGGCCCCGTGGAAGCGGGCGGCCTGCTGCACCTGACCGCAAGAATGATAGGCATGCAGTTCTATCACGAGACCGCAGGCGCGCTGGGCGTGGTGCAGGACGGCTCGGCGCTGCAATTCGGGCGCTTCATGGTGGCGCTGGCGCAAGCGCAGGGCGATCCGTGCGAGTCGAGCGAGACGCCGCAAGGCGTGCGCGTGACGCAACGCGGCTGGAACCTGATGGACGGCGTGGCCGACGCGCACCCTTGCTTGGCGCAAGCCTGGAACGGCCTGCTCGAAGGCGCGCTGGATGCGCACAACCACCGGCTCGCGTTGCAAATGAGCACGCAGGCGGACGGGCAGGGCAGGGAATTCAGCTGGCTGATTGCCCGCGCCTCGGCCTGAGCTGGAATCGGATAGGAGACAGATATGCATAGCAGCGATGCCGGCGGCGCGCTCGCCGGCCTGCGCGTCATCGACGCGTCGCGCGTCCTGGCTGGGCCGTTCTGCGGCCAGATGCTGGGCGACCACGGCGCCGACGTGATCAAGATCGAGTCGCCGGAGGGCGACGAATGCCGCGGCTTCGGCCCCCCCTTCGTGGATGGCAGTTCGGCCTATTTCCGCGCCGTGAACCGCAACAAGCGCAGCATGGTGCTGGACTTGAACAGCGAGGCCGGACGCGAGACGTTCTGGCAATTGCTGGAAACCGCCGACGTGCTGATCGAGAACTTCAAGGCCAGCACGCTGCGGGGCTGGGGCGTGGCCGAGCCGTCCGCCATCACCGAGCGCTTTCCGCGGCTGGTCCATTGCCGCATCACGGGTTTCGGCGATGATGGCCCGCTGGGCGAACTGCCGGGCTACGACGCCGCGGTGCAATCCATGGCCGGCCTGCTCAGCATCAACGGCGAGGCGGGCGGCGCGCCCTTGAGGCTGGGCGTGCCGGTGGTCGACCTGACCACCGGCATGAACGCCGCGATCGCCGTGCTGCTGGCGCTGCAGGCGCGGCATCGCACCGGACGCGGGCAGATGGCCGACGTGTGCCTCTACGATTCCGCCGTGTCGGTGGCGCATCCGTTCCTGGCCAATTACCTGGCGTCGGGCAATACGCCGCGGCCCAGCGGCAACGGGCATCCCAATATCGTGCCCTACAACGTCTACCAGACCCGAACCTGCCCCTTGTTCATCGCGGTCGCCAATGACCGTCTGTTCGCCAAGCTGTGCGCGCAGCTGGGCTTGGCCGACATGGCGCAGGACGAGCGCTACAAGTCCAACGGGCAACGGGTGATCAACCGCGAGGCCGTGGATGCGGCCTTGACCCAGGCGTTTGCGCAGGTGGATGGCGAGGCGTTCGGCAAGCAGTTGCTGGCGCAGAACGTGCCCGCGGCGCCGATCCTGGACATGGCATCGGTGGCCGCGGCCGCCCATACCGAACATCGCCAGATGGTGGTCCGGCGCGACGATTATCACGGTCCGGGCATACCGATAAAGCTGTCCGGCACGCCTGCCGCCATACGCCGAGGCCCGCCGCGCCTGGGCGAAATGAGTGCGACGACACCGCCGTCAGAGCGGTAACGCATAGAAAGCAGTACCCATAAAACCAGGAGACAACACCATGAAAACGATTCGATTCGCGCTATTGGCGTGCGCGTTGCTGAACCTGTCCGCGCAGGGCGCGGCGCAGGCCGAACCCTATCCCGGCGACAAGCCCATCAAGATCGTCGCGGCATTTTCGCCAGGCAGCGCCACCGACACCAGCGCCCGCATCATCGCGGAAGAACTGCGGCGCGATCTGAACGCCAACGTGATCGTCGAGAACAAGCCCGGCGCCCAAGGCCTGATCGGCACCGAGTACGCGGTGCGTTCGCCGGGCGACGGCTATACGCTGACGATTTCCAGCAGTTCGCTGAACTCCATCAATCCGGGGCTGTTCAAGAAGCTGCCCTACGATGCGCAGAAGGACTTCAGCCATGTGTCGCGCTTGACCACCATGCCCATGCTGCTGCTGGTGCGCGCCGATGGGCCGTACAAGGACCTGGCCTCGTTCGTGAAGCAGGCCGCCTCGAGGTCGTTGAACTACGGTTACGGCTCGCCCGGAGGGCAGGTCGGCGCGGCGGCTTTCAATCGCATTGCCGGCGTGCGCGCCGAAGGCGTGCCATACAAGAGCCAGCCCCCCGCGCTGACGGACCTGGCAGGCGGGCAGGTCGATTACGTGATGGCGGACCTGTCGGTCGCGACGCCGCTGCTGCGCGGCGGCAAGCTGCGCGCGCTGGCCATCAGCACCGAGCGCCGCTTGCCGGACCTGCCGGATGTGCCGACCTTTGCCGAAACGGAATATAAGGACTTCGACCTGGTGGTGTGGGTAGGCCTGGCCGGTCCCGCCGGCATCCCCCAGCCGATACTGGAGCGCTTGAACAAGGCGGTGAACGAGGCGCTGGCGCGTCCCGAAGTACAGCAGAAGTTCGCCGCCCTGGGCATGACGGCCGCACCGAACACGCAGGCGCAACAGCAGGCGTTCGTGGAGGCGCAGCTGGGCACCTGGGGCCGGCGCATGCAGGAAGCGAACATCAAGCCGGAGTAGGCGGAGTTCCGCCCGGACCGCGTCGGCGCAGACGCTATGCGTAGGCGGCGCTGTCCTGGCCGTGCCAGTGTCCGCTGACCAATTGCTCGGGCCGGCTCTGCGCCACCACCCGCGCGCAGGCGGCCCAGGCGTCCAGCCGGACGCTCAGGCCGGCGTAGATGCCATGGCCCGCGCCGGCTTCGATGACGCCTTCGGCCTGCACGCCTTCGCCAGCGCGGATCGAGCCTTCGGCGCGGATGTCCTCGCCGGCAATCAGGCCCCAGCCCGAAGCCAGGTGCTCGCCGCACTGGATGGAGCCCCCGGCCTGGATGCCGCAGGCCGCGTCTATTCCCTTTTCGGCGCGCACCTCGCCGCCGGCCTTGATGCCCTGGCCGCATTTGATGGCGCCTTGCGTCTGGATGTCCTGTCCGGCATGCAGGTGGCCGGTCACGGCCAGGTCCTGGCCGGCGCAGATGTCCCATTTGGCGCGCACGTTGCCGCCGCAGTCCAGGCGCGTGGCGGTTTCGATGCCCCAGTCGGCGCTGACGTCGCCGCCCGCGCGCAGGTTGCCGCCGCTGGCGATCGTGGCGCCTGCGGTGATGTTCTCGCCCGCCTGGATGGTTTCGCCGGCGCGGATGCCGCCGCCGGTGACGATGCTGCGCCCGGCGCGCACCACGCTGTCCACGTTGATGCCCATGCGCACTTCCAGCGTGCCGGCGAAGACAATGGCGTTGGCGTCGACCGAATCCAGCCGCAGCACGGCGTCGGTGGGGCCGAACTGGTCCAGCAGCCAGCAGGCGTCGCTGACGCGTCCGTCGGCGACCAAGGCGTCAAGCACGGCCTGGTAATCGCCCTGGCCGTTGTGGTCGCGGATGAACCATTTGTAGCCGCCCGCGCAGGGGTTCTTGGCTTTGACGAAGTTCTTGGTGAGTTGCATGGCGCTTGGAATCGGTCGGTGCGTGGCCTGGCTGCAAGCCTGCGGCGGCGTGCGGATATCGGGACGAGACGCGGAGCCCGGCCACGCGGCAGGGCGTCCGCCGGCTGGCGGCAAGGCTGCGCAATGCGCGGATGTGCGCAGGCAGCCGGCGGCGGGCCGGTACAGGAATCAGAAAGGGGGAAAGCGGGCGATTAGCCGGGCTTGGAGCGCGCGTAGGCGGAGCGCGCGGCGACTTCCTGCGAGCTCAACAGGGTCGAGCGCAGGGCGCAAAGCGCGCAGGCGGCGCAGGGAAGGGAGAAAAGATGGGATCGCACGGTCGCACATGCTACCACCGGGGCGATTGCAGTCAAGCGCGGCCCTCGGCACGGCGGCGGCGCAACGCGGCGGGTGAAAAAAAGCCGGCCTGGGAAACAGGCCGGCTTTCGGGGCGGCGCCGGGGTGAGCCGGCGCGCTGTCCGCGGACGATCAGTTGGTCGACTGGATGTTGCGTTCCTTGGCGATGCGCTGGCGCAGTTCCAGCTCGCGCTTGATCTGGGCGGCGTACTCGGCGGGCGTGTTGCCGTCTACCAGCGAGCCGCCGTCGGCCAGGCGCTGCACGATCTTCGGATCCTTGAGCGCCTTGACGGTGGCGTCATGGATGCGGTCGATCACGGCCTGCGGCGTGCCGGCGGGCGCGACCAGGCCGTACCAGGCCATGTTGTCCATTTCCGGCAGGCCGCCTTCGGAGAAGGTCGGCACGTCCGGCAGCGCGGGCAGGCGCTTGGGCGCGGCCACGGCCAGGGCGCGCAGCTTGCCGGCCTGGATGTGGGGCATGGACGAGGGCAGGTTGTCGAACTGGGCGTTGACCTGGCCGGCGATCACGTCATTGAGCGCCGGGCCCGAGCCGCGGTAGGGCACGTGCACCATGTCGGTCTTGGTCAGCGACTTGAAGAGTTCGCCGTCCAGGTGGCCGATGCCGCCCGCGCCCGAGGACGCGTAAGCGTACTTGCCGGGGTTGGCCTTGAGCAGGGCGATGAACTCGGCCAGATTCTTGGCGGGCACCGCCGGGTTCACCGTCAGCACGTTGGGGACGTTCACCATATTGGTGATGGGGACGAAGTCCTTCAGCGGGTTGTACGGGTTCTTGGGGTTGGTGGCCGGATTGGTGGCCATGGTGCTGACGGTGGCGACGCCCAGGGTGTAGCCGTCAGGCGTGGAGCGGGCCACGGCGTCGGCGCCGATGGAGCCGCCGCCGCCGCCGCGGTTTTCGACCACCACGGCCTGGCCGAGCTCACGGGTCAGGCCTTCGGCGACGATGCGCGCCACGATGTCGGTGGTGCCGCCCGCGGCGAAGGGAACGATCAGGCGGATGGGCTTGTTGGGGTAGGGGTCGGCGGCCTGCGCGGCGGTGCTAAGGCAGAGGCCGGCGATGGCGGCGGCCAGGACGGCCTTGGCTTGGGACAGCATGGTCAAGAGTCTTCTCCAGATTATTGAAATTCCGACCCGGCCGGCTTCTTGGGCCGGCGTCGGTGAAGCCTGCCGCGCCCGGATGCTGGCTCGGCGGATGCCTCGTGGGCGCCATTCCACACAGTAAATTTCCGCCGGTCAACCCGGATAGACCCTGGCTTGTCCAGGGTTATTTTTCTATGGCGCCGTTGCCCGAAGAAGACGGGATTTGATCAAAAAATCCAATGCTGACAATGACATGAATAGCTTCAGGAATATTTCAATTGCGCAAGGATTGCGCAGCGAACGTGCTGTCATCCACGTTGTACACACATAAATTCCTGCATAACTTACAAGAATCTGATATTTTTCGTATGAGATTCTTGGCCGGTCTTGCAAGAAAGCTATTGCGTTTGTTTCTGTCTGCGCCGTTCAATGGCGTTGGTTGATGTCCCCCGCGGGGCAACGTGTAGTGCAGCGACGCACCGGGCCAGGGTTCCGTCCGTTTTTCAATCCCCGGTCTGTTCGTCTTTCGCTGCCTTGCGCTGGCGGGAGGGGGCCCGGACACTCTCGGAACGCCATGTCGCTGATCCTGATCCTCGCTCTGCCGTTCGCCGGCAGCCTGTGCGCCGCGCTTCTGCCATCCAACGCCCGCAATGCCGAGGCCTGGCTGGCGGGCCTCATCGCCCTGGTCTGTGCGATTCTGGTCATCAGCCTCTACCCCGAGGTCGCCAACGGCGGCGTGGTCCGCTTCGACATGCCCTGGGCGCCCGCCCTGGGCCTGCAGTTCACCCTGCGCATGGACGGCTACGCCTGGCTGTTCGCGCTGATCGTGTCCGGCATGGGCGCGCTGGTGGTGCTGTATGCGCGCTACTACATGTCGCCGGAAGATCCGGTGCCGCGCTTTTTCTCATTCTTCCAGGCTTTCATGGCCGCCATGCTGGGCGTGGTGCTGTCGGGCAACCTGATCCAGCTGGTCATGTTCTGGGAAATGACCAGCCTGGCGTCCTTCATGCTGATCGCCTACTGGCATCACCGCCTGGACGCCCGCCGCGGCGCGCGCATGGCGCTGACGGTCACGGGCGGGGGCGGGCTGTGCTTGTTGGCCGGCGTGCTCATCCTGGGCCATATCGTCGGCAGCTACGACCTGGACCGGGTGCTGGCGGCGGGCGATCTGGTGCGCGCCGATCCCTGGTATCCGGCCGTCCTGATCCTGGTGGCGCTGGGCGCGCTGACCAAGAGCGCCCAGTTCCCGTTCCATTTCTGGCTGCCCAACGCCATGGCGGCGCCCACGCCCGTCTCCGCCTACCTGCATTCGGCCACCATGGTGAAGGCGGGGGTGTTTCTGCTGGCGCGCTTCTGGCCGGTGCTGTCGGGCACCGACGAATGGTTCTGGATCATCGGCGGGGCCGGGCTGATCACGCTGGTGCTGGGCGCCTATGCGGCCATCTTCCAGCAGGACATGAAAGGGGTGCTGGCGTACTCCACCATCAGCCATCTGGGGCTGATCACGCTGCTGCTGGGCCTGAACAGCACGCTGGCGCTGGTGGCCGCCATCTTCCACATGATCAACCACGCCACCTTCAAGGCGTCGCTGTTCATGGCGGCGGGCATCGT
>JALDYL010000159.1:0-10640 GCA_032153965.1 Achromobacter sp. | reverse complement strand
CAGCCGCAGGCCGTTGGCCACCACCAGCAGGCTGGCGCCCACGTCGGCGAACACCGCCATCCACAAGGTGGCGTTGCCGGTCATGGCCAGGGCCAGGAACACGGCCTTGATGCCCAGCGCCAGCGCGATGTTCTGCACCAGCACGCGATGCGTGGCGTGCGACAGGCGCAGGAAGGTGCCGATCTTGCGCAGGTCGTCGTCCATCAGGGCCACGTCGGCCGTCTCGATGGCGGTGCCGGTGCCGGCCGCGCCCATGGCGAAGCCGATGTCGGCGCGGGCCAGGGCGGGGGCGTCGTTGATGCCGTCGCCCACCATGCCCACTCGGCCACCCGACGCCAGCTTGCTTTCGATGGCGGCCAGCTTGTCTTCGGGCAACTGGTCGCCGCGCGCTTCGTCGATGCCGACCTGTTGCGCGATGGCTTGCGCCGTGGGCGTGTTGTCGCCCGTCAGCATCAGGGTGCGCACGCCCAGGGCATGCAGGTCCGCGAGGGCGGCGGCGCTGGTTGGCTTGACCGTGTCGGCCACGGCGGCCACGGCCAGCACGCGGCTGCCGTCGGTCAGCGCGATGGCGCTCTTGCCCTGGCGTTCCAGTTCATCCAGGCGCGCTTCCAGCTTGGGGCTGGAGACGCCCAGCTCGCGCATCAGGCGGCGGTTGCCCAGCTGGAAGGTCACGCCGTCCAGCCTGGCGCTGACGCCGCGGCCGGGCAGGGCGGTGAATTCCTGCACGTCCAGCAAGGCCGTGCCCGCTTCGCGCGCGGCATTGGCCACGGCCAGCGACACCGGATGGTCGGAGCGGGCGGCCAGGCTGGCGGCGACCAGCGCGGCCGGCTGGCGGCTCTGGTCGGACACGTCCCAATCCTGGATGTCGGTCTGCACCGGCTTGCCGTGGGTCAGCGTGCCGGTCTTGTCCAGCGCCAGCCATTTCAGGTTGCGGCCTTCTTCGAGGTACACGCCGCCCTTGACCAGGATGCCGCGGCGCGAGGCCGCGGTCAGGCCGCTGACGATGCTGACAGGCGTCGAGATGACCAGCGCGCAGGGGCAGGCGATGATCAGCAGCGCCAGGGCGCGGTAGATCGCGTCGAACCAGGGCTGGTCCCAGAACAGCGGCGGCAGTACCGCCACCAGCACGGCGATGCCCACCACGGCCGGCGTATAGATGCGAGAGAAGCGGTCGATGAAGCGCTGGGTCGGCGCGCGCGCGCCTTGCGCCTGTTCGACGGCGTGGATGATGCGCGCCAGCGTGGTGTTGCCGGCCGCCGCGGTGACGCGGTACTCGAAGGAGCCGGCCGCGTTGACGGTGGCGGCGTAGACCGGATCGTCCTGCGTCTTTTCCACGGGCAGGCTTTCGCCGGTGATGGGGGACTGGTCCACGGCCGAGCTGCCGCTGACGATGATGCCGTCGGCCGCGATGCGTTCACCTGGACGCACGCGCACGATATCGCCCACCTGCAGTCGGGCGGCAGGTACTTCCAGCCATTCGCCATTGGCCTGGCGCACGGTGGCGGTTTCCGGCGCCAGATCCAGCAGGCCGCGGATGGCGTTGCGCGCCCGGTCCAGGGAGCGGGCTTCGATCAGCTCGGCCACATTGAACAGGAACATCACCATGGCCGCTTCGGGCCATTGGCCGATCAGCACGGCGCCGGTGACGGCGATGCTCATCAGGGCGTTGATGTTGAGGTTGCCGTTGCGCACCGCGATCCAGCCCTTGCGGTAGGTGCTGACGCCGCAGGCCAGGATGGCGGCCACGGCCAGGGCCGCGGTGACGCCTAGCGGCCAGCCGGCGAAATGGGACAGTTCCGACAGCGCCGCCAGGATGCCGGAGCCGCCGATCAGCCACCAGTTCACCGGCTTGGCGGCAGGAGCCGGCGTGCCGGGGGCGTTGTCGGCCAGGGGCTCGGGCGTCATGTCCAGCGACTTGATGGCGGCCATGACGCGGTCCAGCGCGCCTTCGGCGTGCACCACGGTCAGCACGCGCTGCATCAGGTTGAAGTCCAGCGCATGCACGTCGGCCATGTTGTCGAGCTTCTTGCGGATCAGCGTTTCCTCGGTGGGGCAGTCCATCTGGCCGATGCGCAGGCGCGCCAGCGACTGGCCCGGGCCGGCGGTAAGCGTGGCCGCGCCGGCGCCCAAGACGCTGAAGGGCTGGCCGTCGCCGTGGCCGCAGCAGGCGTCGCCGCCATGGTCATGCTTGTGGCTGTGATCGTGCTTGTGGTCGTGGGCGTGATCATGGCCGGCGTGGTCGTGGCTGTGATCGTGGCCCGCGTGGCTGTGGTCGGCGTGATCATGGCCCGCATGATCGTGTCCGGCATGCTCATGGCCGGCATGGGCATGGGCCCGGGCCTGGGCGTTCTTGGCGGGCGCATCGCATCCGTCGTGCGTGCAGCAGGCGCCGCCTTGGCCGGCGGGCATATGTTCGTGTTTTTTGACCGGAGGTAAAGACATCGTCCTCTGCCTTGAAATAAGCTGGTGACGCTATTCCACACCTTGGAGTTACTATAGGGTCAACCCCCTATATCAATCGGATGCGATCCGGGAGGCAGCGATGCGTATCGGCGAATTGGCCACGGCGGCCGGAACCACGGTCGAGACCGTCAGGTATTACGAGAAAGAAGGGCTGTTGCCGGCCCCGGAGCGGGGACTGAACAACTACCGCAGCTACGGCCAACCACACCTGGAGCGGCTGCGGCTGATCCGCAACTGCCGCGCGCTGGACATGACGCAGGACGAGATCCGCGCCATCCTGTCGCTGGCGGACAACCATCAGACCGGCTGCGGGCCCATCAACGAATTGTTCGACGAGCACATCGCTCACGTGGACGAGCGCATCGCCGAACTTGCCCAGCTCAAGACCCAGTTGACTGAACTGCGCCAGCGCTGCCTGTCGGCCCGGCCCGACGCGGAAGACTGCGGCATCCTGCATGGCCTGAGCGAAATGCAGGTCGAAGAGCGCCAGGAACGCCACACGCACCTGGGGTGACAACGGCCCTGGCAAGGGCAGCACCACGCAATGCGGGCCTGATGGCCTAGGGAAAACCCGCCGCGCAAAAAGCGCGGCGGCGTCTTGTTGCGTCCAACATCAACATGTAAGATGTCCAACATCCAACAAATAATGACAAGGCCGCCGTGGTCGACGATCAGCGGCGCCCTACAGAGAGGCAGACAAGCATGGATTCCAAGCCCTTGGGCCGATTCACCGTCCTGGACCTGACGCGGGTGCGCTCGGGTCCCGCCGCCGTGCGCCAGTTCGCGGACTGGGGCGCCACCGTCATCAAGATAGAGGAACCGGGCGACCAGCAGGACGACAAGCCGGGCGGCTCCGCCCAGTTCGCGGACTACCAGAACACCCACCGCAACAAGCGCAGTGTCACGCTGAATCTGAAGCATCCGCAGGGCCGGGCGCTGTTCCTCGACCTGGTGCGCCAGGCCGACGTGGTGGTGGAAAACTACCGGCCCAACGTCAAGTTCAAGCTGGGCATCGACTACGAGACGCTGCGCCAGGTGAATCCGCGCATCGTCTACGCCAGCGTGTCCGGTTTCGGCCAGGATGGCCCCTACGCCGGGCGCCCGGGACTGGACCAGATCGCCCAGGGCATAGGCGGGCTGATGTCGGTGACGGGCGAGCCCGGCCGCGGCCCCATGCGGGCCGGGATTCCGGTGGCGGACCTGACCTCCGGCCTGTTCTGCGCCATCGGCATCTTCATCGCGCTGCTGGAGCGCGAGGTGTCGGGGCAGGGGCAATGGGTGCAGACCTCGCTGCTGCAATCACAGGTCTGGATGATGGATTTCCAGGCTATGCGCTGGCTGATGAACGGCGAGGTGCCGGGCCAGAGCGGCAACGACCATCCCACCAGCAGCCCGACCGGCGTGTTCCCCACCAGCGACGGCTATATGAATATCGCGGCCATGGGCAACGACATCTATGCGCGCCTGTGCCGCGTGCTGGAACTGCCGGAACTGATCGAGGACGAGCGCTTTCTGACCGTGCCGCTGCGGGCGCGCAACCGTCCCGCGCTGAATGCGGCCATCGGCGCGCGCACCGCGACCCGGTCCACCGCCGAATGGATCGCGCTGATGAACAAGGAAGGCGTGCCTTGCGGCCCGATCCTGGGCATGGACCAGACTTTCGAGGATCCGCAGGTGCGCCACCTGGGGCTCAGCCGCGAAATCCGCCATCCCTCGCTGGGGCCGATTTCGGTGGTGGGGCAGCCCATGATCCTGAGCCGTTCGAGCGCAGGGGAAATGGCGCCCGCGCCCGAACGCGGCCAACACAACGGCGACGTCTACGGCGGCATGCTGGGTCTGGCGCCCGCCGACCTGCAGCAACTGGCCCGCGAAGGCGTCATTTAAGGGATCCGTCCAGGCACCGAGCATAAAATCGCCGCCTAAGGCCGCCCGCGTATCCGGCGGTCCAGACGGAGACAGTCCAGACATGAACGCACCATCCACCGCCGCCGCCGATCAGGTCTTTTCCAGCCTGGGACGCCCCGAGAACCTGCCGGACGAGATCGCCTCGCAGATCCGCCAGAAGATCGTGGCGCGCGAATTCGAGCCCGGCCAGCGCCTGCCCACGGAATTCGAGCTGGCGCAGATGTTCGCCGTCAGCCGCAACGTGGTGCGCGAGGCGATCGCGCGGCTGAAGCTGTCGGGGTATGTGGACACGCGCCGGGGCGTGGGCTCCTTCGTGGCGCAGGACGTGGGCACGCGCAATTTCGAGATCGCGCCCGAAGACCTGCTGCAGCCCGAGCCGCTGGCGCACATTTTCCAGCTGCGCGTGGAACTGGAGTCCGGCGCGGCGGCGCAGGCGGCCCTGCACCGCACCCCTGAACAGATCGAAACCCTGCGCCAGGCCCTGCAACGGGTCGACGCCGCGGGCAATGACTGGCAGGCGGGCGCCGACCACGCGCTGGACTTCCACATGGCGGTGGGCGAGGCCACCAACAACCCTTATTTCGTGCGCCTCCTGGCGCACCTGCGCCACGTGTTCCGCGGCGCCGTGCGCACGCTGCGCTACACCAGCGCCGGCACCGAGCGCGTACCGGAAATCGAACGCGAACACCACCGCATCTTCGACGCCATCGTGGCCGGCGACAGCGAGGCCGCGCGCCTTGCCATGCGCGTCCACCTGACCAATGGCATTCAACGGCACCAGACAGTCATACAAGGAAAGCAACCGTGACCATCCACCGCATCCTGCAGGGCGACATCACCGACAACATCGTGGCCGAGAAGCGCGGCGCGATAGGCTGGCTGACGTTCAACGATCCGCAGCGGCACAACGCCGTGTCGTTCGCCATGTGGGAGGCGGTGCCGGTGGTGCTGGAAGCCTTCCGCCAGGATCCGGAGATCCGGGCGGTGGTGCTGCAGGGCGCGGGCGGCAAGGCCTTTGTCAGCGGCGCGAACATTTCACAGTTCGATACGCTGCGCAGCGGCGAAGACGCGGTGGTCGAATACGAGCGCGTCGCCGAAACCGCGCAACTGGCGCTGTATGACTATGACAAGCCCACGATCGCGTACATCCAGGGCTATTGCATCGGCGGCGGCCTGAACATCGCCCTGTGCTGCGACATCCGCATCGCCTCGGACAACAGCAGTTTCGCGATTCCCGCCGGCAAGCTGGGCCTGGGCTACCGCCTGACCGCGATTCGCAACCTGGTGACCGCGGTCGGCCCGGCCAACGCGCTGGAGATCTTCCTGACGGCGGCGCGTTACGACGCCCATCAGGCCAAGGAACTGGGCCTGATCCGCAAGGTGGCGCCGGTGGAAGAACTGCCGCAGGTGCTGGACGCCATGCTGGTGCAGATCCAGGCGAACGCGCCGCTGACGCTGCGCGCAGGCAAGAAGATGATCCGCCAGCTGCAGCAGCTGGCGCCGGAGGTCGACGTGGAAGGCATGCGCCGGCTGGTGCTGGAGTGCTTCGAAAGCAATGACTACCGCGAAGGCCGCAAGGCGTTCGCGGAAAAGAGAGCGCCGGTGTTCACCGGCACCTGATTTCCGGCCGCGCGCCGGATTCCCTACGCGGCTTGCAGGTCCGCGCCGTCGGCGGCGCGGCCGGGGGAGGCTTGCGTCCTGAATCCGCGCGCGGACCGGATCAACCCGGCCACCGATCCCACCGGGGACGGCCAGGCCACAGACCGCGCAACAAGCGCGGCGACGAGGAGACAGACATGAAAGCGGTTCATCTGAGGGCAGGCCTGGCGGGCTTGGCGGCATGGATGTGCGCGGCGCCGCTGCACGCGCAGGGGGCCTATCCCAGCCAGCCGGTGCGCATCGTGGTGGGTTACGCCGCCGGGGGCACCACGGACATCCTGGCGCGGGCGCTGGGCGAGCAGTTGAGCAAGGAGCTCAAGCAGCCCGTCATCATCGAGAACAAGGCCGGCGCCGCCGGCAACATCGCCGCGGCCTCCGTGCAGCAGGCCGCACCCGACGGCTACACGCTGTTCATGGCCACCGTGTCCAGCCACGGCATCAATCCGGTCGTGTACAAGAAGTCGCTGGGCTACGACCCGGTGGGCGGCTTCACGCCGGTCAGCATGATCGCGTCCATCCCGCTGGTGCTGGTCGCCAATCCCAAGCTGCCAGTGGCGTCGGTGGCCGACCTGGTCAAGCTGGCGCGCGAGAAGCCGGGCGACCTGAACTATTCCTCCAGCGGCAATGGCTCGCCGGTGCACGTGGCCGGCGCCATGTTCGCCTCGGAGGCCAAGGTGCAGATCCAGCACGTGCCGTACCGCGGCGGGTCGCTGGCCAATTCCTCGGTCATGAGCGGCGAAACCCAGTTCAGCTTCGCCACCTTGCCGGCAGCCTTGCCGCAGGTCCGCGCCGGCGCCCTGCGCGCCTTGGCCGTGACCACGCGCGACCGTTCGGCGGAACTGCCCGAGGTGCCCACGGTGGCCGAGGACCCGATGTTCAAGGGCTACGAAATCAATACCTGGAATGCGCTGATGGCGCCCAAGGGCACGCCCGACGCGGTGGTGGCCGTGTTGAACCAGGCGGTGGCGCGTTCGCTGGCGGTGCCGGCCTTGCAGACTCGCTTCAAGGGCGAGGGGGCGACGCCGGGCGCCAGCAGCCCGGCCGAGCTGGGCCAGTTCGTCAACGCGGAGCTGGCGCGCTGGGCGGGCGTCATCAAAGAGGTCGGCATCCAGATCGAATGACCTCTGGCGGTCCGGGGGGATGACGGCCTGCGGCGGCGGAGTGGCGTAATATGAATTGTGTTTCTTTCTCATTGACGCCAGATCCGATGACCACGACCCCGACCGCCACCCCGCTGCACGCCCTGAATACGCGCCGTTCCTTCAAGTTCCTCCGCGCCCCGGCGCCCAAGCCCGAGGAACTCGAACAGATCCTGCAGGCGGCCATGTCGGCGCCTGATCATGGCGCCCTGCGGCCGTGGCGCTACGTGGTGATCCGCGGCGAGGCCATCGGCAAGCTGGCCGATCTGGCGCTGGACGCGGTCAAACGCAGCGGCGATCCGCGCATGACGCCGGAAAAGGAAAAGTCCGTGCGCGAATGGATGGCCGGCGTGCCGCTCTTCATCGCGGTGGCGCAGAAGATCGCGCACGACAACACCAAGATCCCGGAACAGGAACAGCTGCTGGCTACCGGCGCCGCCACCATGAACCTGCTGAACGCCGTGCACATGCTGGGCTACGGCGCGTTCTGGAGCACCGGCATCGGCACCTACGTCGAAGACGTGCAGAACGCGCTGGGCCTGGACGCGCTGGACTACCGCTTCCTGGGCTTTCTGGCCATCGGCACCCCGGCTTGCGCCGTGCCGCCGGCCAACCGGCCTGACTACCGTGAATTCGTCACGGAGTGGACCGGTCCGGTCTGAGCCCGCTGTCCAGCATGAAAAAACCGGCCATGGGCCGGTTTTTTCATGGGCGGCTTGCCTAGCGTCGGCCGGCGATCGGCCGGAAAGCGGCGCGCACGAGCTTCTCCAGGCCCCAGCCTGCGAAGTAGAAGAGGGCCAGCGTGGGCAGGCCGATCAACAGGTAGCCGCCGACCCATGACAGGTCGCCAAGCAGGCGGTCCAGGTTCAATTCGTGCAGCAGCG
Organism: Achromobacter sp.; assembly: GCA_032153965.1. Lineage (GTDB taxonomy): Bacteria > Pseudomonadota > Gammaproteobacteria > Burkholderiales > Burkholderiaceae_B > Achromobacter. The sequence continues at coordinate 2,590 of JALDYL010000159.1, read as the reverse complement.
CGAGTTGCAGCGCCAAGGGCAGCTGCAGCAACACGAATCGTCCTTTGTCATCGCCGTCCGCCGATAGCGCACCGGCCACGCAGAGGATGACGATGGCGAGGTAAAGCGCGGCGAACACAATGCCGGTCCAGCTGAACCATTTCGAGGCGGTCAATCGGGGCACGTCGGTTTCCAGCGTATCAGGGACAGGCAGTATATGACGCCGCCGGCTGCCGCCGATGCGATCCCCGCAAGCGGCGTGCGGCCCTCGACCAGCGCCGGGAGCGAGGCCCGGCGCGGCCCCTGTCTCGGGGCTGCGCCCTGTGCTACTCTGGCTGCCGGCCGTGCATGTTCATCCCTTTGCACCGGCCGACGATGGCAATGTCCGAGGTCACCCCCTTGGGCAGTGTCTTGGTAAGAAGAATGCGCATGACACGATCAAGCGTGGAGACAATACATGAGCCAATATGGGCCGTTGAAGTTGCACGTCCCGGAGCCGACAGGGCGCCCGGGTTGCAAGACCGATTTTTCCTACCTGCACCTGTCGCCGCCCGGCGATGTGCCCAAGCCCCCCATTGATGTTGCAGCGGTCGATACCGGCGGACTGGCCTACAGCCTGGTCCGGGTGATCGCCGACGACGGCAGCGCCGTCGGACCGTGGGCGCCCGAGCTCAGCCATGAGCAACTGCGCGCCGGCATGCGCAACATGCTGATGACGCGCCTGTTCGATGCGCGCATGCTGACCGCCCAGCGCAAGAAGAAGATCTCCTTCTACATGCAGAGCCTGGGCGAAGAGGCCATCGGCACGGCCCACGCCATGGCGCTGGAGCAGGGCGACATGTGCTTTCCGACCTACCGCCAGCAAAGCATCCTGCTGGCGCGCGATGTCTCGCTGGTCACCATGATGTGCCAGCTGATGTCCAACGAACGCGATCCGCTCAAGGGCCGCCAACTGCCGGTCATGTATTCCGACCGCGAGCGGGGCTTCTTCAGCATCTCGGGCAACCTGGCCACGCAATTCATCCAGGCGGTGGGCTGGGGCATGGCCTCGGCCATCAAGGGCGACACCCGCATCGCCTCCGGCTGGATTGGCGACGGCGCCACCGCCGAGGCCGACTTCCATACCGCGCTGACCTTCGCGCACGTCTACCGCGCGCCGGTCATCCTGAACGTGGTCAACAACCAGTGGGCCATTTCCACCTTCCAGGCGATCGCCGGCGGCGAAGGCGCGACCTTCGCGGGCCGCGGCGTGGGCTGCGGCATCGCGTCGCTGCGGGTGGACGGCAACGATTTCCTGGCGGTCTATTCCGCCTCGAGCTGGGCCGCCGAACGCGCTCGCCGCAACCTGGGTCCGACCCTGATCGAATGGGTGACCTACCGCGCCGGCCCGCACTCCACTTCTGATGATCCCTCCAAGTACCGTCCCGGCGACGACTGGAGCCACTTCCCGCTGGGCGACCCGATAGCGCGCTTCAAGAAGCACCTGATCCTGCTGGGCATCTGGTCCGACGAAGAGCACGAGGCCGTCAAGGCCGAGCTCGACGCCCAGATCCTGGCGGCCCAGAAGGAAGCGGAAAGCTACGGCACCCTGGTGGACGGCCACGTCCCCAGCGCCGCCAGCATCTTTGAAGACGTCTACAAGGACATGCCGGAGCATCTGCGCCGGCAGCGCCAGCAGCTCGGAGTCTGACCATGGCAATTGATAACAACGCTGGTCCGGCCTCGGCGCCGATGACCATGATCCAGGCTTTGCGCTCGGCCATGGATGTGATGCTGGAGCGTGACAACAATGTGGTGGTGTTCGGACAGGACGTCGGCTATTTCGGCGGCGTGTTCCGGTGCACGGAAGGCCTGCAAACCAAGTACGGCAGCTCGCGCGTGTTCGACACGCCGATCTCCGAAGGCGGCATCGTCGGCGTGGCGGTGGGCATGGGCGCGTATGGCCTGCGCCCCGTTTGCGAGATCCAGTTCGCCGATTATTTCTATCCGGCTTCCGACCAGATCGTGTCCGAGGCCGCGCGCCTGCGCTACCGCTCGGTCAACGAATTCGTCGCGCCCATGACCATCCGCATGCCTTGCGGCGGCGGCATCTACGGCGGACAGACGCACAGCCAGAGCCCCGAGGCCATGTTCACCCAGGTCTGCGGGCTGCGCACGGTGATGCCGTCCAATCCGTATGACGCCAAGGGCCTGCTGATCGCGGCCATCGAGAACGACGATCCGGTCATCTTCCTGGAGCCCAAGCGGCTCTACAACGGCCCGTTCGACGGCCATCACGACCGGCCCGTCACGCCCTGGACCGGGCGGCCCGGGAGCGTGGTGCCTACCGGCTACTACACCGTGCCGCTGGACACGGCCGCCATCGTGCGGCCGGGCAACGCGCTGACCGTGCTGACCTACGGCACCACCGTGCACGTGTCGCTGACCGCCGCCGAGGAAACCGGCATCGACGCGGAAGTCATCGACCTGCGCAGCCTGTGGCCGCTGGACCTGGACGCCATCGTCAATTCGGTCAAGAAGACCGGCCGCTGCGTGGTGGTGCACGAAGCCACGCGTACCTGCGGCTTCGGCGCCGAGCTGATTTCGCTGGTGCAGGAACACTGCTTCCATC
>JALDYL010000158.1:0-10666 GCA_032153965.1 Achromobacter sp. | reverse complement strand
ACCGCAAGCTGTTCCTGCAGACCGTGACCCAGGCCGACCAGGGCGTGGACTTCGATTTCCTGCGCGCCGGCGTCACGCGCGACACCGTGCCGAAAAAGTAGGCAAGCGCATGGACGCCATCACTCCCGACTCCGCGCCGGCATTGGCCCCGGACGCCGCGCAGGCCGCGGTGGCCACGCTGGAAGAAGACATCGTCTTCGGCCGGCTGCACCCGCGCCAACGCCTGACCGAGGACGAACTCATGGCGCGCTTCTCGCTCAAGCGCCATGTGGTGCGCCAGGTCCTGGCCGACCTGGAGGCGCTGGGCGTGGTCGAGAAAAAGCGCAACATCGGCGCGGTGGTGCGCGCTTATGCAGTGCGCGAAGTCATGGAGCTATACGCGCTGCGCCAAGTGCTGGAGGTGCATGCCGCCAGCCAGATCCCGCTGCCCGTGCCGCAGGCGCGGCTGGCGGCGCTGGTGGCGGTGCAGCGCGAACACGACGCGGCGGTCGCCGACGGCGACGCGCGCCGCGTGTTCCGCAGCAACCAGCGTTTTCACCGCGAGTTCTTCGGCCTGCTGGACAACGCGGCGCTGGGCCAGGCCATCGAGGAATACGCCCGCCGCACCCACCCGATCCGCTTCGGCTCACTGGCCTCCGCCGGCTACCGCGAACGCGCCCGCCAGGAACACTGGGCCATGATCCATGCGCTGCGCGATGGCGACCGGGAGGGGTTGATGGCGCTATGCCGGGAGCACCTGCTGCCGTCGCGGGATGCTTATCTGGCGGCGGAGCAGACGCGGTTGGGAGCTTAGGCGCGGCTCGCGCCATGCGCTCACGGGCGCTTTCTTGGCTTGGTCTCTGTCAGGGTCGGCAGAAAATCGCTGGTGCGCAATTCCTCGGCAATCAGGCCGGCGATCCAGGCCTTTCTGTCCGCGCCCATGCGGCTCTTGATGGCGGCGACGCTGATCGCAGCGTGGCTGCCGGTGTCGATCTCGAAGCGCATGCCTACGCCGCTGACCCCGTCGGCGACCAGGTCGCGGGTGTCGGCATATCCGCGTTGCCTCGTATCCTTCAGGAGCTTCTTCAGCTCCGAGAACGAAGGCCCGCGGGGCCGAAACTCTTCAAGGTGTCTTTTATGCAGCGCGTCAATCTCGGCATCGGGCATCGCCGAAAGCAGCGTGACGCCGGCGCTGCCGATTCCCAGCACGCGCATGCCGCCGATCTGCAGCACCAGCGCCTTGACCGGGTAGGAGCCTTCCTCGCAATGGATGCAGTGGCCATAGTCGCCGTTTCGCACGACCAGAAAGACCGTGTCGTCCGTGCGCCGGGCGAGCCGCTGCATCACCGGACGGACCCGGTCGATGATAGGCGCGGAGCGCATGGCCGCCAGCCCGAGCTGCATCGCCTCGACGCCCAGCCGGTAGTTCTTGGACGGATCTTTCGTGACCAGGCCGAACTCCACCAGGCTTGACACGAGCCTGTACGCGGTTGCCCGGTCCAGCTCCGTCAACTCGGCCAGCGCGCCGATGGCGATGCCATGGGGATGGATGGCCGCGATGTGCCTGAGCAGCGTCAAGGCGCGTATGACTGTCTGCGGACCCTTCATCTGTGCTCCATGCCTGAAACCTAGGCTGTGTATACCACGCTGCCCAGCCGCGCAAGATCGAGCCGGCCAGCCGCGGCGCCCGCGATGCTCGCCGCCAGCTGCTGGAACTTCTGACCCGCCTGGCTCGAAGGCCACTCCTGCGCCACATCCATGGCAAGTCCCAGCGTCTGCTCCCAGTCCAGCCGAAACGGCATCGACGGATCAAAAACCTGCCGGTGGACCTCGCCCGCGAAAGTCCGCAATTCCAGTTCGCAGGTCCAGGGCCGGATGGCGGGACTTGGACGTACCTGGATCCGTTGCGACAGCAGGTGGAGATCGGCCCTCTGCCGCTGGCTCTCGAAGTGCGCGATCCGCGGCATGCCGTGCAGCAAAGTGGCCGCCAGCATGAACGGGGCGCTCATGATCGCCCCCGACGGCGATTCGAACGGCCCGTGCAATGCAACGCCTGGGTAGCCGGCATCGGCCGGATTCAAGCGTATCTCGATGCGCTCGACCGTGGCGGCGTCCATGGCCACTGCCGCCATGAGGTCGCGCAAGGCCTGAACCGGCGCCTGATTGAAAGCGCAGCCAGGATAGGGCTTGAACACCACCTCGGGCGCGCGCCAGCCATCGAAATCGAGGACGGGAGCCTTGCCCGCGTATGCCGCGCCAAACCCGCTGTCTCCCTCCAGGCAGAACTCGGCGCCCGTGACGCCTGCCCGCGCCAGAAGCGCGGCATGCACGCCGTCCCGGCTGGTCTTGGCGATCTGCAGACGCCATTCCTGCGAACCGTCAGTCCAGGTCTGCAGGAGCCCTGAAGCCAGGTTGGTGGCAATCGACAGCGCGTTTCGGGTCTGTGCGGCGGTCAGTCCCAGGAGCGCCGAGCAGGCCAGCGCCGCCCCCAGCGATCCGTACAGGGACGAGGCCCTGAATCCTCTGCGGGTGGTCTCGGCCGAAAGCCGGTGGGCCACGCGGGGAATGGCCTCGTAGCCCACGACCAGCGCGTCCAGCACCCGGCCCGGCGTCGCGTCGACCAGGTCGGCGACCGCCAGCACCGCGGGGATCACGATGCATCCGATGTGCGTGACCACGCCAGGATGGGTATCGTTCTGCCCGCGCGCCGTAATGAGGCTGGCGTTGATAAAGGCGGCGTCCGCGGCGCCGCGCGTTCCGCGGCCGCCGAATAGCCGGGCGGGGCCGGCTGCGTCGGCAATACCGTGCAATGCCCGTCCGAGCGGATCGCTGGCCTCGTCCATGGCCAGGGCCATGGTCAAGTTGTAGAGCAGGCAGTTGGCGATGGCCTGCTTCACGGCGCCAGGCGCCCGATCGAAACTCAGCCGCAGGGCCCAGGAAGATAGCTGCGCCGCCAGCGATCGTTCTTGCGGCTCAGCCATAGCGGCCGCCGCTGATGTGCACCACTTCGCCCGAAATGAAGCCCGCGTGGGCGGATGCCAGGAACGCGACCAGGCTTGCCACCTCATCCACGGTTCCAAACCGCTTGATCGGCATGGCCGCCTTGGAGCGCTCTTCGATCCCTTTGAAGTAGGACAGGGTCCGTAACCGCTCGGTTTCGATGATCCCCGGCGCAACGGCATTCACGGTCACGCCTTCCGGACCGAGTTCGAGCGAAAGGGCTTTGGTAAAGCCGATCAGCCCCGCTTTGGCGCTGGAGTAGTTCGCCTTGTTGACGTCGCCGAAATGGGCGCGCGACGTGATATTGACGATGCGGCCGTAGCGCTGTTCCTTGAGCAGGGGCGCGGCGGCGCGGACCATGTTGAACGCACCGTTGAGCGTCACGTTCAGCACCTGCTGCCACTGATCGTCCGTCATGCTCGTAACCGGGGCATCCATGGAGAAACCGGCGCAATTGACCACGATATGCAAGCCGCCAAGCCGTTCGACGGCTGTCCGCAGGGCGGCCGCGACGCTGGCGGGATTGGTGACGTCGACGGCGACCGCGCACGCCTGTCCTCCCTCATCCTTGATCTCCTGCGCAGCCTTGCCCGCCAGGATCTCGTCCCGATCAAGCACCGCCACCTTGCAGCCCTCGCCAGCCAGGCGCTGCGCGATTGCCTTGCCGATCCCATTGGCCCCGCCAGTCACCAGGGCGACTTGCCCATCAATTCCCAATTCCAAGGCGTACCTCATCGTAGAAGTGGATTCAGGCGGCCAGCCTGCCCCGGGTTGGCCGGCACAACAATCTTTGACGATCAAATTGTTCACATGCTGAATTTTCCTGGTTCGCCGCCTCTTTCATAAGGGCGCCAGGCCTACCGTCATGCCACCGCATACGTAAAGAACCTGGCCGGTGGTGAAACCGGCCAGCCGGTGTGCAAAGAACGCCACCGCATGGGCCACCTCCGCAGGTTCGCCCAACCGTTCCACCGGGATGGTCCGCAGAATCGCCTTGGTCTGTTCCGCTTCGGGTGGATTGGCCGCCCTGAACATTTCAGTGGCGATGGGACCCGGCCCGATGCAGTTCACCGTGATCCCGCTGGCGGCCAGCTCCAGCGCCCAGGTGCGCGTCATCCCGAGCACCGCCGCCTTGGTTGCGCCATAGGCAGTCCGAAGATCCTTGCCCAACGCGGCCCTGCTGGCGATGTTGACGATCCGGCCATGGCGCCGGCGCTTCATGCCGGGAATCACCGTCTGGGCAAAGCGCAGGGCCGCCGTGATGTTCAGGTCCACGCTGGCCTGCAGGTCGCCCAGCGTCACGTCTTCGACGCGGGCGAGCTTGACGGTGGCAACGTTGTTCACCAGCACATCCACCTCGAACTCCGCGCCGATGCGCTCAAGCGCGCGCTCCCGGCTCGCGGGATCAAGCAGATCCGACTGGATGAAGGTTTCGGCGTCCGCCAGTCCGCCCGCGGGCGCGGAACGATCGACGGTGACCAGCCTGTAGCCGTCCGCCGCCAGCCGCAGCGCCGTCGCCCGGCCGATGCCATTGCTTGCGCCGGTCACCAGCGCAGTGAGTTGCCTGTCCATGGAATGATCCTCCTTCGCGTTTCCCGCGGCCTATCAGCGCTTGATGCCGGTAGCGGCGATGCGCTCTTTCCAACGAGCCGTCTCGGCCGCCAGGAATGCCTGGTATTGACCACGGGTGCTGCCGACGGGCTCGGCGCCCAGGTCCCGCATGCGCCCCCTTACCGCCTCCTGCCGCAATGCGTGATCCACCCCCTGGTGCAGCCGTTCAATGACCGGCTCGGGCGTACCCTTCGGCACGAACAGGCCCAGCCAGATCGGCACCTCGTTGCCCGGATAACCGGCCTCGGCGATGGTCGGCACATCGGGCACGGCGGACGAGCGCTTGGCGCTCAGCAGCGTCAGCATCCGGACTTTTCCCGCCTTCATCAATGGCGCCGCGGCCGTGATGGACATGACCGCGACATCGAGGCGTCCGGCGAGCAGGTCGCCGACCGCCTGGCTTTCCCCCTGATAGGGGACGTGGTTGAGTTGCAGGCCTTGCTGCTTGGCCAGGAATTCCATGCTGACGTGCAGCGGCCCGCCAATACCGGTCGTCATGTACGAAATCTGGCCGGGCCGGGCTTTCGCGACATTGACCAGGTCCGCCGCCGTCTTGAAGGGGCTGGACGCGTTCACCACCCAGCCGTAGTCGTTGTCCGTCACCTGGCCGACCGCTTCGAAGTCCCTGGCCGGACGGTAGGGCAAGCCTGGATCGAGTTCGGGAACGACCATCATCGGCCCGACGCCGCCGACCAGCACCGTATAGCCATCGGCGGGCGCCTTGGCGGCCAGCGCCGCGCCTACGGACCCCGCCGCGCCCGTGCGGTTCTCGACCACGACAGTCTGCCCGAGGTACTTGCCCATGGACTCGCCGACGGCTCTTGCAATGATGTCGGTCGATCCCCCGGCGGAAAAGGGAACAATGAAGCGGACGGGCTTGTCCGGGTAGCCCTGTGCGGCCGCCTGGGCGGATTCCGCGGCAAAGCCCGGGGACAACAACACGGCGCCGGCAAGCGCCAGGGATAGCTTTCCTGCGAATCGACTGATTGCTGACACGATAGTCTCCTTGGTCCTTTTCATTCTCGAGATCGCGGCCGCACCGGCGGCTGCGGATATTCCAGGCGTAGCGGGTCCTTGGCCCCGAGGCTGCCCCCGGGGCCATGGCGTTGTGGCAAAGACGGGGTGGGTTCCCGGATCAGGCCCCGGCGTCGAGCCGTTGCATGGCGACGAGGTGCTTGAGCAGCCGCTGCTCCGCCTCGCCGCGCTCGCCCTCGCCCCACTCGAAGATTCCCATACCGGTGCGGGCCCCCTTGTCGCCCCTGGCCACGAGCTGTTTGATGAGCGCGGGCGCCTGCTTCGCATCGGACAGGCTGGGCGCGAGATAGTCCAGAATGGCCTCCACCAGGTCCAGGCCGATGAAATCCGAATTGCGCAGCGGACCGACCGCCGCCATGCGACGCCCGAAGGTGTGGCGCGCGACCAGATCGACCGTTTCCGCCGAGCAGATGCCCTCCTGCACGATATGGGCGGCCTCGCGGACCAAGGCGAACTGCATGCGATTGCCCACGAAACCAGGCGCGTCCTTGTAGACATCCACCGGCAGCTTGCCGGCATCCAGCAGCCATTGCCTGACTTGTGCCGCAACTTCCTCGCCCGTCCGCTCGCCACGGACGATTTCGACGACGGGAATGAGGTATGGCGGATTCCACCAATGGGTTCCCACCACGCGGCGCGGATCCCGGGCGTGCCTGGCGATTTCGGTAATGCGCAGCACGGAGGTGTTGCTCGCCACCACGCAATCCGGATTCGCCGCGTCGATCTGCCGGACCAGCTCCTGCTTCAGCGCCAGCTTCTCGGGCGCCGCCTCCACCACCAGATCGCAATCCCGCACGCACTCGGCAAGCGTGGCGCACAGGCCTACCTCGCCTCGGCGCTCCTGGCCGAGCAGCCTGAGGTGCTCGTCGATCCTGTGCGGCACATCGCGCAACGCCGTGCCGTCCGGATCCCAGATCGAAACCCGGAATCCGGCCTGGCAAAAGACCTGGGCGATGCCGTGGCCCATCAGGCCGGCCCCCAGGATGCCGACGCGCACCGCCTGGTCCGGGCGACTCATGCCTGCTCCGCGGCCACGCCCGCACGAATGTGGTAGCCCTCGGCACTGAACGACCCGTTCTCCTTGCGGAACTGGGACATGAAGTCGGGCCACAGCGCCGTCAGCTTGCCGCTGGTCGGGTGCAAGTACCAACTGCTGCAGCCGCCCGACACCCAGACGGTGCCCTGGCTGCGACGCTGAATGCTGTCGGTGTAGTCGATCTCCGCCTGCGCGTCGGGCTCCGCCACCACTCCGCGCTCCAGAACGTAGTTCGCCCCCTCCCGGATATAGTTGATCTGCGTCTCGATCATGAAAATCATCGATCCCGCGCCCAGGCCGGTATTGGGGCCCAGCATGAAGAAAAAGTTGGGAAAGCCTGAAACCGTGGTGCACGCGAACGCGTACCCGCCGTTCTTCCATTTCTGCGCCAGGCTCTGGCCGTCGACCCCGTGGATGAGTTCGGCGATCGGCAGCTCCGTCGCCTCGAAGCCCGTAGCGACCACCAGCAGGTCCAGCTCGACTTTCTCGCCGTTCTTGAGGATCACTCCGGTTTCGTCGATGCGCTCGATGCCCGCCGTTTCCAGGTCCACATTGGACTGCATCAACGACGGGTAATAGTCATTCGAAATGAGGATGCGCTTGCAGCCGATGGCGTAATGCGGCGTGAGCTTCTTGCGCAGTTCCTGCTGCGGAATCTGCGACTGCAGGTGATTCACAGCCATGCCGCGGATCATCTCGATGAATGCCGGAACCTGCCGGCGCTGCGGGAAGCGCGACTCATTGCCCCAGAACAGTTCATCGCGCAGTTCCTGCATCGCTTCGGGAAAGCGCTCGAACATGCCTTGCTCGGCTTCGCTGTACACATGGTCCCGGCGCGGAATGATGTAGGGCGCCGAACGCTGGAAGACCGTCAGGCGGCCGGCCGTGCGCGCCAGCTGAGGCACGATCTGGATCGCCGAAGCGCCCGTGCCGATCACTCCCACGCGCTTTCCGGACCAATCGGCCTCATGGTCCCATTGCGCGGAATGGAATATCTGTCCCTGGAACGTGGATATGCCGGGAATGTCCGGATAGGAGGGATCGGACAAATGCCCCGCGGCCGAAATCAGCACCGGCGCTTCGAAAACGCCGACGGGGGTCTGGACCACCCAGATCTTCCGATCCTCGTGCCAACACGCCCGTTCCACGGCAGCGCCGAACCTGATGTGCGCGAGAATCTGCTCTTCCCTTGCGGTACTGCGCAGATACTCGAGGATTTCCGGCTGCGGCGCGTACACGCGGCTCCAGCGCGGATTGGGTTTGAACGAATACGAGTAAAGATGGGATTGGATGTCGCATGCCGCTCCCGGATAAGTGTTGTCGCGCCAGGTTCCGCCTACGTCGGCGGCGCGCTCCAGCACCAGGAAGTCGTGCTTGCCTTCCCGTTTGAGATTGACGGCCATGCCCAATCCGGAGAATCCGGATCCAATAATCAGTACCGCCGTCCTGGTGGCGGAGATTTCTTTATTTACGGTCGAAGCATTCATGGTCGCAACCTCAGGCATGGGCGTTCTGGAGTACGTGCCCGGCCGGCAAGGCGAACGGGTTACGCACAAACTCATCGATCATCGTGAACAGCTCGGCGGGACGTTCATGGACCACGCCATGGCCGCTGTGGATCTCCGCATAGCGGCAGTCGGCAATGCCGCCGAAGAGCATCCGCGCATGGCGCAACGGCGTCATGATGTCCAAGGTGCACCCCACGACCAGCGCAGGGGCGGCAATTGAGCCAAGCTGCCGGGTGATGTCGACATTCCGGTTGAATGCCATCTTTCTGGAACGGTCCGGGCCTTTGCGCACGCCTTGAATCAGCGCCTCCAGCTCGGACTCGTTTTTTGCGTTCAGGAATGGCTGGCTGTAGTTCGCGAACACCGAGAATTCAGCGATCGCATCGTGCCCGCTGTCATGCAGGCTGCGCCAGACCGCGTTGCGCAGGCGCTGCTGGTTGTCGGTCTTGACCCAGCCGCAGGCCAACGTGAGCGACTCGACGGTCGAGCCATGCGTTGCGGCGTGCAGCGCCGCAATCACGGCGCCGAACGAATAGCCCACGAGATGGACAGGTTCATCGCCATTCGCCGCCTTGATGACCGCAAGCACTTGATCGATGTACGTTCCGGCCTCGGGCGTCGCGGCTTCGGGGTCGACGAAATCCAGCGCTATCACGCGCTGGCGCATGGCCAGCATCGGGAACAATGCCCAAAAGTTGTTCTCCGCGGACCCGCCGGTCCCATGCAGCAACAGTATGGTTCCGCGCCCTTGTTTCTCCGGATCGGAGTCGTAGTAGGCTATCGTCGCCCCATCCGGCGTGGATGCGGCGCAGGTCTGTACGTTTTCGTTGAAAGGCATGATGAGTAGAAGCAGCCGATACCGTGCCGCGTGCTAGTTGGAAAAAGTGACGACCTGGGTTACCGCAACGATGTTGCGCTGCTCGGCCTGAACTTGACGAGTAAGGTCCTCCACCGTGCCGCCCACCGCACGCGCGCCGAAACCGGCAATGCGCTGGACCACGCCCGGATCCTTGAGCACGCGATTGATGGCGGCGTTCAGGGTCGCGACGATTTCGGGCGAGGTATTTGCCGGCGCTGCGATGCAGAACCACACCGAAACCTCGTAATCAGGCAGCCCCGCCTCGCGCAGCGTGGGCACATCGGGCAGCTCCGCGGAGCGTTCCTTGGAGGTGACCGCGAGCGCCTTGATGCGACCGCTCTGGATCAGCGACAGGGCGGAGGAAATCTGGTCTATGGTGTAGTCGATATTGCCGCCCGCCAGATCCGCCAGCATCGGCGAACTTCCCTTGTACGGAATATGCGTCGCCTTGATGTCGGAACGCAGGTTGAACAGTTCGGTCGACACGTGCCCGCTGGAGCCGACGCTCGGGCTGCCGAAACTGAGATCCTGCTTCCTGGCCAGGGCGACGAGTTCGGCCACGTTGTTCACGCCCAGGTTGTTGCGCACCATCAGCACGTTCGGAAGTTCGGCCACCAGCGCGACATGGGAAAAGGCCGTCAGCGGGTCATAGCTGAGGTTGCGATACACGTACTTGTTGACGATCATGGGGCCCGGCGTGCCCAGCATGAGCGTGAGCCCATCGGGCTTGGACCTGAGCACATTGGCCGCGCCCAGGTTGCCGTTGGCGCCCGCCAGGTTCTCCACGATGACGTTGACGCCCAGCTCCTTGCGTAGGCCATCGGCCATCAAACGGCCAAGAATGTCCGTCGTGCCGCCGGGCGAAAACGGAACCACCATCCGGATGACCTGGTTCGCGGGAGGCCAGGTGTTTGCCCAGACGCGGGGGAAATACGCCCCCAGCGCGCCCAGCGCCATGCATATGCCGGCTTGACGCCTCGTAATCATTTTGTCTCCTTGTTCCTTGAGTGCCTGCCCGTCTGAGCGGTTCAGCGGCAAAGGTCTGGAGGCTTTTCCTCCCGCTGTCTTTGCGCAGGGTCAATTCTTCAAGGAACAGCAGTGCGTCACCACAGCTATTTCACGATTTGTTCAATATGTGAATTTCCATCTCCATTCCGTCCTGCATTGCCTAAAATGGTTATCCCCTTCCAGCCGACAGAAATGGCTGCGTTCAATCTGAAGACCGCCCCGCGCGGCCGCTTTGGAGTCGAACATCATGAACACTTCCCCTGGTGATCGCGTCTTCTCCGGATCCATCCCGCAGTTCTACCAGCGGTACATGGTCCCGCTCATCTTCCAACCCTATGCCGCGGACATCGCGGCGCGAGCGGCGGCGCTGCGCCCTGCGGCCGTCCTGGAAATCGCCGCAGGCACCGGCGCGGTGACGCGCCAGCTTGCGGACCAATTGTCCGCAAGCGCGGCCATCGTCGCGACCGACCTGAACCCGGCCATGCTGGAGCAGGCCCAGGCCCTGGGCACGAGCCGCGCCGTCGCCTGGCGCCAGGCCGACGCCCTGCAACTGCCTTTCGAGGACCAGGCCTTCGATGCCGTGGTGTGCCAGTTCGGCTACATGTTCCTGCCGGACAAGGCGGCGGCCTT
>JALDYL010000157.1:0-10752 GCA_032153965.1 Achromobacter sp. | reverse complement strand
GCGATCCAGCGCTACGCCGAAGTGCGCGAGCAGTGCCTCGTCAAACCCTTCATCGACTCCCCCGCCGCGGACGACGCCAGCCATCAGCTGGCCAACACCCTGCGCGCCCTTTCGGGCCTGTACGATCAGGCCGCCCGCGCCGCCACCTCGTTGTGAGAATCCACGTTGTCTAGCACCACCGCATCTTCTTCCGCCCCGCTGCTGTCCGTGCGCGGCGTGTCGGTCGACTTCAATACCGAAAACGGCGTGTTCCGCGCCGTCGACAACCTGGATTTCGAGGTCCGCCCCGGCAGGACGCTGGCCATCGTCGGCGAGTCGGGCTCGGGCAAGTCGGTCACGTCCATGGCCATCATGCGCCTGACGGACTACACCAGCGGCCGCATCGCCACGGGGCAGATCCTGTTCCGCGACGACGCCGACCGCGAGATCGACCTGACCGCGGCCTCCGACGAGGACATGCGAGCCATCCGCGGCAACGACATCGCGATGATCTTCCAGGAACCGATGACTTCGTTGAACCCGGTGTTCACCGTCGGTGACCAGATCGTCGAGGCCATCATGCTGCACCAGCAGTTGTCGCGCTCGGCCGCGCGCCAGTCGGCCCGCAAGCTGCTGGAAAAAGTGCGCCTGCCCGACGCCGAACAAATGCTGGACCGCTATCCGCACCAGTTGTCGGGCGGCATGCGCCAGCGCGTGATGATCGCGATGGCGCTGTCGTGCCAACCGCGCCTGCTGATCGCCGACGAGCCGACCACGGCGCTGGACGTCACCATCCAGGCGCAGATCCTGAACACCATCCGCGAACTGCAGCGCGACCTGGGCACGGCCGTGATCTTCATCACGCACGACATGGGCGTGGTCGCGGAAATGGCCGACGACGTGGTGGTGATGCTGCGCGGCAAGAAGGTCGAGCAAGGCACGGTGGATGAAATCTTCAACGCGCCCAAGCATCCCTATACCCGCGCGCTGCTGGCGGCGGTGCCGCGCCTGGGCAGCCTGACGGGCCGCGACCTGCCGCTGCGCACGCCGCAGACCGTGCTGGAAGGCGACACGCTGCGCGAAGTGGGCGAAACCCGCGAGCAGGACACGGCGCGCTACGACGAGCCCGTGCTGCGCGTGGAAAAGCTGACCACCCGCTTCGACGTGGGCCACAATTTCTTCGGCCGCGTCACGCACCGCGTGCACGCCGTGGAAGAAGTGAGCTTCGACGTCTACCCTGGCGAAACGCTGGCGCTGGTGGGCGAATCCGGCAGCGGCAAGTCCACCATCGGCAAGACCTTGCAGCAACTGGTGGCGCCGACCTCGGGTGCCGTGCGCTACAACGGCGAAGACATCTTCTCGATGGACAGCGCCGGCCGCCAGCGCCTGCGCCAGGAGATCCAGTACATCTTCCAGGATCCCTACGCCTCGCTGGATCCGCGCAAGACCGTGGCCTTCAGCATCGCCGAACCCATCCGCACGCATGGCCTCTTGAGCAGCGAGGACGCCATCGCCCGCCGCATTGGCGAACTGCTGGAGCAGGTGGGCCTGAAGCCCGAACACGCCAAGCGCTATCCGCATGAATTCTCGGGCGGCCAACGCCAGCGCGTTTGCATTGCGCGCGCGCTGGCCAGCAATCCCAAGCTCATCATCGCGGACGAATCCGTGTCGGCGCTGGACGTGTCGATCCAGGCGCAGATCCTGAACCTGCTGATGGACCTGCAGAAGGATCGCGGCCTTTCCTATCTGTTCATCACGCACGACATGGCGGTGGTGGAGAAAGTCAGCCACCGCGTCGCGGTCCTGTACCTGGGCCAGGTCGTCGAACTCGGCGCCCGCCGCCAGATTTTCGAATCGCCGCAGCATGCCTATACAAAGAAGCTGCTGGCCGCCGTGCCGGTGGCCGAGCCCGGCCGCCACATCGACACCTCGCTGATCGAAGGCGAGATCCCCAGCCCGGTGCGGCGCGTCGGCGACGAGCCCGCCATCATTCCCCTGGTTGAATTCGCGCCCGGCCACCGCGTGGCCCGCGCGGCTTGAGCCGCAACCTTTTCCACGTCGGCCCGTCCGGCTTCCCGTTCCTGGAGTTGAACATGCTCTCCCTACGCAAAACCTATACCGCCACCGCCCTGGCCCTGGCGCTGGGCGGCGCGCTGCCCGCGGTCTTCGCGACCGCCCAGGCCGCCGGCACGCTCAATGTCGCCATCAACCAGGATCCGGGCAGCTGGGACCCGATCGACACCTTCGTGACCTTCTGGGGTTCGGTGGGCAGCAACCTGTATGACGGCCTGACCATGCGCGGCGCCGACCTGAAGCTGCAGCCGGGCCTGGCCACCAGCTGGGAATACCTGGACGACAACAAACGCCTGCGCTTCAAGCTGCGCGAAGGCGTCAAGTTCCACAACGGCGAGCCCTTCAACGCCGAAGCCGTGAAGTTCACCTTCGAGCGCCTCTTGGGCGCGGAAGGCGCCAAGGGCCCGCAAAAGGCCAACTACGACTCGATCGGCGAGATCAAGGTGGTGGACGAGTACACCGTGGACTTCATCCTGAAGCAGCCGGACCCCGTCCTGCTGACCAAGCTGGCCGGCTACGGCGCCATGATCGTGCCGCCCAAGTACATCAAGGAAAAGGGCGAGGACTACTTCAACACGAACCCGGTCGGCACCGGCCCGTTCAAGTTTGAAAGCTACCAGCCCAAGGTCAACGTGACGCTGGCGCGCAACGACGACTACTGGGGCGGCAAGCCCAAGCTGGACAAGGTGGTCTACCGCTTCATCGGCGAACCCGGTACCCAGGTGGCCGAGCTGCAGGCCGGCCGCATCGACATCGCCACGCTGATCCCGCTGGGCCTGATCGAAACCGTGAAGAAGTCCGGCAATGCCGACGTCATCTCCACCGGCGGCCCGGTGGCCTATGCCCTGCGCTACAACACCAAGAACGGCATCACGCAGAACCGCGACGTGCGCCGCGCGCTGATCATGGCCGTGGACCGCGACGCCATCGTCAAGCAGCTGCTGCTGGGCCAGGCCAAGACCATCGCCAGCTTCCAGGGCCCGCAGTCGTTCGGCTACAACCCCGAGCAAAAGCCCCTGCCCTTCAACCCCGCCGAAGCCAAGAAGCTGCTGGCAGCCGCTGGCGTGAAGCCGGGCGCCACCGTGCAGATCGACGTGCGCGGCAGCGATTCGAACTTCCGCGAAGTGGCCCAGGCCGTGTCGGGCTACCTGCAAGGCGTGGGCGTGCGCGCCACGATCAAGCCGTATGAAACCGGCGTGCTGCTCAACGACATCATCCCCGGCGGCAAGACCGGCGAGATGTGGCAGAACCAGTGGGGCGGCTGGACCTACGACTACGACAACACGGCCTACCTGATGTACCACACGGGCCAGAAGTGGAACCCCTACGACAACGACGCCAAGCTCAACGGCATGCTGGAAGCGCAGCGCACGGTGTATGACGTGAAGAAGCGCGAAGCCATGCTGCAGGAGATCGCCGGCTACGTGGCCGACCAGGCGCTGGAATTGCCGCTGTACAGCCTGAACACCATCGTGGGCGTGAACAAGCGCGTGAAGAACCTGGAAGTCCCGGGCGACATCCGCTTCCGCTTCCTGAACGCATCTGTGGAGTAGCCCCCCCCCGAAGCGCTGCGCGCTTCCCCCCAGGGGGCATGCCTGCGGACCGGCAAAGCCGGCTCCGCAAGGTGGGCTCCCCCCGAAGCGCTACGCGCTTCCCCCCAAGGGGGCATGCCTGCGGACCGGCAAAGCCGGCTCCGCGGCATCCCGCTAGATTGATATGCGTTGAAGCTTCAGCGATGTCCGTTGCAGCATTAACCCCACCGACCCGTCCCGGCGCAAGCCGGGGCGGCGACTTATGACCGGATTTCTCATCAAACGCGTGTTGCAGGCCGTCTTTGTGATCGTGGCCGTGACGCTGCTCGTCTCCTATGCCGTGCGCCTGACCGGCGACCCCGCGCTGATGCTCAGCCAGGGCTCGGGCAGCGTCACCGAACAGGACCTGGCCAATATCCGCCAGGCGCTGGGCCTGAACCGGCCGTTCCACGAGCAGTACCTGTCCTATATGCAGGGGCTGCTGCACGGTGATTTCGGCCGCAGCTTCATGGGCGGCACCTCGGTCGCCAAGCTGATCGGCGACGCCCTGCCGGCCACGCTGATGCTGGCGTTCACCTCCCTGCTCGCGTCCATCCTGATTTCGCTGCCGTTGGGCATCCAGGCCGCGATCAAGCGCGGCCGCGCCACCGACCAGGCCATCCGCATCCTGTCGCTGGTGGGGCTGTCCTTCCCCAACTTCTGGCTGGCGCTGATGCTGGTGCTGCTGCTGTCGATCACCTTCCCGCTGTTGCCGCCGTCCGGCTGGAGCGGGCCGGCCAGCCTGGTGCTGCCGTCGCTGACGATGGCCATCATCCTCAGCGCCACCAACATCCGCCTGGTGCGCACCACCATGCTGGAAACGCTGTCGGCGCAATACATCATGGTGGCGCGCAGCAAGGGCCTGAAGGAACGCGTGGTGCTGTACAAGCACGCGCTGCGCAACTGCGCGATTCCGCTCATCACCTACCTGGGCTTGCAGTTCGGCGGCTTGATCGGCGGCATCGTGGTGATCGAAATGGTCTTCAACTGGCCGGGCCTGGGCACGCTGGCGTTCGATGCCATCTCCGGCCGCGACTACCCGGTGCTGCAAGGCACGGTCACCGTGCTGGCCACCGTCATCGTCCTGGTCAACCTGATCGTCGACATCGCCTACGGCATCGTCGACCCCCGCATCCGCACGCGCTGAGCCTTATGCAGACTACTACCCCCACCGCCGCCGCCCCCAAGGCGGCCAAGCCCCGCAGCCGCTACCGCTCGCTGGAATTCGTGCTGGGCGCGCTGCTGACCGGCACCATGATCCTGCTGGTGCTGACGTCCGGCTGGCTGTTTCCGGACGGCGGCGAGGCCATGGACCTGGCCGCCCGCCTGACGGCGCCGTTCGCCAGCGCGGCGCACCCCTTCGGCACCGACCCGCTGGGCCGCGACGTGCTGGCACGCGTCATTGTCGGCGGCAAGATCTCGCTGACGGTGGGCTTCGTCTCGGTCATCGGCGGCGCGCTGCTGGGCATCGTCATGGGCCTGATCGCCGGCTACTACCGCGGCTTCTGGGACATGATCGTCATGCGCTTCGCCGACGTGCAGCTGGCCTTGCCGTTCATCCTGGTGGCCATCACCTTCATCGCGATCCTGGGAGGCGGCCTGTTCAACGTCATCTTCTTCATGATCGTGTCGCAATGGGTGCAGTACGCACGCCTGGTGCGCGCCCAGGTCCTGGCGCTGCGCGAACGCGAATTCGTGCTGGCCGCCCGCGCCTTCGGCGTGCGCGACCTGGCCATGATCCGCCACCACATCGTGCCCAACCTGCTGGGCCCGCTGGTCATCCTGATGACCCTGAACGTCGCCAACAACATCCTCTTGGAAAGCAGCCTGACCTTCCTGGGCCTGGGCGTGGATCCCATGATCCCCAGCTGGGGCGGTATGCTTGCCGACGGCCGCACCTACATGCAGACGGCCTGGTGGGTCAGCGTCTTCCCGGGCCTGGCCATCATGCTGACGGTACTGGGCCTGAACCTGCTGGGCGACTGGCTGCGCGACCGCCTGGACCCGACCGGCAAGGTCTGAAGCCGCCCCGGTCCGCCTGAAAGGAATATCGAGTATGTCTTTGCTGGAAAAAACATTCGACCGCACGCTGGACGCCTGGACCCACGCCTACCTGGCGCCGGCCTGGCGCGGCGCGGTCGTGGAAGGCTGGCTGTTCGAAGGCGTGGAGGCGCGCCGCGCGGCGCAGGAACGCCTGGCGCAGGTTGGCGTCACCGCGCGCTTTCGCAGCGCCTACAAGCCGCTGCTGCACTACTTCCTGGAAGAGGTCGAACGCGAGGGACTCGCGTCCGTCATGGTGCGCTATCCGCTGCACGAACACGCTCAGGCCAAGCGCTTCACGCTGGAAGCCTATCCGCTGATCGCGCTGTTGGAAGGCGTGGACGTCAGCATGCAGCCCGGCGCCCGCGACCTGCACTACGACGTTAGCCTGCGCTACGCCGACGGCCGCCAGATCGATACCCGCGTCCATGCGCCCAACCAGATCGGCTACGCGCAGGACGGCACGCCCGAACTGTCGCCCACCGGCTGGCTGCGCGTGCGCGACGCCGAGGGCGCGCTGCAGACCGATGCCGCCCAGGCCACCGAATACCAGCAGGCATTCCGCGCCATCGTGGACACGGTGCGCAACCATGCCTGGGGCTCGCATGAACCCTATTTCGAGCGCCTGGAAATCCGCGTGGACCTGCCGGGCATGGACTTCGCCCTGCCGGTGGACGAGGAAATCGTCAGCACCTTCGAGGCGCTGCACGAAGACATCTATTTCTCGCTGCTGGAGCACTTCCAGAAGCACTCGGGCCGCCCGTCCGGCGACCGCGGCCTGCAACCCGGCCAGATCATTCCCGACATCCGCCGCCACGACGGCGCGGCGCGCGTGCAGATCTCGCTGGAGCACTTCGAAGCCTTGGCGCCCGTCACCCCCGCGGCGCTCGATGCGCCGCTGGCCCAGGTCCGCGAACCACTGTCGGCCGGCCAGATCGCCGGCTGCATGGCGGCCTTCGGCGGCGACACTTTCCAGGCCGTCTCGCGTCAGGGCCGCCCGGTACTGGGCACCTACCTGCGCGGCCCCGGCCCCGCCGTCTTCATCTCGGGCGCGCAGCACGCCAACGAAACCTCCGGCGTGGTTGGCGCCCTGCGCGCGGCGCAGGCGCTGGCCGCGCGCGGCGACGCCCATTTCGCCCTGATCGCCGCTGAAAATCCGGACGGCTACGCGCTGTTCAACCGCCTGCGCGCGCACCATCCGCGCCACATGCTGCACGCCTCGCGCTACAGCGCGCTGGGCGACGATATCGCCTACCGCGAACGCGCCCCGTTCTTCGAGCGCGAAGGCCGCCACCAGGCGCACGCCATCAGCGGCGCGCAGCTGCACATCAACCTGCACGGCTATCCCGCCCACGAATGGACCCGCCCGCTGTCCGGCTACCTGCCGCGCCACTTCGAACTGTGGACCATCCCCAAGGGCTTCTTCCTGGTGCTGCGCCATCACCCGGGCTGGGGCGACCGCGCCCGTCGCCTGATCGAAGGCGTGACCGCCAGGCTGGCCCGCAACGTTCCCGGCCTGGTCGAGTTCAATGCCCGGCAGCTTGAACTATTCCAGGCGCATGCGCTCGAAACCGGATTCGACGTGCTGAACGGCATCCCGGTGCAGATCAGCGAAAGCGACCGCGAAGACTTGCCGATGGCGTTGATTTCCGAGTTTCCGGATGAAACCGTCTACGGCGAGCGCTTCGTTTTCGCGCATACTGTGCAGATGGAAACCGTCCTGGCGGCGACCGAGCTCTACCGCGCAGGGCTCTAGCGGCAAGAAAGCCCGGTGCAGCCAAGGACCGCGCCGGCACCCGACCTGTAAAACCATTAGAAAAATGAATATCCGAGAACGCAACCACGGCGATGATCTGGCCCTGGTGGACATCTGGCTCCGTTCCGTACGCGCCACCCACACGTTCCTGACCGAAAAGGAAATCCAGGCCATGTACCCGCAGGTGCTCAACACCGACCTGCCTTCGGTACGGGTCTGGGTCTGTGAGGACGATGCCGGCGAGGTCGCCGGCTTCATGGGCCTGAACGGCAACAAGGTCCAGATGCTGTTCGTGGACGCCAACAAGCGCGGCAAGGGAGCGGGCCGGCGCCTGCTGAACTTTGCGCGTTCGCTGCACGGCACCCTGCTGGTGGACGTGAACGAACAGAACCCCCAGGCCCACGGCTTCTACAAGCACTACGGCTTCGAGGACGTGGGCCGCTCGGACCACGACGACGCGGGCCGCCCTCGTCCCATCATCCACATGAAATTGGCGGGCTGACGCCCGTCCATCGTGGCGGGCGCCTAGCCCTTGGATTGCTCCGGATGCCTGGCCCGCCAGGCTTTCAGCGCTGCGCGGTAGTCATCCATCGCTTCGTTGTAGGTGTCATAGACACAGGGTATGCAGCCGCTGTTGCAACACTCTTCGGGCTCGGGCGCGACTGGCGGAACGGGCTGCGGGTCGTCTTCGGGAATCTGCTTGGTGCTCATACCCGAATCTTAGCGCCTGTGCCCGCCGCCAGCCGCGGCGTCCGCCTGCGGCAGCGGCCAATCGGCGCGGCGGATTTCATAGCGGCGCTTGCCGGAACCGCCTGCGCCCGCGCCCCCGACTTGGCGCATGCCGCACTTCTCCAGCACCCGGCAGGACGCGGCGTTCTCTTCCAGCGCCACGGCGGCCAGCGCCTCCACGGACAGGCGGCCGAATCCCAACGCCAGCAGCGCCTGCGCGATTTCAGTGGCGTAGCCCTTGCCCCAGCTCGCGGGCAGGAAGGCATAGGCCACCTCGACCTCGTCGTGGCCCCGCGACTGGGTGCGCTTCAAGCCCGCCCGGCCCGCCAGCGCGCCGCTGGCGCGGTCGGCCAGCACATACATGCCGTAGCCCTGCTCGGCCCAATGCTCGACGTTCTGCAACAGATAACGGCGACTGGCCGAATCCGTCCGGATGCCGCCCATGGTGGCCATGAGGCGTTCGTCCGCATGCATGGCGGCGATGAAGGAAAGATCGGTTTCGTCCATGCGCCGGGCATGCAGCCGGGCGGTCTGGAAAGTGTCGGGGAGTAGCGCGGCGGACATGGCGGGCAAAAAGAGGGGCGAGCCGCCCATGATACCGGCGGACAGCCGGCAAGCCCATCGTCCAACGGACGAGTCCCCCAGGCCGGAGCCGGCCCGGGATCCCGCTTCAGTCGCGGCGCAAACCCAGGAAGCTCCAACGCACATCGGCGCGGTCCAGCATGTCTTCGCGCTCGCTGAGATGATGCGAGGACAGGCCATGGCTGGCCGCCAGCGCCATCGTTTCCTGCGCCGACACGTCGAACATGCGGCGTCCTGGCGGCACCGGCCCGTGCCGCAGCGACATCAGGATCTGGCCTTGCGGCGCCAAGAGCGCGGCCAGCGCCTGCATGCCCAGGCGGCGTTCGTCAGCGTCCAGGTGCATCCATACGGCCGTCAGCATGATCACGTCGAACAGCCGGCCCTGCCCGCGCAGCACGGCCAGGTCCGGCAGGGCGTCGTCGACCCACTCCAGGTTGGGCAGCGCGTGGCGGCGCTGGCCTTCCTGGCGCAGCTCGGGCGTGGGTTCGGCTGCCACCACTGCGTGGCCCATCCGCGCCAGCGCGGCCGCGTCGCGGCCCGAGCCCGCGCCTATGTCGGCGATACGCGACGGCGCCGCCGGGATCAGGTGCGCCACGTCGCGGTGCACGTCCGCGAACGCGATGCTCTCGTACTGGTCCGCCAGGGCTGCGGCGTTGGCGCCGTAGCCCTGCGTGCCGGAAACCCCTGTCATTGCTGGGCTGCCGGCCGGGCCTGGATCGCGGCAGGCGGCCAGGTGGCCTTGATCGCATCGTAGATGCGCTTGCCCACGCGGCCGTCCTCCGGCAGCTTGCGCTTGACCTGCTCTTCGCGCACGGCGTCGCGGGTCCTGCTGCCCGGGATGCCGTCGGCCACGCCTACGTCATGGCCCAGGCCGTAGAGCATTTCCTGCAGCTCCTTGATCTGCGCGCGCGACAGGCCAGGGTCGTCCGTGGGCCAGGCCGCGACCAGGTCCGGGCCGCCCTGCAGGCGGTTGAGCAGCATCGACACCGCCAGGCCGTAGCGGCGCGACTGGTTGTAGTGCAGGATGGCGTCGAAATTCACCGTCGCCAGGAACACCGGACCGGCGGAGCCGGTGGGCGCGAACAGATAGGCCTGCTCCTCGTTGCCCGACGTCAGCTTCAACGCCGAACCGTTGCCCTGCTTCACGCCGGCCTGGGCCCACTGGGCGATCGTGCGGCGGTCCTGCGAGCCCACGAATTCGGCGTCGGGCGAAGCCGGAATGGCGGCGGCCAACTCGGCCGGCACGCGCACTTCGATCACGGCGGGCAAGCTGTGCGTCCACTTGGCGCGGCGCTTGCGCAGGTGGTTGGCGGTGGAGGCCAAGGCGTCGGGCAGCGAGTTGTAGAGATCGATCTTGCCATTGCCGTCGCCATCGGCGGCCAGTTCATAGAACGAGGTCGGGATGAACTGCGTCATGCCGAAGGCGCCGCTCCAGGAGCCAACGAAATTGTCCGCCGGCACCATGCCGTCACGCAGCAGGCGCACCGAGGCGTAGGCATTCTTCTCCCACAGCGGCTTGTTCTCGGTGCAGGCGCGCGTCAACCAGGCGTCCAGCACATTGGTCTTGCCGACCTGGCGGCCGTAGTTGGTCTCGATGCCGAAGATGGCGACCAGCGTGGCCGGGTCGACCTGGTACTGCTGGCTGATGGCCGACAACTGCGGACCGTACTTGGCGAGCACGCCGAGGCCGTCGCGCACGCGCTCCTCGTCCACGGTCTTGGCGATGTAGTCCCACCAGGCTTCGCGCCCCTCCGGCTGGCCCTTGGCGGACGCGACCGTGGTGGGCAGCAGCTTGGCATTGGCGGTGTACTTGTCCCAATCGGCCACGGTCAGGCCGTTGGCCGTGGCGCCCTTGCGCAGTTTGGCGATGCAAGCCTTGGTGTCGAGTTCGGTCGGGATGATGACCGTGGGCGCGGGCGCTGCGGTGGCAGCCGGTGCTGCGGTTGCGGCAGGCGCAGCGGTCGCCGCCGGGGCGGCAGCGGCCGGAGCCGCCGCGGGCGCAGGCAAGGTCGCGGGCGCCGG
>JALDYL010000156.1:0-10879 GCA_032153965.1 Achromobacter sp. | reverse complement strand
GCCGTCAACCTGGGCAGCTTCATCACCATCCTGGACATCAGCATCGTCAACGTGGCGCTGCCCACCATGCAGGCGGCCCTGCGCATCGACATGGCGGGGCTGCAATGGGTGGTGGACGCCTACGCCCTGTTCCTGTCGGCCTTCATGCTGTCCGCGGGCCCGCTGGGCGACCGCTACGGTCGCAAGCGCTCCTGGCTGGCGGGCGTGCTGCTGTTCACCGCGGGATCCGCCCTGTGCGGCCTGGCCGACAACCTGACGGCGCTGCTGATCGGCCGCGCCGTGCAAGGCGTGGCCGGCGCCCTGCTGGTGCCGGGCGCGCTGTCGCTCCTGACCCAGGCCTTTCCCGATCCCAAGGAACGCGCCCAGGCCATCGGCATCTGGGCTTCCTGCAATGCAATTTCGCTCATCGTGGGCCCCATGCTGGGCGGCGTGCTGGTCGCCCACTTCAACTGGCAAAGCATCTTCCTCATCAACCTGCCGGTGGGCGCGCTGGCCATCGCGCTGGGCGCCTGGAGCATCACGGAAAGCGCCCATCCCGAGCATGCCGCCTTCGATCCCGCGGGCCAGGCGCTTAGCGTGCTGTGGCTGGGCGCGCTGACCTATGGCCTGATCGCCGCCGGCGAGCACGGCTGGGCTGCGCCGCAAGCCACGGTCGCGCTCGCCATCGCCGCCGCCGGGCTGCTCGCCTTCCTGTGGGTCGAGCGCCGCGCCGCGCGGCCCATCCTGCCGCTGGGGCTGTTCCGCGACGCCGGCTTCGCCATCACCAACTTTGCGTCCTTCGTGCTGGGCTTTTCCGCCTACAGCAGCCTGTTCTTCTTTTCGCTCTACCTGCAGCACGTGCAGGGACTGTCGCCGCTGGCCACCGGCTGGCAACTGGCGCCGCAGTTCGCCGCGGCCGGGCTGGTATCGCTGGTGTTCGGCCGGCTCAACCTGCGCTTCGGCCTGCCGCGCCTGATGATCGCGGGCTTTGCCTTCATCGGCATCGCCATGCTGGGCATGACCCGCTTCGAAGCGCACACGCCTTATCTCGTGTCCGGCGCCCTGCTGGTGCTGCTGGGCCTGGGCACGGGGCTGGCGGTTCCCTCGACCAGCATGGCCGTGATGGCCACCGTGCCGCGCGAGCGTTCCGGCATGGCCTCGGCCACCATGAACGCGCTGCGCCAGACCGGCATGACGATAGGCATCGCGCTCTTGGGCGCGCTGATGAGCGGACGCGCGATCGAGGCCTTGACGGCCTCGCTGGCGCGATCGGGCGCGTCCGACGCGCAAGCCCTGGCGCGCGCCGCCATCACCTTGCATGAACTGCCGGCGCAACCCGCCAACGCCGCCGACCTGGCCGCCGCCGCGCTGGCCGGCGGCTTCCATGCCGCCATGCTCTGCGCAGGCGCCGCATCGCTGCTGGCGGCCCTGTTGCTGCTGCTTCTTGCGCGCGGCGCGAAGCCCGTCCTGCACACCGCATGAACCCCTGATTCCGGCGCGCGGAATTCCATCGGCCGGAATCAAAACAGCCTGTTTTTAAGCGTTGGTAACAAACACTCGCGCGGTCTGGCGCTTCGGTAAGATCCTCGTCCAATAACAGGTTAACAACCACGAGGAGAGCAAAACATGTCTTGTCGCAAACCCCTGTTCCGCCTGGCCCCGCTGGCGCTCGCCGCGCACCTGCTGCTGTCCGGTCCGGCCGCCGCGCAAAGCGCGCCGGGCACCCAAGGGCCGCTGGTTCCCGCGCCCAATCCCGCGCTCGCCGCGCAGATCGATCAACGCGCCAAGGCCATCGAGGACAAGCTCATCGCATGGCGCCGCGACATCCATGAACATCCCGAACTGGGCAACCAGGAAAACCGCACCGCCAAGCTGGTCGCCGACCACTTGCGCGCGCTGGGCATGGACGTGAAGACCGGCGTTGCCGGTACCGGCGTGGTCGCCGTGCTCAAGGGCGGCAAGCCCGGCCCGGTGGTGGCGCTGCGCGCCGACATGGACGCGCTGCCGGTCAAGGAGCAGGTGGACCTGCCCTTCGCGTCCAAGGCCCGCGGCACCTACCTGGGCAAGGAAGTGGACGTGATGCATGCCTGCGGCCACGACACCCACACCGCCATCCTGATGGCCACGGCCGAAGTGCTGGCCGGCATGAAGGACCAGCTTCCCGGCAGCGTGAAGTTCATCTTCCAGCCGGCCGAGGAAAGCCCCGCCGACTTCGAACCCGACGGCAAGAAGATCTGGGGCGCCAAGATGATGGTGCAGGAAGGCGTGCTGGAAAATCCCAAAGTGGACGCCATCTTCGGCCTGCACGTGTCCAGTTCCTATCCGGCGGGCAAGCTCAGCTGGCGCAGCGGCCCCGCCATGGCCGCGGCCGACCAGTTCTGGATCGACGTCACCGGCAAGCAGACGCACGGCGCGCGGCCCTGGTCCGGCATCGATCCCATCGTGGTCAGCTCGCAGATCATCCTGGGATTGCAGACCATCCCCAGCCGCCAGATCAACAGCATGCTGGAGCCGGCCGTCATCACCGTGGGCGCGATCCACGGCGGCAACCGCATGAATATCGTGCCGGACAACGTCGCCATGACCGGCACCATCCGCACCTATGACGAAGGCATGAAGAAGGACATCCACCAGCGCATCGCGCGCACCGCCGACATGATCGCGCAGAGCGCCGGCGCCAAGGCGGACGTGCGCGTGGTGGAGCTGTACAACGCCACCGTCAACAATCCCGCGCTGACCGAACAGATGGGTCCGACGCTGCGGCGCGTGGCGGGCGAAGGCAATTACGGCCTGCAGCCCAAGTCCACCGCGTCGGAGGACTTCTCGTTCTATCAGGAGAAGGTGCCGGGCATGTTCTTCTACCTGGGCGTGACGCCCAAGGGCACCGACGTCGAGAAGGCCGCGCCCAACCATTCGCCGCGCTTCTACGTCGATGAGTCCGGCCTCATCAACGGCGTGCGCGCGTTGTCGAACCTGACCGTCGACTACATGGCGCAGGCGCAGAAAGGCAGCTGATCCGCGCGCCACGCGCGCTTGAAAAATGCCCGCCGCGCGATGCGGCGGGCATAAGCAAACGGCTACAAATTCTTTGTCAGGCCCGGCCCGGCTTTCTACAGTACGCCCCTTTGCCGCCCCCGCGGCAGTCACGTAGAAGCCACGCCATGCCGATCTCCCGTCGAACCTTCATGCTTGCCGGCGCACTGGCGCTGCCGCTGGCGCGGCCGCGCAGCGCGCGCGCATCCGCCTGGCCCGGGCGTCCGATCCGGCTTATCGTCACCTTTCCTCCTGGCGGCGCGAGCGACATCGCCGCGCGCCTCGTCGCACCCATGCTGGCTGAAAAACTCGGCCAACCCGTCGTCATCGAAAACAGGCCCGGCGCGGGCTCGACCATAGGCGCAAGCCTGGTGGCGCAGGCGCCCAACGACGGCTACACCTTGCTGATGTCGAACTCGGCGCCGCTTTCCATCTCGCCCGCCCTGATGCCGCAAGGCGGCTACGATGCGCTGGCCAGCTTCGACCACATCGCCTACCTCGGCGCGGTGCCCACCGTGTTCGTCGTCCACCCTTCCGTGCCGGTGTCCAGCTTCGCCGAGCTGACCGCCTGGATCCGCGCGCAGGACCAACCGGTGCAATACGGCAGCGGCGGGCTGGCGTCGGTGGGCCAGATCGTGGGCGAGCTGTATGCCCGGCAAACCGGCGCGCGCCTGCAGCACATTCCCTACAAGGGCTCCGGCGCCATGCGCAACGATCTCCTGGGCGGCCAGATCCGCTTCGCGGTGGATGCGCTGCCGCAGAACCTGCCGTTCCTGCGGTCCGGCCAACTGCGCCTGCTGGCGGTCACCACCGGAAAACCGGTGCCGCAGGCGCCCGACATCCCGGCGGTGGGCGAGCTGGGCTATCCCGGCCTGATCGCCGAGAACTTCGTCGGCCTGTCCGGCCCCGCCGGCTTGCCGGCCGCGGTCTCGCAGCGCTTGAACGAAGCCATCGCGCAAGTGCTGGCCACGGCGGACATCCGCAACAAACTGGAAGGACAGGGCTTCGTGCTGGCGCAGAAATCGCCCGCCGAATTCACCGACTTCGTCCGCCGCCAGGCCGCGGCCTGGGGACCGGTGGTGCGGTCCACGGGAGCCAGCCTGTGAGCGCCCGCCGCATGCTTGTGCTGTTCGGCCATCCGGGCCGGGGCGGCTTCAACGAAGCGGCCGTGCGCGGCGCCGAACGCGCCGCGCAAGCGGGCCAGCCCTTGCAGCTGGAATGGATCGCCGCCAGCGACGCCGCCGCACGCGCCGAGCGCATCGCGCAGCTGTGCGCCGCCGGTCCGGACCTGCTGATCGTGCATGGCGGCCAAGGCGACGCGCCCGTGGCCGAGGTGGCGCCGCGCTACCCGCGCACGCAGTTCGCCATCACCCAGGGGCACCATACCGCCGCCAACGTCGCGTCCTACGAGATCCAGCAAGAACACTCGGCCTTTCTTGCCGGGGTGCTGGCGGGCCTGCGCGCGGCCAACGGGCGGGCCGCCCACCTGTCCGGCGAAAGGGTGCGGCCCGGCTTGAAGGGCCGCGCCGCCTATGCCGACGGCGTGCGCCGCGTCACCGGCCAGGATCCGCTGACCGCCTTCTGCGGCAACCAGCACGATCCAGCCCTGGGCGCCGTCTGGGCCCGCGCCTTGTCCGCGCGCGACGCGCGCGTGCTGTTCGCCATGATGGACGGCGGCCGCGACGGCGTGACGCGCGTATGCCGCGAAACAGGGGTGTGGCAGATCGGCAATGTGCTGGACTGGGTGGCCCGCGATCCCCAGGTCTATCTGGCATCGGCCCTGGCGGATTCGGGACTGTGCGTGCAGCGCGCCGCCGCCGACCATGCCGCGGGCGCGCTGGCGGTGGGCCGAGTGACCCGCTACGGCTTGGAGGAAGCCGCTTCGCTGCGGCTGGTGCTGGGCGCGAAGGTCGGCGCGGAAGAACGCCGCGCGCTGGATGAATGGGCGGGACGGCTCGCATCGGGCGCCCTGGACATCGCCTCCGACTACGCCGGGCCGGAATTCACGCTGCCGGCGCCGCCCCCAGCCCGCGCCGGCTACGCCGTCGCTTCGAACGCCTTGTGATACGCGACGTCGCCTTGCGCCGGCCGCGTGTAGACCTGCGCCATGAAGTACTCCGGCGGCACGCCGGGATATGTCAGCGCCGGCGTCTGCGCGAAGCCAAAGCGCGCGTAGTACGCCGGATCGCCCATGACCACGCAGCCCGCCGCGCCCAGCGCCTTCAGGCGCGCCAGGCCGTCCTGGATCAAGGCCGCGCCTATGCCCCGGCCTTGCAGTTCCGGCTGCACCGCCACCGGCCCCAAGCCGTACCAGTCCGCCGAGCCGTCGCTGATCGTCACAGGTGAAAACGCGACATGGCCCGCGATGCGCCCGTCCACCCGCGCCACCAGCGACAGCGTCAGCGCGCCCGCCTCGCGCAGCGCATTGGTGATGTAGCCCTCGGTCTGCTGGCTGTGGGGATGGTCTTTGAAGGCGGCCTGCGTCAGCGTGAAGATCGCCGCGCGGTCGTCTGGTGTTTCGGGAAGGATAAGCATGCCTGGACTCCTGTAGGCTCAAGCGCAAAGTGTAGCCGGGCACGGCCGCCATTGCGCATTGACGCCTGCCGGCACGGTGGCTACAGTGGCCGACGGCCCGGCGCTGCGTCATCGCATGGGCGCCCAGCCCCTTTCCGAACCGCCCGCGGCGCGCCGCGGCCCTACTCTGGACCCTTATGAACAGCTACCGTGTCGGCATCGCCGGCTTCGGCGCCATCGGCCAGGCCGTGGCGCAATCCCTGGACGCCGGCCTGCCCGGCCTGACGCTCGCCGCCGTGGCGGTGCGCGATCCCAAGGCCCCGCCGGCCTTTGCCTGGACCCAGGCCGCGCCCGCCTACACCACCATCGACGCGCTGCACGAGCACTGCGACGTGGTCGTGGAATGCGCGCCCGCCGCGGTGTTCCGCGACATCGCCGAACCCGTGCTGCGCGCCGGCAAGAAGATGGTGGTGCTGAGTTCGGGCGCGCTGCTGCGCCATGACGACCTGATCGAACTCGCCCGCCAGCACCATGGCCAGATCCTGGTGCCCTCGGGCGCCATCCTGGGCCTGGACGCCATCACGGCGGCGGCCGAAGGCGTCATCCATTCCGTCACCATGATCACCCGCAAGCCGGTGCGCGGCCTGCTGGGCGCGCCCTACCTGACCGACAACAACATCGACATCGCGGACATCACCGAACCGCGCCTGATCTTCCGCGGCTCGCCGCGGGAAGCGGCGGTGGGTTTTCCGGCCAACCTCAACGTGGCGGTCAGCGTGTCGCTGGCCGGCATCGGCCCGGACAAGACCACCCTCGAAATCTGGGCCGATCCCTCGCTGGAACGCAATCTGCACCGCGTCGAGGTCGTGTCCGACTCGGCTTCGTTCTCGATGGAAATCCAGAACATCCCCTCGGCCAATCCCAAGACCGGCCGCATCACCGCGCAAAGCGTGGTCGCCGCGCTGCGCAAGCTGACCGGTCCGCTGCGCGTCGGCACCTGAACCGCGGCGGGCGCTGCGTTAGGCCGCAGCCCGCTGCAGTCCGGCGGACCCGCCGTCCGCCGGACGCAACCGCTCCGCCGGCGCGCCCGCCCGAACCATCGGCGCCACCCACCAGTTCCCCGCGCCATCCAGATCCAGCCTGTCGGTGTGGAAAGCATCCAGCGTGCTGCGATGCCCCACGCTGACCAGCATGCATGACGGCAGCGTCTCGCGCAGCAGGCTGTACAGCGCATGCTCCAGCCCTTCGTCGGTGGCGGACGTGGCCTCGTCCAGGAAGACGATGGCGGGCCGGTTGTAGAGCACGCGCGCGAACGCCACGCGCTGCTGTTCGCCGATGGAGAGCATGCGCGACCAGTCCGCCACCTCGTCCAGCCGGCCGGCCAAATGCCCCAGGTTGACCTGCCGCAACGCATCGGCCAGGCGCGCATCGTCCTCGGGCTGCGCCAGACCCGGATACGCGACCGCGCCGCGCAAATCGCCCAGGGGCAGATAGGGCCGCTGCGACAGGAACAAGGCAGAGGCGCCCTGCGGCCGGCGCACCGAGCCCTGCGCAAAGGGCCACAGACCCGCCAGCGCGCGCAGCAAGGTGGTCTTGCCGCTGCCCGATGGTCCCTTGATCAGCAGGGCCTGGCCCGGGCGCAGGCTCAGATTCAAGTCGCGCAGCAGCACCGTGCCGTCCGGCCGCGCCACCTGCACGGATTCGATATCCAGGCCGTCCGGCAGACTATCCGTCCGCACCGAAGGCAGCGCGCGCGCCGCCTCGTTGGCGTCCAGAAAGCCGTTCAACCGGTCCAGCGTGGCGCGGTACTGCGCAAAGGTGTCGTAGGAGGTGCGAAAGAACGACAGGGAATCCTGCACCTGCCCGAAAGCCTGCGAGGTCTGGATCACGTCGCCCAGCTTGATCGCGCCGCTGAAGAAACGCGGCGCCTGCAGGATGAATGGGAACACCACGGCCACCTGGCTCACCGACAGGTTGAAGCCGTCGAACTTCAGCCCCCGGTACACGCGCGCCCACAGATTGGCGATATAGGCGGTGAAGCGGGTCCATAACGTCGCGCGCTCCACGCTCTCGCCCTGATAGAACGCCACGTTCTCGGCGTTCTCGCGCAGGCGGACCAGCGCGTAGCGGAAGTTCGCCGTCAAGCGCTCGGACAGGAAGTTCAGCTTGATCAGCGGACGTCCGATCTTGAACGCGAACAGCGTCGCGACGATCACGTACAGGTACA
Organism: Achromobacter sp.; assembly: GCA_032153965.1. GTDB lineage: Bacteria > Pseudomonadota > Gammaproteobacteria > Burkholderiales > Burkholderiaceae_B > Achromobacter. The sequence continues at coordinate 3,126 of JALDYL010000156.1, read as the reverse complement.
CCATGAACACCATGGCGCGCGGGATCTCCACGCCGGCCACCGTCAAGGCGCCGGACAGGCCCCACAGGATGGACGTGAACGCCACCAGCGAGACCACCGCGCTCAGCGCGCCGATCGCCAACGTGCGCGAACCCGTCACGAACATGGCGATGTCCTGCTCGATGCGCTGGTCGGGGTTGTCGACCGGAGCGTCGACGAAATGACCGCGGTAATAGGCGCCCGCGCCCAGCCAGTCGCGGGTCAGGCGATCGTTGAGCCACACGCGCCAGCGAATATCGAAGGCCTGTCCGACATAGCTGTCGGCCAGCGTGCGCACCACGTGCACACAGGCCAGCACCGAGAAGATGCCCAAAAAGCGCCAGAACGCGCTCTGGTCCAGCGCCTGCAAGGCGCTGTAGAAACCGTTGTACCAGAACGAAAACAGCACCGTCATGCGCACGGCGAACATCGCCAGGAACAGCAGCAGCGCCAGCGTCAGCAAGGGCCGCCAGCTGCGCCGGGGATCGAGATACGGCCACGCCAGCCGCCAGAACTTGCGTCCCCAGTCCGTGTAGCGCGCAAGCAAGCCCGCCGCCAGCGCCAGCGCGACGGCCGAAATGCCGAACGCGCGCGCCAGCCAGAGCCCGCTTTCCGCCAGTTGCTGCTGCCAGTTCAGGTCCATGAGTCGATTGCCCTCCGATACGCGTTTCTGGTTAGACGAGGCACGCGTAACGAGTTCCGGCGCCCAGGCCGTTTTAAGCCTGGCTTAAGCGTTCGGGCAGGTTTATCGAAAGCGATCCGACAGCAAGCGCGCAGCGGCCGGGCGGCTATCATGGATGCCTGACAGCAATACCGGCAGGTAAGGAACCATGGACAAGATCCGCCTAGACAAGTGGCTATGGGCCGCGCGCTTCTACAAGACGCGCAGCCTGGCCGTGCAGGAAATCGGCAAGGGCCGGGTATTGGTGAACGACCAGCCCGCCAAGCCCGCGCGCGAGGTCGCGCCAGGCGACCTGGTCACGGTGCGCAAGGAAGACCCGGCGCTGCATGTGCGGGTGGCGGCCATCAGTGGCGTGCGCGGCCCCGCGCCCGTCGCGCGCCAACTCTACGAGGAAACGCCCGAAAGCGTGGCTGCACGTGCGCGCGCGGCGGAAATGCGCCGCCTGGCGCCCGAGCCCGCGCTGGGCATAGAGGCCGGACGCCCGACCAAGCGCGACCGGCGATTGATAGACCAGATGCGCGGCAAGTAAATCCGTCGCCCCGGCGTCCATGGCCGGGCGCCGTGCTATCGGATGCCCAGCAGAAACCGCAGTCCGCTCAAGCGGCGTCCGGAGTCAATACCGCCACCGTTTGCAGGTTGGTGTATTCCAGCAGGCCTTCCATCCCGTTCTCCACGCCCAACCCAGACTGCTTGCGGCCGCCAAAGGGCACGTCGGGCGACATGGCATGGATATGATTGATCCACACCGTGCCGGTCTCCAGCCGCTGCGCGATGGACCGCGCCAGCGGCAGGTCCTTGGACCACACCGATCCGCCCAGCCCGTACTCGGTATCGTTGGCCCGCCTGACGGCCTCATCGATGTCGCGGTACTTCAGCAAGGGCAGTACCGGACCGAACGCTTCCTCCACCACGCTGCGCGCGTCGTCGGGAGGATTGTCCAGGATGGCGACCGGCACGAAATACCCCTTCCCCTGCGGGATGTCGCCACCCGCCAGGAAGCGCACCCCATTGCGATGCGCATCGGCGATGAGATCCTTCACGCGCTCGTACTGCGGGCGATTCTGTATCGGACCCAGTCCGGTTCCCGGCAATGCACCATCTCCCATGACGACGCCGCGCGCGTGTTCCACCAGGGCGGCCGCAAACTCGTCATAGATCGACTCGTGCACATACAGCCTTTTGGTGGCCAGACAATACTGTGAAGAATTGCGGAACGCGCCCCAGAACAGCTTGGCGGCCGTCTCTCGCACATCCACATCCGGCAGCACGATGGCGGCGTCGTTGCCGCCCAGCTCCAACGTGACGCGTTTGAGCCTCCGGGACGCGCTCTGCATGACACGCCTGCCCGTCGCGGTCGAGCCGGTGAAAGCAATCTTGTCGATGTCGGGGTGTTCGGTCAGCCAGGGACCCAGGCGGTCGCCGCCGCAGACCACGTTCAGCACGCCTGGCGGCAACAGGTCGCGGAACAGCTCGCCCATCTTGAGCGAGGTCAGCGGCGTGAACGGCGAGGGCTTCAACACGACCGTATTGCCCGCCAGCAAGGCCGGTGCAATCTTCCAGATGGCCAGCGTCATGGGGAAGTTCCACGGCGATATCGCCGCCACCACGCCGACGGGCACATGGCGCGTCTCGAACACGTGACCCGCGCCGTCGTCAAAACGCGCGGCCGGCAGATCGCGCGCAGCGGTCGCGCGCAGCCACGCGACGCAGCGGCCAACCTCAGCGCGAGCGTCGGCATGGGGCTTGCCCTGTTCACGCGTCAGCAGGCGCACGAAGCCCTCGGCATGTTCAGACAGCCGGTCAGCCATGGCTTGCAGCGCCGACTGGCGCCGCGCCATGGACGTCTGGCTCCATTGCGCAAACGCCCGCCGGGCGGCCGCGACAGCCGCATTCAACTGCGCCAGCGACGCATCGGGCGCTGCGGCTATGCGTTCCTCGGTTGACGGGTTGAGCACGTCAAAGGTCTGCGCGGAAGTCTCCGCGCGGCCATCCATCGTCATGGTGTAGCCGGAATCCAGATTCAGCTGCATGGGTTCTATGCCTGTTTCTCGGTTGATGTTTCGGGACAGAGGATCTGGCGGCCCACCACCCGGCCAGCCGCCAGATCCGCAAGTGCTATCTGGGCCTCATTCAGGCAGCGGCAGGAGATCGGGATGGCGCGCGGCTTGCGTTCCCGCACCAGCGCCATGAGTTCCTTCAGTTCGCCCAGATTGCCAATGTAGGATCCTTCGATGCTGATGGCGCGCATGGGCACCAAGGCCGGCGACAACAACAATTCGCCGCCGAATAGTCCGATCAGGATCAGCTGTCCGCCCTTGGCCAGCAGATCCATGCCCTGCTTCACCGTGCTCGCTGCCCCCACGCAATCGATCACGGCCCTCACCTCGCTAGCGGCGCGTCGAACCTCGTCCAGCGCGCCTTCGGCG
>JALDYL010000155.1:0-10925 GCA_032153965.1 Achromobacter sp. | reverse complement strand
GCAAACCTCGTCCAGCTGGCCAGACTTGTCCGTAAGTCAAAGGCCCGAGTGATCAATGGAGAAACGCGATGAGCGGGCGCGGCCGCTCAACCCATCAGGCGATGGAGGCATGGGTAAAACGGATGAGGGATACACGCAAATTCGCGGCTATCGGGGCGATGCGCCGCGCGCGCGCCTGCGGCTGCGCGCTCATGCGTAGGGATGAGGGTTGGCGCGGCCGGGCGGCCGCGCGCGGGCTTGCGTTCTGCGGTCGCGGAGTGCGCCGGGTCAGGCGACGCCGCCATTGGCGCGCAGGATCTGGCCGTTGACCCAGCCGGCCTCTGGACCCGCCAGGAACGACACCACATTGGCGATGTCCTCGGGCTGGCCCAGGCGCTCCAGCGGAGGCATCTTGGCGTAGTGCTCGATCAGCTCGGGGCTCTTGCCGTTCAGGAAGAGTTCGGTGGCGACAGGGCCGGGCGCCACTGCGTTGACGGTGATGCGGCGTCCGCGCAATTCCTTGGCGAACACTTGGGTAAGGCTTTCCACCGCCGCCTTGCTGGCGATGTAGACGGAGTAGTTCGGCAGGTTGAGCGCGATGGTGGTGCTGGAGACGTTGACGATGCTGCCGCCGTCGGCCAGCCGCGTCGCGGCTTCGCGCAGCGTGTTGAAGGTGCCGCGGGTATTGATGCCGAAGGTCTGTTCGTAGAGTTCGTCGCTGGTCTCGGCCAGCGGCACCATCTTCAGGATGCCGGCGCTGTTGACCAGCACGTCGATGCGGCCCAGGCCCGCTTCCACCTGGTCGAACATGGCGCGCACTTCGTCCGCCCGGGACACGTCGGCGCGCACGGCCAGGGCGCGGCCGCCGGCCGCGCGGATGTCATCGGCCAGGGCTTCGGCCTGGGCGGCGCTGGACGCGTAGTTGATGGCGACGGCGTGGCCGTCGCGCGCCAGGCGGCGGACGATGGCGGCGCCTATGCCGCGCGACCCGCCGGTGACGAGCGCAATGCGTTGCGTGGCCTGGATGTTCATGTGGTATCTCCGGTTGGATAGGGGGGTGAGGCGTATCTTGAACTATTCCAGAAAAAAGATAATTACTCTATATTCGCTAACATAATTTCATTTGCTTTAATAATGGGCCTCCAGGCATGGACCGATTCCAGGAAATGCAGGTGTTCGTGCGCATCGCCGAAAGGCGCAGCTTTTCCCAGGCCGCCGAGGACCTGCAGATTCCCCGTCCCACGGTCACCAATCTGGTCAAGCGTATGGAAGCGCGCCTGGGGGCGCGGCTGCTGGAACGCACCACGCGCCAAGTGCGGCTGACCCATGACGGCGAGGCCCATTACCAGCGCTGCGTGCGGCTGCTGGCGGATCTGGAGGAGGCCGACGGCGCGTTCCTGGATACCTCGCCCAAGGGCCTCTTGCGGGTCAATGCGCAGGGCACGCTGGCCAGGTTTTTCGTCATGCCGGGCCTGCCGGACTTCCTGGAGCGCTATCCCGACATCGTGTTGCAGCTGGGCGAGGACGACCGCCTGGTGGATCTGGTGCGCGAAGGCGTGGATTGCGTGCTGCGCACCGGCACGCTGCAGGATTCTTCGCTGGTGGGACGCCAGATCGCGCTGATGCCGCAAGTCACGGTGGCCAGTCCCGCCTATCTGGCGCGCTACGGCGAGCCGCGGCGGCTGGAAGACCTGGAAGGCCATCGCGCGGTGGATTACTTGTCCAGCGCCACGGGCCGCAGCCTGCCGCTGGATTTCATGGTGGACGGCAAGACTGTGCAGGTACGCCCCAGGGCCGTGGTCAGCGTCAGCGGCGCGGAGCTTTACACTGGCGCGGCGCTGGCCGGGCTGGGATTGGTGCAGGTGCCGCGCTACCGCATCGAACGCGAGCTGGCGGCGGGCGAATTGAAGATCGTGCTGCCGGGCGCGCCGCCCGCGCCCATGCCTGTGTCGGTGCTGTATCCGCAGAACCGCCAGGTGTCGGCGCGGGTGCGCGTCTTCACGCAGTGGCTGGCGGAGGTCATCGCCGCCGGCCTGGCTCAGACGATGCCGGTCAGGTAGTACACCGCGATCGCCACGAAGACCGAGGTGGTGGATATCAGCGTGATGGCGAAGATGTCGCCATAGGACTGGCGGTGCGTCAGGCCCGTGACCGCCAGCAGCGTGATGACCGCGCCGTTGTGTGGCAGCGTGTCCATGCCGCCGCTGGCCATGGCGGCGATCCGGTGCAGCACCTCCATCGGGATGCCGGCCGCCTGGGCGCTGTCGATGAAGGTTTGCGCCATGGCCGCCAGCGCGATGCTCATGCCGCCCGAGGCCGAACCGGTGATGCCGGCCAGCGAGGTCACGGCCACCGCCTCGCCCACCAGCGGGTCGGGGATGGCCTTGAGCGCGTCGGCCACCAGCAGGAAGCCGGGCAGCGCGGCAATCACGCCGCCAAAGCCGTATTCCGCCGCTGTGTTCATCGAGGCCAGCAGGGCGCCGGACACCGCGTTCTTGCTGCCTTCGGCGAAGTGCGCCTTGATGCCGCGCAACGAGAACAGCAGGATGGTGACGATGCCCGCGATCAGCGCGCCCATCACCGCCCACAGCGCCACCTGGTCTTCGGCGTTGACGGGCATGGGCTTGGGCAGGCCGGGCAGCGCGACTTCGGAGCCGGCCGGATACCAGCCCGGTATCCAGCGTGTCAGCAGGTAGTTGACGACCCCCACCACCACCAGCGGCAGCAGGGCGACTAGCGGGTGGTGCTCGCGTTCGCTGGGCGGCGTGACCGGCTCGTTGCGCAGCTCGGTGCCGTAGGTCTCGCCCGCGGCCATCGCGCGCTTGCGCCGCCACTCCAGGTAGGCGATGCCGGCGGTCAGGGTGAAGCAGGCGCCGATCAGGCCCAGCCAGGGCGCGGCCCAGGTGGTGGTTTCGAAGAAGGTGGTGGGGATGATGTTCTGGATCTGCGGCGTGCCGGGCAGGGCGGTCATGGTGAAGGTGAACGCGCCCAGGGCGATCGCGCCCGGCATCAGGCGCTTCGGGATGCCGCCCTGGCGGAACATCTCGGCCGCGAACGGGTACACCGCGAACACCACCACGAACAGCGATACGCCGCCATAGGTCAGCACCGCGCAGACCAGCACGATGGCCATGATGGCGCGCTCGGCGCCGATCAGGCGCAGCACCGCCTGCACGATGGCGCGCGAAAAACCCGACAGCTCGATCAGCTTGCCGAACACGGCGCCCAGCAGGAACACGGGGAAGTAGAGCTTGGCGAAGCCCGCCATGCGTTCCATGAAGATGCCCGAGAACACGGGCGCCAGCGCCGACGGGTCGGTCAGCAGCACCGCGCCCATGGCCGCGATGGGCGCGCACAGGATCACGCTGTAGCCGCGATACGCCGCCAGCATCAGGAACGCCAGCGCCGCCACCACGATGAACAATCCGGTCATTCGGTACTCCGGGAATGAAGAGATAAGGGGTGTGGGGCTACACCTTACCGCATCGAACCGGATGCCTTGTTTGCAGCGGCCGGGATTCAGCGTTCCAGCAGCGCCAGCGCCTGGCGGGCGATGTCCAGGTCGATCGCGGCGTCCTCGCCGCCGCCCATGAACCAGGCGGCGGACAGGCCGCACCAGGCCAGGATCCATTGCAGCAGCCTGCGGCGTTCCAGGCCGGATTGCGCCACGATGAGCTCCAGCCGCCGTTCGAAGCGCCCAGGCACGATGGCCACGGGCGGAACCGGATCCGCCAGGTCCGGGTTGCAGAAGATGTTGGCGTAGTCGAAGGCGCGCTCGCCATGCAGGCGCTTGGGATCGATCACCAGCCAGCCGCGCTCGCCGAAGTCCAGGATGTTGTCGTGGTGCACGTCGCCATGCAGCACCGTCAGGTCGCGCGGGCTGTCGAGCAGGGCGCGGGCGTGGCGCGCGCTGTGCGCCAGGATGCCGCCTTGCGCCTGCGCCATCGGCCACAGTTCCTCGAACCATTCTTCCAGCGGACGCAGCGCGGGCAGGGGCCGGGCGCGCGGCGCGTGCAGGTCTTGCAGCACGCCGCAGATGATGCGGGTGGCTTCGTCGTCGCGCCCGTTGCGCGCGTACTCGGCCAGCGAGCGCGTGCCGGTGGCCCGCTCCAGCAGAATGGCGTCGTCGTCGTGCGCCAGCACGCGCGCCGCGCCCTGGCCGTCCCACCAGCGCATCAGCACGCCGCCTTGCTTCTCGTCTTCCTCGTGCGAGACCTTGAGCATGGCGGGCAGGCCGCGATGCCGCACGGGCAACAACTGGGCGGCGTGCGTGATGATGGGAGCGCCATCGGGCGTCAGTTGCCAGCGGGATAGGTAGGTGTCGAACATGGGCGGACGGGAAGTGCTGGGACGGGCCTCTATGGTAGAGCCCGGCGCGGCATGGCAGGCGTTGCGCGAGGCCGTGGCAGCAGCGCCGTAATCGCCGCCGCCACCGCGTTGCCCGCCGCGCTGGCGACGATGGGCAGCAGATAGGAGCCGCTAAGGTCATACGCATGGCCCGCCGCCACCGGGCCGACCAGCGTGCCGAACGCCACGCTGGTGTAGAGCGCGCCGATGATGCCGCTGACGTGCCGGCCGCCGAAGTAGTCCATGACCACCGCCGGCATCAGCGCCACCCAGCCGCCGTAGAACGCGCCGAAGACCAGGGCAAACATGGCCAGCGTCCAAAACTCGCCGCAAGCGCCCCACAGCGCCAGCGACGCCGCCATGCCGCCATACATCGTGGCGAGCGAGGCGCGCCGGCCCAGGCGGTCGGCCAGCGTGCCCAGCAGGAACCGGCCTGCCGTGCTGCCCACGCCGACCAGGCCCAGCAACAACACGGCCGGCCCCGGCGCGATGCCGTGATCCAAGGCATACGGGATGAGATGCACGAAGGGCACGAAGACGCCGAAGGCGCCGGCCATGGCTGCCAGGTACAGCAGGACGAAGACCTTGCTGCGGATGGCTGCGCGTAGCGGCACGCCGGCCGGCGCGGGTTTCGTCGTGGAGTCCGGCGCGGACGCCGGCGCTGCGCGGGCGGCGGGCGCGGCGGCGCCGTCGGGTTGCAGTCCGCGGTCTTGCGGCGAATTTTCAATCCAGCGCGCCGCGGCGCAGCCCAGGATCGCCACCGTTGCGGCCAGCGCCAGATAGGCGGCGCGCCAGCCCCACAAGTCGATCAACGCGCGGGCCAGCGGCGGCACCAGCAGCGTGCCCACGCCTATGCCGCTGACCGCCAGCCCCGAGGCCAGCCCGCGCCGGCGCACGAACCAGCGCTGCACCGCGCCTACCACCGGCACGTAGGCGCAGCCCACGCCCAGTCCGACGCCCAGGCCGTAGGCCAGGTAGATCTGCGTCATGCTTTGCGCGGCGCTGGCAAGCGCCAGGCCCAGCGCCACCAACAACATGCCTATCCACGCCATGCGGCGCGAGCCGTAGCGGTCCGCCAGCGGGCCGCTGACCACGCCGAAGCCGAAGTAGAGGAAGCCCGCCAGCGAGAACACCAGCGACACCGCGCCGCGCGTGGCCGAGAAGTCGCGCTGCAAGGCGTCGACGAAGGCGCTGAACGAGTAGGCGCTGCCAAAGCCGAGCAAGGTGATGGCGAAGGCCGCGGCCACCACCCGCCAGCCGTGAAAGATCCGGCTGGCGGCGGGCAGGGCGGCGCCGGGCTGCGCATGCATCTTCATGGCCGGCCTCACAACGCCGGCCGGCGCAGATGCCAGCTTGTCGCCGCCTGGAAAGCGGCGCCCAGCCGGAACAGCACGGGCTCGCCCAGATGGGCCGCCACCAGTTGCAGGCCCATGGGCATGCCGGTTGTTGCGCACTGGCCGGCGGGCAGCGTCAGGCAGGGATGGCCCGTCATGTCGAACACGCAGGTATAGCGTTGCAGCGCGTCGACCAGCCCGGGCTGTAGCCCTAGGACGCTGATGGCTTCGAGCGTGAGCGGCGCCATGGGCTGCACTGGCGTCAGCAACGCATCGACCTGGCCGAACAAGGCATCGACCTTGCCTCGCGTGGCCATGCGGCGCAACAGGATGCGCTGGCAGTCGAGGCCGGATAGCGCGCGTCCCGCTTCGATCACGCCGGCCAGCACCGGTCCGTACTCCGCCTTGCGCGAAGGATAGGTGGCGGCATGCGCCACCGCCGCCTCGACCGCGCACAGCGGCGCCCAGTCGCGCACGGCTTGAGCCGCATCTTCGATGGGGAACTGCAGCGGCACCAGGGCCGCACCCAGCTGTTCGAAGACCTGCATTGCCGTTTCCATCATGCGTTGAGTCTGCGCATCGACGTTGCCGTGGTTCCAGTCCACATCCACCCCGATCCGCAGGCCGGCAACCGGGGCTTCGGCCTCCAGGGTGTAGCGCGGCACGGGCGCTTGCAACGCGGTCGGATCCTTCGCATCGGGGCCGGCAATCGCTTCCAGCAGCACTGCTGCGTCGGCCGCGCTGCGCGCGATGACGCCGGCGTGATCCAGCGAGGCCGCCAGTTCGAACATGCCGTGGCGGCTGACGCGGCCCCAGGTCGGCTTGATGCCGGTCAGCCCGGTCGCGGCGCAGGGCCAGCGGATGGAACCGCCGGTGTCGGAGGCGGTCGCGCCGAAGTACAGGCCGGCTGCCGTCGCCACCGCCGATCCGCTGGACGAGATGCCGGTCCAGTAATCCGGGTTCCAGGGGTTGCGCGGCGGCGCGATATCGGGGTGATGGTCGGAGTACGCGCCCTCGGTCATTTGCAATTGCCCCAGCAGCACGGCGCCCGCATCGCGCAGGCGGCGGGCCACCGTGGCGTCGTGGTCGGCGGGCGTGCCGCGGTGGATCGCGGTGCCGGCAGCCGTCGGCACGCCCTCGCGCCGGAACAGGTCTTTCAGCGCGATGGGGACGCCATGCAGGGGACCGCGGTAGCGTCCCCGGCGTATCTCGCTTTCGGCGGCCTGCGCTTCCTGCAGCGCGGACGCCGCGGTCACGTGGGCATAGCTGCGCAGGCTGCCGTCCAGGGCCTCGATGCGCTGCAACTGCGCGCGCGCAGCCGCTACCGGCGAGACCTCGCCCGACCGGATAAGGGCGGCGAGCGACAGCAGATCCAGTTGGTGCAGGCCTGTCGTGTTGATATTTTCCATATAGTTAATCTATTCTTTATCCATCGTCGGTTCGTCGGCTGCCCAGTCAAATTAATGTCTGAAAGGCAACTCGACAAACCATGATTTCTATTCGAAATGAATTAGAAAAACTAAACAATTAATTGCCTGGGCCATGACCGTTCCGCGACTGCCTCCCCTTAACGCGCTGCGCGCCTTCGAAGCCGCGGCCCGCCATCTGTCCGTGAAGGATGCGGCGCAGGAACTGTGCGTGACGCCCGGCGCGGTCAGCCAGATGATCAAGTCGCTGGAGCAGCACCTGGGCGTGGCGCTGTTCCTGCGCGTGAACCGCGGCATCCAGCTGACGGACGCCGGCCACGGTTTCCTGCCGCCGGTGCGCAACGCCTTCCGCCAGATCCTGGCCGCGTCCGCCCGTGTTGCCCAGCCGCCCGAGAGCCGCGTGCTCACGGTCAGCACCACCGCGTTCTTCGCGTCGGCCTGGCTGATCCCCCGGCTGCACGACTTCCATGCCCGCCATCCGGAGATCGACCTGCAGGTCGTTACCAGCAACGCGCTGGCGGCTTTCGGCCGGGACGGCGCGGATATCGCCATCCGCCATGGGCTGGGCCGCTATGCGGGACTGCAAAGCGAACATCTGTTGACCGTGGAGGTCGTGCCGGTCGCTGCGGCCGCTTTGGTGGCGAAGCTGGGCATGCCGGCCAACGCGCGGGATCTGCTGCGCTGGCCGCGCGTGCACGACGAGGCGCGCAACGGCTGGCAGCTGTGGTTCGCGGCCCAGGGCGTGGAAGACGCGGGCATGCCCAGGGGGCCTGCCTTCGATGATGGCGGCCTGCTGCTGCAGGCCGTGGCCGCCGGCCAGGGCGCGGGCCTGCTGCCCGTGGCGATGGTGCAGAATGAACTGGCGGCCGCGCGCCTGGTCCGGCTGGCCGGCGACGCCTGGCTGGAGGACTTCGGCTACTACCTGGTATGGCCGGGCAGGGGCGCCTTGCCGGACAAGGCGCAGGCGTTCCGGGATTGGCTGCTGGAAAGCGGCTTGGGGGCGCCTGCCTGAGGCGCTAGCGCGCGGCCGACAGCGCCGCCGCCTTGTGCGCCAGTTCCGCCACGCCGAAGCTGGTCGCCAGCGAGTGATCGTCCAATGCTTCCAGCGATACCCAGCGGGCGTCGGCGGCATCGTCGCCCGCCACCGGCTCGCCGGATTGCCAGCGGCACAGCACCGCGATCAGGATGAAGTGGCGGCGCAGCGCGCCCGCGTCGTCGCGGTCGTACACGTCCACCGCATCGAACACGTGCAGCGGTTCCGCGTGCACGCCGGTCTCTTCCAGCAGTTCACGCGCGGCGGCGGCCAGCACGCCTTCGCCCGCGTCGATCTTGCCGCCGGGGAAGGCCCAGCGGCCCTGGTCAGGCGGGTTGGCGCGGCGCACCAGCAACACGCGGCCGTCGCGCACGACGGCGGCGATGGTGGCGGCGATGGGACGTTGGGGCGGGGGCGGGGGCGCGGTCATGCGGGGCTCCTTTGTGCAGCGGGCGGCCGAGTATGCCAGGGTACGCCAAGCCGGGCTTAGCGCAAATCCCCGTAGTGCCGGACCGGTCCCTGGTGCACACTGTCAGCCGCGCCGACATGAGCGCATCGAAAAGGGGGCGGGAGGGCAGCATGGATACACCGGACCGGCAGTTGCGCTATTTTCTGCGCATCGCGGAACTCAAATCGCTATCGCGCGCAGCCGAGGACCTGGACCAGACCCAGTCCGGGCTGAGCCGGCAACTGGCGGCGCTGGAAGCCCACGTGGGCAAGCCGCTGTTCGTGCGTACCGGCCGCGGGGTGGAATTGACCGAGGCGGGGGCGCGGCTGCTCGACGGCATCCAGCCTGCGTACAAGAACATCGACCGGGTGCTGGAGGCCGTGCGCCAGCGCGAAGGCGTGACGCAGGGGACGGTACGGCTCGCCACCGTGCATACGCTCAGCTACTACTTCATGGCCGAGGTTGTGGCCAGTTTCGTCAGCAGCCATGAACACGTGAACCTGTCGGTGATGGGGCGCAGTTCGCCCGAGGTGGTGGCGCTGGTCGAAAGCGGCAAGGCGGACGTGGGCTTCGTCTACGACGCGGCGGTCGCGTCGGACAACCTGGCGTCGGCCACGCTGTTTGACGACGACATGTGCCTGATCGTGCGCGGCGAGGTGCAGCTGCCGGACGACGTCGACCTGGCCGGCATGGATCTGCGGCTGGTGGGCTTTCCGCCGCATTACGCGCTGCGCAAGATGATCCACAGCGCGGGGCTGGAACCCGAATTCGTGGCCGAGGCCGAAACCATAGACGCCATGCTCAAGCTGGTGTCTTCGGGCGTGGGCGCCTGCATCCTGCCGTCCCGCATTCCCGACAAGCTGCTGACCGAGTACGGCCTGCGCAAGGTCCGGGTCCATAGCCCCATTTTGCGGCGGCGCGTGGTCGCCATCACGCTGGCCAATCGCCAGCCCCTGCCGCTGGTGAGCGAACTGCTGGCCGTCGCGCACCGCATCGCGCTCCAGTAGGCGGGCCGGCGGGCTCGAATAGCAGCTATGACCCTGGCTGCATGGCTGTATCGCGGCTGGCTTTCCATACTGTGCATACCTCGCGCGGCGTCCGGTGGCGCCGATGGCGCGGGCAATACACAGGGGAAGACATGAGCACCGCATTACGAGAGAAATCCTATTTCGACACCCGCGCCACGCAGGAAATGGCGCGCCATCTGCACGCCGTGCCGCGCAGCGTCCAGGAAACCATGGCCTATGCCTGTCGCATCCTGGCCATGACCGAGCAGGAGGCCGGCCTGGCCGGGCAGATCAGCGTGCGCTCGCAGCGTCCGGGGGCTTACTGGACCTTGCGCTTCGGGCTGGGCTTTGATGAAGCCACGCCGGCCGACTTCATCGAAGTGGACCGCGACCTGCACACGCTGACAGGCGAAGGCATGGCCAATCCGGCGACGCGCTTCCACCTGTGGGTGTACGAGGCGCGGCCCGACGTGCAGTCCATCATCCACACGCATTCGCCCTGGGCCTCGGCGCTGGCCGCGGCGCGCCAGCCGTTGGTGATCTCGCAGATGGACATGACGCCGCTGCATGACGACTGCGCTTTCCTGGGCGAATGGCCGGGCGTGCCGATCGCGGACCAGGAGGGCGTGATCATCTCCGGCGCGCTGGGCAAGAAGCGCGCCATCATCCTGGCGCATCACGGCTACCTGACGGCCGGCGTTTCGTGCGAAGAGGCGACCTACCTGTCGGTCTACCTGGAGCGCGCGGCGCGCATGCAGATCCGCGCGCAGGCGTTCGGCCCGCTGACGCCGGTGGACGACGCGCTGGCGCGCGAAGCGCACGACTATCTGCTCAAGCCCTCGATCGTCAACGCGACGTTCAATTACTGGGCCCGGCAGACGCATGGCATCGCGCCCTTGCCGCTGCCCGCCGCCTGATACCGCGCAGCCACATTCCTCCAGCACTTTTTTCGGGGAGTCATGATGATGACGACCAAGCCTGCGGCTGCGCGTTCGCGCCGCGATTATGTGACGGCCGGACTGGCCAGCATGATGGGCACCACCATCGAGTGGTACGACTTTTTCCTCTACGGCACTGCCGCCGCGCTGATCTTCAACAAGATCTTCTTTCCATCCTTCGATCCGCTGACGGGCACGCTGGCGGCGTTCGCCACCTATTCCGTGGGCTTCTTCGCGCGGCCGCTGGGCGGCGTGATCTTCGGCCATTACGGCGACAAGATCGGCCGCAAATCCATGTTGCTGATCACTTTGCTGCTGATGGGCGTGCCCACCATCCTGATCGGGCTGATCCCCTCGTATGAGCAGATCGGCTACTGGGCCGCGGTGCTGCTGGTGCTGATGCGCTTCCTGC
>JALDYL010000154.1:0-10964 GCA_032153965.1 Achromobacter sp. | reverse complement strand
GAAGCGCTGACCGGCTGGCGCGTGGTGCAGGCCATGGGCGGCGCCGCCGGCATCGTGATCCCGCGCGCGGTCATCCGCGACCATTACGAAACCCATGAGGCAGCCCGCGCGATGTCGCTGCTGATGCTCATCATGGGCCTCGCCCCCATCCTCGCGCCGCTGGCCGGCGGCCAGTTGCTGGCCATCACCTCGTGGCGCAGCCTGTTCTGGGTCATGCTGGCGGGCGGCGCGATGCTGATGGCCGCCGTCATCCTGATCATGAAGGAATCGCTGGCGCCCGAGCGCGTGGTGCCGCTGCGCTGGCACACCATACTGCGCAACTACCGCGACCTGTTCGCCCATCGCGGCTTCATGGCGCACAGCCTGGCCGGCGGCTTCGGCCAGGCGGGCATGTTTGCGTACATCATCGGCTCGCCGCGCGTCTTCATCGAACTCTACGGCGTGGCCCCTCAGTATTACGGCCTGCTGTTCGGCACCAACGCGCTGTCGCTCATCGTCTGCTCGCAGATCAGCGCCCGCCTGCTGCGCACCTACACGCCGCGCCAGCTGCAACGCCGCGCCCTGACCTCGCTGGCCTGCGCCAGCCTGGCCGCCGTCGCGCTGACGCTGGCCGGCTGGATGACCCTGCCCCTGCTGATGCTGTGCCTGATCTGCTACATGGGCAGCCAGGGCTTCGTGAATCCCAATTCGGCGGCGCTGGCGCTGGCGGACCAGGGCAAGCGGCTGGGCGCGGCTTCGGCGCTGTTGGGAACGCTGCAATTGTCCTGCGGCGCGCTGGCCGGTTTCGCCGTCAGCGCCTGGCAGACCGACAGCGCCCTGCCCCTGACGACCACGCTGGCGGCCTGCGCCTGCCTGTCCTGGATCTCGGGCCGCGTGGCGCAATCGCACACCAAGTAGGCTGCCTGCTTGATTTAATTACGCTTTTCGTATTAGAATCTAAGTCTTCACATGAAGTTTCCCGTGCCGGACTACTATGCTTTGTAGTTCAGCACTCTGACCCCAACCGCGCAGCGTCTGGCGATTCCCCAAGGAAATCCCAGAGATTCTTCCAAGAATTCGTCGGGTGGCAGGCAGCGGGTATAAGCACTGGGGCGGACCAGACTGGGCTTTGAAGGCCATTCCGATCCCCCCTCATCCACTAAGACTGGGTGGCCGGCAAAGGCAGCGCAAGCGCCTGTACAGCCCGGCGGCTGAAACCCTGTCTACCCCCCAAGCGATGCGCGACAAAAGAACGACCTAAAGAGGTGCATCCATGGCACGCGTATGCCAAGTGACCGGCAAAGGCCCGATGGTGGGCAACAATGTTTCGCACGCGAACAACAAGACCAAGCGTCGCTTCCTGCCCAACCTGCAATCGCGCCGGTTCTGGGTTGAAAGCGAAAACCGCTGGGTCCGCCTGCGTGTTTCGGCCAAGGCCATCCGCACGATCGACAAGAACGGCATCGACGCCGTGCTGGCCGAAATGCGTGCCCGCGGCGAAATGGCCTAATCGGCCTCCCCGCCAATCTACATACTAGGAGCACGACATGGCCAAAGGTATCCGCGAAAAGATCAAGCTCGAGTCGACTGCCGGCACGGGTCATTTCTACACGACCACCAAGAACAAGCGCAACATGCCCGAGAAGATGCTGATCAAGAAATTTGATCCGGTCGCTCGCAAGCACGTTGACTACAAGGAAACCAAGCTGAAGTAATTCAGCCGGTTTTCCCGCAAGACGAAGAAGGCCCTGCATCGCAGGGCTTTTTTTCGTTTCCTCTCTCCATTGAAGCCCCCCCAGCGCCAGGTTGGCGCCTCCTGGACTATGCGCGGATCGCCCGGGTATTGCGCAACAGGATGAGAACCAGCGTGATGAGAACCGACGTCGCCAAAGCGCCGCCAAGCGCGGCATTGGCCGTCCAGTAAGGGGCCGCCTTCGCCAGCGCCACGCAAAAGCCCGCCAGGCTGATCGTGCCCAGGAATGCGGCGTACAGCATCGCGATGACGGCCGCACTGCCATGCTTCTGGTGCACGGTCACCGCCACCACGGTGTACCCGATGGGAAACGCCAGCAGGAGCCCAGCCCCCGTCGAACCCAGCTGCAGGCCCGCGCTGGTGACGATGGCGACGAGCGCCCCCGCGAGAACGCCACGCGCGGCGAGCACACCCAGGCCCGCACGCCCCCGGCTCATGGTCACCGGCATGACGAACCGCCGGCCTGCGCGCAGGCAGATCACGGTTGCCGATCCGAATAGCAGGACTCCCGCCATTGGTTGTGCCGGCAACAGCCGGATCAGGGCCGCGGCGCACAGCCACGCTCCCATGGCACAGGCCAGGCAGAACCAGGGCGGCTTTCTTTCCGCGGTCGCGATGTAGGACAGTAGAAAGCACTGCGTCGCGGAAAGCGAAAGCAATGCATATGACGCCGCCTGCGCGAGGTAGGCAGAAGGCGCCTGCGCGCCCAGGAAGTAGAAGCCAGGCCCGAGGATGACAGGAAGCCCTGCCAACGCGCCGCCGATGACGGGGCCGAAGACGCCTACCGCCCAGGAAACGGCGATCACGACAAATGCGGTGGCGAACATTTTCGTGGCTAGCGCCCCCAGGGGAATGTCGGCAAGAAAAGTGTCTGGCATCGTCACTCCCCGAATCCAAAAGTCCCCCGGCTGACCTTGCGCCATGTCGTCATGCGCGCTCCGATCATGGCGCCACAATCCGGTGGCCAGGCCGGAAGCCATGCGCCCTGGCCGACCACACCACCATCAACGCCAGCAGCGCCAGCGCAATCAGGGCCGAAGGCAAGGAGGCCGGCCCCAGGCGCTCCAACAACACGCCTCCCGCCAGGCCGCCGCCAGCCACGGCCAGGTTGAAGACAGTCACCAGCATGGACTGCGCGACATCCGCCGCATCGCCGGCCGTATCCGCCAACGCGGTTTGCAGCAGCGTCGGCGCGCCGCCGAAGGTCAGCCCCCAAACCGCGACACCGGTCAGCACGAGGCCGGACGAACCTCCGGAGAAGCCGAGCAACAAGACGGCAAAGGCGAATAAGGCCAGGCTCGAGAGGGTCAGCGCGCGCAACCAGCGATCGACCCGCAAGCCGGTGATCCAGATGCCCACGAAGGATGCCACGCCAAACAGCAGCAGCACCGCATCGACGCGCTCGCCCAACCCCACCGACGCCATAAATGGCGCGATGTAGGTGTAGAGCATGTTGTGCGCCAGCATCCAGGCGAATAGCGCAAACAGCACCGGACGGATGCCCGGCTGCGCCACGATACGCCGGATGGGCAGACGCTGCCCGGCCGACTGCCCCGTGAAGTCCGGCACCGCCAGCCGCACCCAGGCATACAGAAACAACGCCAGCACCGACATGATCCAGAACACCCCACGCCAGTCGAACAGAGTGCCCAGCCAAGTCCCCAGCGGCACACCGATGGCCAGGGCAATCGGCTGGCCTACGCCCGCGATGGCCAATGCCCGCCCCTGCAAGTGCGGCGGCACCAGGCGCCGGGCATAGCCAGCCAGCAGCCCCCAGAGCACCCCGGCCGCCATGCCGGCGATAAAGCGCGCGGCCAGCGTCAGTCCGTAATGGGAAGACAGCGCGGTAACGCTGTTGAACACCAGCAGACCGCCGATGGCCATCAGAAATAGCGGACGCCGGTTCCAACTGCGCGTGGCCGCGATCACCGGAATGGCGGCCAGCACCGCTCCTAGCGCGTACAGCGTCACCAACTGCCCCGCCAAGGATTCCGAGACCCCCAGGCCCCGGCCGATATGCGGCAACAAGCCGGCCGGCATGGTCTCGGTCATGATGGCGAGCAAGCCAGCCATGGTGAAGGCGAGCAGCCGCCAGACAGGCAGGCCGCAGGCCTGGCCCGCCGGCCCTCCCGTTTGGCCGGCTCCGGGCGCGACGATCGCGGATGATGTGTCGATGCTCATGCGAAGTCCTTGATGATGCAGTAAGAAATATTTGGAACGACCGTTCCAGTAATGGCCAAATAAAAACCCCAGGCCTGGCGCGCGTGCGCCGCGGCAAAGGGTTGCGCCTACAGCGTGTCGAGCGCCACTTCAATCACTTCCATCAGCCATTGCCGGCGTTGCGGGAGGGGGCTGCCCTTGCCCAGCACCCGCAGTCCCTGCATGGTATTGACGAAGAAGCGCGCCAAGGCGCGCGGATTCTTGTCGGCCGCGACATCGCCCGCCTGCTGCCCACGCCGGATCAGCGCCTCCAGGGCCTTTTGCATGCGTTGAAAGTTGTACCCAACCAGATCGGCCACGGCTTCGTCGTGGCCGGCGAGTTCCAGCGTGGCGTTGGCGACCAGGCAGCCGCGCTGTCGTCCGTCAGCCAGCTCATCATCGGCAACGCGTAGCAGCAATTGTCGAATCAGCGCTTGCGGCGTACCGGGCCCGGACAGCAACTCCACGTTCGTCATGGTCAAGGCCTGATAGCGGCGCAGCGCCTGCTGATACAGCCCGTGTTTGCTCTCGAAGGTGCTGTAGAGACTGCTGCGCGACAGGCCAGTGCTTTCGACCAGATCCTGGATGGAGGTCGCGGCGTAGCCGCGTTGCCAGAACACCTGCATGGCGGCATCGGCAATTTCGTCGGGCTCGAACTCTTTGGCGCGCATGGCAATCCGCTTAACTGGAACGATCGTTCCCATAATGTAAGGGGCGGCATCAGGAGCGTCAACCGCTTTGGGCCCGTTTCCCGGTTGCCCAGCGCCGAATGCGCGTGTTTCAATTGGACCGCCACCTCCGGCCGCCTCGAAGCGCCAGACTCCCTCTCCACGCGATCCCTGCCATGTTCCGTCCCTGCCTTACCCTGTTGCGCCGCGCCGTGGCGCCGGCACTCCTGGCCCTGGCGCTGACTCCCGCCGCCTCGGGCAAGGACAAGGAGCCGCCCATCCGCATCGGCGAGATCAACAGCTACAAGGCGATTCCCGCCTTCCTGGGCCCCTATAAAAAGGGCTGGCAACTGGCGCTGGAAGAGGTCAACGCCGGCGGCGGCGTGCTGGGCAGAAAACTGGAAGTGATCTCGCGCGACGACAACGGCAACCCCGGTGATTCGGTGCGCGCGGCCCAGGAATTGCTGGCGCGCGAAAAGGTCGAGCTGCTGTTCGGCGGCTTCCTGTCCAACACCGGCCTGGCGCTGACGGATTTCGCCAAGCAGCAGCAGGTGTTCTTCCTGGCCGCCGAGCCGCTCACCGACAAGATCACCTGGCAGGACGGCAACCGCTATACCTACCGCCTGCGCCCCTCCACCTGGATGCACGTGGCGGCGCTGGCCCCCAAGGCGCTGGCCTTGCGCAAGAAGCGCTGGGCCATCGTCTATCCCAACTATGAATACGGGCAGTCCGCCGTGGCCACCTTCAAGGCCATGATGGCCTCGTTCCAGTCCGACGTGGAATTCGTCGCCGAGCAGGCCGTGCCGCTGGGCAAGGTGGACGCCGGCGCTGTGGTGCAGGCACTGGCGGACGCCAAGCCGGACGCGATCTTCAACGTGCTGTTCGCCGCCGACCTGACGCGCTTCGTGCGCGAAGGCAATACCCGCGGCCTGTTCGAAAACCGCGCCGTGGTATCGGTGCTGTCCGGCGAACCCGAATACCTGGAACCTCTGGGCGCCGACACGCCCACGGGCTGGATCGTCACCGGCTACCCCTGGTACGCCATCGACACGCCGGCCAATACCGCCTTCGTCGAAGCCTACAAGAAGCGCTACAACGAAACGCCCAAGGTCGGCTCGGTGGTGGGCTACGCGTCCCTCATGTCGATCGCCCAGGGCCTGAAGGCGGCGGGCGAGGTGGACACCGAAAAGCTGGTCGACGCGTTTGCCGGCCTGAAGGTGGACACGCCCTACGGCCCCATCCAGTACCGCAAGATCGACCACCAGTCGACCATGGGCGTGTACGTGGGCGTGACCGCGGTGGAAGACGGCAAGGGCATCATGAAGGATTTCGCCTACATCGACGGCGCCCGCCTGCAGCCGCCTGACGAGCAAGTGCGCAAGATGCGTCCGGCGCACTGATGAACCTGTCCGGGCTGCTGCTGCAGCTGCTCAATGGGCTGGCGGACGCCAGCGCGCTATTCCTGGTCGCCGCCGGCCTGTCGCTGATCTTCGGCGTCACCCGCGTGGTGAACTTCGCGCACGGCTCGTTCTACATGCTGGGCATCTATCTGGCCTGGACCTTCACCAACTACTTCGGCGACGGCGCGGGCTACTGGGCCGGACTGCTGCTGGCGGCGCTGGCCACGGGCCTCATCGGCGCAGCCGCGGAATGGCTGGTGCTCAGACGCCTGTACCAGGCGCCCGAACTGTTCCAGCTGCTGGCCACCTTTGCGCTGGTGCTCATCATCGGCGACGCCGCGCTGGCCATCTGGGGGCCGGAAGACCTGTTCGCGGCGCGCGCGCCCGGCCTGTCCGGCGCCGTGCAGATCCTGGGCCGGCGCTATCCCGAATACGACCTGCTGCTGATCGCCGCCGGCCCCGTGGTGCTGGGTCTGCTGTGGCTGCTGTTGATGCGCACCCGCTGGGGCCGGCTGCTGCGGGCGGCGGCGGAAAACCGCAAGATGCTGGCCGCGCTGGGCGTGAACCAGGCCTGGCTGTTCACCTCCGCCTTCACCCTGGGCGCGTTCCTGGCTGGCCTGGGCGGCGCGCTGGCGGCGCCGCGCGTGCCCGCCACGCTCGGCCTCGACCTGGAAATCATCGCCAGCGCCTTCGTGGTGGTAGTGGTGGGCGGCCTGGGCTCGATTCCCGGCGCCTTCCTGGCCGCCTTGCTGATCTGCTCCGTCAAGGCGCTGTTCGTGTTCCTGGGACAGGTGCAGATCGGTCCCTGGCTCTTCAACCTGTCCAAGCTCACGCTGCTGGCCGAATTCGCCGTGATGGCCGTGGTGCTGGTCGTGCGGCCCTGGGGCCTGCTGGGCAAGCCGCCCGAACCGGCATCCCACAGCGCCGCGCCGGAGCGCCCTATCGCCCCCGCCGGCCGCGGCCTGCGGCTGGCCTATGGCGCCCTGCTGGCGCTCCTGGCGCTGGCGCCGGTGGCGGCCGCGCACAGCCCGTATCTGGGCATCCTGCTGACCGAAATTCTCATTGCCGCGCTGTTTGCCGCCAGCCTGCATTTCCTCACCGGGCTGGCTGGCATGACCTCCTTCGGCCATGCCGCCTGGTTCGGCCTGGGCGCCTACGGCGCCGCGCTGCTCCTGAAACTGGCGGCCGTGCCGATGGAAGCGGCGCTATTGCTGGGCCCCTTCGCGGCGGCGCTGGGCGCCCTGCTGTTCGGCTGGTTCTGCGTGCGCCTGTCCGGCGTGTACCTGGCGATGCTGACCCTGGCGGTGGCGCAGATTCTCTGGGCGCTGGCCTACCAATGGGATGACGTGACCGGCGGCAGCAACGGCCTGATCGGGCTATGGCCGTCGGCCTGGCTCGCCCAGGGCCCCTGGTTCTATTACCTGACGCTGGCGCTTTGCGTGGCCGGCATCGCCTGGCTGCGCCGCCTGGCATTCTCGCCGCTGGGCTATGCGCTGCGCGGCGTGCGCGACTCGTCCTTGCGCGCCGAGGCGCTGGGCATGGACACGCGGCGCGTGCAATGGGCCGGCTTCGTGGCCGCTTCTTTCGCCGCCGGCCTGGCGGGCTCGCTCTATGCGTTTTCCAAGGGCAGCATCGCGCCCGACACGCTGGCGGTAAGCCGGTCCGTGGACGGGCTGGTCATGGTGCTGCTGGGCGGTCTGCAGACGCTGGCCGGCCCGCTGGTGGGCGCGGCGTCCTACACCTGGCTGCAGGACACCGCCGCGCGCAGCACCGAGTACTGGCACGCCGTCCTGGGGCTGGCCATCCTGGCCCTGGTCATGGCCTTTCCCGAGGGCCTGGCAGGCGCCGCCGCGCGCCTTGCCGCAAGCTGGAACAGGAGGCGCGCATGAGCACGCCTCCCCTGCTGCAAGTCCGGGACCTGCGCAAATCGTTCGGCGGCATCGACGCGCTGGCCGGCGTGTCCTTCACGCTGGAAGCGGGCCGGATGCTGGCGCTGATCGGCCCCAACGGCGCGGGCAAGTCCACCTGCTTCAACGCCTTGGGCGGCCAGTTGCGGCCCGACTCGGGCTCGGTCCTGCTGGACGGCCGCGAACTGGTGGGCCTGTCGGCCGGCAAAATCTGCCGCCTGGGCGTGGGACGTACCTTCCAGACCGCGGCCACCTTCCGCTCCATGACGGTGCGCGAGAACGTGCAGACGGCGCTGCTGTCGCGCGACCGGCTGCTGCTGAACCCGTGGCGCCGGGCCACGCGGCACGCGGCCGAGGAGGCCATGTCGCTGCTATCGCAAGTGCAGATGGCGGACAAGGCGCACGAACATTGCGGCACCCTTGCCTATGGCGACGTCAAACGGGTCGAGCTGGCCATGGCGCTGGCGCACCAACCGCGCCTGCTGCTGATGGACGAGCCCACGGCAGGCATGGCCACCAACGAACGCCACGCGCTGATGCGCCTGACGCGCACGCTGGCCGACACCCAGCGCATCGCGGTCCTGTTCACCGAGCACAGCCTGGATGTGGTGTTCAAGCACGCCGACCGCATCGCGGTGCTGGTGCGCGGCAGCCTGCTGGCCGAGGGCGAACCCGCAACGATCGCGGCCGACGAACGGGTCCGCGCGGCCTATCTGGGCACGGAAGCGCCGCAGCCGGCCTGAGCCCGCCGCGCACGCGGCCTCAGTCGTCCTTCAGCCCGTTGGGACGGCATTCCCAGAAGATCTTGGCCTGGCATCCGTCGCAGATGCCACGATCCAGCTTGGCGTAGATCGTATGCAGCGCGGTGGCCTTGTCGGGAAAGATGTGATCTTCGCCCAGACGCTGCAGGAAGCCCGTGCGGCGCCACATGTCCAGCACTTCCGGCCGCGGGCGGTGGAAGTACAGATCGCCGCCCATGGCCCGCCTGGCGGCAAGTTCGTCTTCCCAGACCTGCGCGCCCGCCATGTCGATGAAGTTCATGCTCTTGGCCATCACCAGCAGATGGCGCGGCGCGCCGGGCGCCGCGCGCAGTTCGTGCAAACGCTGCGCCACGTGCGTGGCGGCGCCGAAATAGACCGAGCCTTCCATGCGCAGCAGCTTCAGTTGCGGGCACTCCGGCAAGGCATCCGGCGCGTGCTCCAACACCACGAAGCGCCGCTCCAGGCCGCGCGAGTCGAAGCCCATGGTGCGCATCGCGGGCCGCGAGGTGCGGTGCAGGTAGACCATCAGCGACAACACCGTGCCCAGCAGGATCGCCACTTCCATGCGTATGGTGATGGTGGCCGCCAGAGTGGCGGCGGCGATGACCGCTTCGCCGCGCTGGGTGCGCACGAGCTGCCGCCAGCGCGGAATGTCGAACAGGGTCCAGGCCACCAGCAGCAGCAGCCCGGAGATCGCGGCGTGCGGAATCATGGCCAGGAGCGGCGCCGACAAGGCCACCAGCGCCACCAGCAACAAGGCCGAGAACACGGAAGCCAGCGGCGTCTTGGCGCCGGCCTCGTAGTTGGGAATCGAGCGATTGAGCGATCCGCAGGACAGATAGCAGGAAAAGAACCCGCCCACGATATTGGACAGCCCCTGCCCCACGAACTCGCGGTTGGCGTCGATGCGCTGGCCGGAACGCGTGGCCACGGCCTTGGCGATGGAAATGGACTGCGCCAGCGCCACGATGGTCAGCGCGAAGGCCACGCTCAGCAGTTCGGGCAAGGCGCGCCAGTCGACGCTGGGGATATGGAAAGGCGGCCAGGGCTGGGCCAGCGCGCCCAGCACGGACACCGGCGCGCCGTCGGTCAGCGCGTTGAAGGCGGCAGCCGCCAGCGCCCCGGCCGCCAGCCCCGCCAACATGTAGGGCTTGCGCTTGTCCAGCCGCCGAACCAGCAAGGCCACGGCCAGGGTCGTCAGCGTCACCAGCAAGGCGCCCCAGTGCACCTGCCCGATATTCATCGCCAGGCTGGCCAGCAAGGCGCCCGCGCCGTGCGCGTCCGGCGCCGGCATGCCCAGGGCGTCCTTCAGCGCATGCACGGCGATCAGCAGGGCCGCGCCGCTGGTGAAGCCGAACAGCGCCGAAGGCGAGATGAAATGCGCCAGCGAACCCAGCTTCAGCGTGCCCACCAGCCATTGCATCAGCCCGACCAGCACGGTCACGGCCAGCGCCAGCTGGATGTAGCCCTGGCTGCCGGCGACCGCCAGCGGCGTCAGCACCGCATACAGCGCCAGCGAATTGGCGTTGGTCGGGCCGGACATGACATGGCGGCTGGATCCGAAGAGCGCCGCGACAATACAGGGCACGATGGCCGAATACAGGCCGTATTCGGGCGGCAGGCCGGCCAGCATGGCGAACGCCACGCCCTGCGGCAGCACCAGCAGCGCGCCCAGCAAGCCCGCCGTCGCATCCGCGCGCAAGGTCCGCGCATTGACTTCGTCCACCCACGAACCGAACAACCGGCGCGCGACGCTCATCCCCCCCTGCATCATTCTTTCTTGTCCCTTGGCATCTGCTTTCTGATTTAGCCCGCCTGCGACGCCTGAAGTCCGCGGCGGGTCGCCTAGCGTAAACGCTAGCGCCCCCCGCGCGCAACGCGTCCCGCTTACTTCAGGTAGCGGCGCTCCAGCTCCCGCATGCGGGCATCGCCCTGCAGCGCAATGATCTCCTTGACCGTGGGCAGGCCAGCGTCCACCTGGTGGATGCCGCCATCGCGGCGAATGCGGGCGAATACGTCCCGCATCGCTCCCACCGCGGCGCGGATGGCGTGGTTGCCATAGATGACCAAACCCACCTTGCCCAGCGCCTGGATGTCGGATTCGCGCAATTGCGGATAGGCGGTGGGCACCAACACCAGCGGCGCGCAGCCTTGCCATGCGGCCACGAACGACAGAATCTCGTCGGGCGTACTCTGTTTGGAATGGATCAGGATGGCGTCCGCGCCCGCCGCTTCATAGGCGCGGGCGCGGGCCCGCGCCTCCTGCTCGCCGGCGCCCGCGCTCAGGGCCACGGTCC